>JAIRND010000168.1 GCA_031258225.1 Treponema sp. | reverse complement strand
AAACCGCTCGTAATTCCTACAATGTGGAAACCTATGAACGGTATTTATCCGGCGTCGATTACGCCTTTTGACGGAGCGGGAGAATTTCAGGTGGACACGCTGAGCCGCCTGGTGGAACGGAACCTGGCGGAAGGGGCTTCAGGTTTTTTCATCGGCGGTTCATCGGGGGAGTGTTTCCTGTTGACCGAAGCGGAACGGATCGCCGTGTTTGAAGCGGCTTCGGCGTTTCGGGACCGGACTACCCTGATAGCCCATGCCGGCGCGATTTCCACCGGCGAGGCGCTACGGTACGCCGTGGCCGCCAAAAGGTTCGGCTTTCAGCATATCGCGGCAACCCCTCCCTTTTACTACGGTTTTTCAGCGGAACTTATCGCGGAGTACTACTACGACATCGCCCGCGCCGCCGGTATGCCGGTGATGATCTACAATTTCCCCGGCAATACCAACAAACCCTTCAACCTGGAGCATCCGGCCACCGTAACCCTGCTGCGCTCCCAGGCCGTATTCGGCATTAAGCATACGAACCACGATCTTTCCCAGATGGAGCGGATCAGGGCCCTGGCGCCCAAACTGGTCATCATGAACGGCTACGATGAAACCATGCTGGGGGGTCTTGCCCTGGGCGCGGACGGTTCCATCGGCAGCACCTTCAATTTTATGCTCCCCCACTACAAAAAGATCTACGACCGTTACCGGGCCGGGGAAAGCCGGGAGGCCCTTGACCTGCAGGTCAAGGCCAACAACATCATGGCCGCCCTGAACCGGGTGGGCCTGATCCCGGCCATCAAGTACATCCTGGATCGTCAGGGGATTCCCGCCGGTCCTCCCCGGAAACCCTTCGCGGTCCTGTCCGCCGAACAGCGGCGCTACCTGGATGGAATAGTGGGGGACAATCTTCGCAATGACGAGGACAAACCATGAACAAGGGGCCCAACGACTGGTACGGCAGGATTAAACTGAGCGCCTTTATTCCCCAGAATGCCGGAGAGGACGACATAGCCTTTCATGCCCAGATGGGGATACCTTACGCCTATACCTGGATGGACAATCTGGCGGAGCGTCAGGGGGAACTGGCGCTGCTGAAAGAACGGCTTGCCCGCCGGGGGATCACCCTGTACAACGCCGGGGACCTTGGGGTGGCAAAATCCGCGAATATCCACCTGGCCACGGAAGACCGGGACCGGGATATTGCCCGTTTTAACCGGATGCTCCGGGTCCTGTCAAAAACCGGCATTTTTACCACCACCTTTACCTGGGAACCGGATCATGTGTGGTCCACCGCCCACGACGCGCCGGGGAGAGGGGGGGCAAAAACCCGGACGGTAGACGAGCGGCAGTTGGAAACCGTGCCCCCCAGGCACGGACGTATCTACGAAAAGGACGAACTGTGGGAGAACTTCCGCTATTTTATGACAAAGGTGATCCCCGTGTCCGAGGAAACCGGAGTCCGCCTGGCCCTGCATCCCAACGACCCCCCCATGCCCATGATAGGCGGTGTCGCCACCCTGATAAACAGCGCCGGGGATTACCGCCGGGCTTTCGACATCGCCGGAAGCCGGAACCTGGGGATGGAGTTTTGCTGCGGCTGCTGGCTTGAGGGGGGCAGCCGGTTCGGCGATATTCTGGAAGGGGTCCGTTCTTTCGTGCGGGAGGGGCGGGTCTTTATCACCCATCTCCGTAATGTGTCCGCGCCGCTGCCCTATTTTGAGGAAACCTTTCTGGATGACGGCTATATGGATATGTACACCCTGATCCGGGCCTTTTTTGACGCGGATTACGATGGTACGATGATCTACGATCACACACCGGCGGTATCCGCGGGAAACGCGGTGTCCGCCGCCTATGAGATCGGTTACATGAAGGCGCTTATTAACGCCGTTGGACACGAAAAATACAAGGCAGGTTAATCATGGAAAAAGTACGTTTGGGTAATTCCGCTCTGCTGGTAAGCCCCCTGGTGGTGGGATGCTGGAGTTTCGGCGGCGACAGCAAAAGCTATTGGGGTGAACAGAACCAGGCGGATGTTGACGCCCTGGTGGCGGAGGGGCTTGACCGGAATATCAACTTCTTCGACACCGCCGTGGGCTACAACGACGGCAACAGTGAGCTGTCCCTGGGCAAGGCCCTGGGGAAACGCCGGGCGGAGGCGGTGATATGCGACAAGGTTCAGATACAGCCGGCGGATCGCCTGGGACAGGACTATGAAACCATGGTGGGGGATGCCCTTAAACGCCTTAACACCGATTACATCGACCTCTTGATGATCCACTGGCCCACTCCTGACGAAAGCCTGCTGCGGGCAAATCTGGAAGCCCTGCTGGGGCTCCGGCGCAAGGGGATGATCCGGGAAATCGGCGTAAGCAATTTTTCCCTGAAAACCCTGGAAATCGCCAGGGAAACCGGCGTTCAGGTTATAGCGGACGAATTCGCCTTTAACCTTATCTCGCGGGGGCCGGAACGCGAACTCCTGCCCTACTGCGAAAAAAACCACATCGGCTTTCTGGCCTATATGCCCCTGATGCAGGGAGTTCTGGCCGGAAAATACGAAACCATCGCCGACATTCCCCCCATGCGCCGCCGCACGATCCACTACGCCAAAAACGGCAACCCCTACTCCGGTCATGGCGCGGACGGAGCGGACGCCGAGGTTGAAACCGTTCTCCGGGAACTGCGGGCACTGTCGGCCGCGACCGGCCTCCCCTGCGGGACCCTGTCCGTGGCCTGGCTCTGCCAAAAACCCGCGGTTGCCGGCGTTATTGCCGGCTGCCGGACGGTGGAACAGTTGCGTGAAAACGCGGCGGCGGTGGAAACAACACTGCCCCCGGAAATCCTTAAGGCCCTGGACGATCTGAGTAAACCCCTGTTCGACAAACTGGGCGATTATCTGGACCTCTGGAAAAAACCCGAAGAATCGCGTATTTGGTAAGGCTCAGGGTTCCCCGCCGGATTGCCGTTGGAGGAGTTCAACAACCCTTTATATAAACGTAAACGCCGTTGCCCTGCCGGCTAAGGGTACGCGCGCTTAAAGCCCTCCACGCGGGCAGAGGCGCTTACGGTAAGCGGCGAGGTTTCCCCCCGGGCCAGGTACCGGAAGCCGATACCGGCCACCATAGCGCCGTTATCGCCGCACAGTTCCAGGGGGGGGAAGACGCAGCGCAGGTCGGAACGGGCGGCAAGCCGTTCCCGCAGGAAGGAGTTGGCCGCCACCCCGCCGCCGGCCACAATCACGCGGAGTCCGGTATCATCGGCGGCCCTGAAAAGGGCGCGGAGCAGTATCTCCACGGCGGTACGCTGGAAGGACGCGGCAATGTCGGCCCCCTCGTCCTCTTTCACCCCCGCGCCGGCGCGGCGAAACCGCTCCAACTGGTTTATCACCGCGGTTTTAAGCCCCGAATAGGATACGTCGTAGGGATGCTGCCCCTTGCGCAGATTGGGCAGGGGGAAGTTAAAGGCGTATGGATCCCCCTTCCGGGCCAGCCTGTCGATTACCGCCCCTCCGGGGTAGCCAAAGCCGTAGTACGTGGAAACCTTGTCAAAGGCCTCCCCCACCGCGTCGTCAATTGTCGTCCCCAGCACGGTGATGTTGTCAAAATCATCCACCCGGCAGATAAGGCTGTGTCCCCCGGAAACCAGGAGCCCCAAAAAGGGGTACGGGGGGGGAGAGGCGGGAAGCCCGGCGTCCGCCCCCCCGTGCGCGATGCGGGGCGCGTTTTCGAGCCGGGAAGCGTAGAGATGGGCCAGCATGTGGTTCACCGCGATAAAGGGCAGGTTCCGGGCCCAGGCAAAGGCCTTGGCAAAGCTAAGGCCCACCAGGAGGGAACCCAAAAGGCCGGGCCGGGAGGTAGCGGCGACTCCGTCAATGTCCCCCGGGCCCAAGCCCGCGCCGGTCAGGGCCTCGTGTACCACCGCGTAAATCCATTCGGTATGTTTACGGCTTGCCAGTTCCGGGACCACGCCGGCATAAACGGCATGGATGGGTATCTGCGTACTCACAACGCTGGAATGTATGGTCCTGCCGTCCTCCACCACCGCGGCGGCACATTCATCGCAGGAGGATTCAACACCCAGGATCTTCATAAGATGGGCTCCATTCCCATAAAAAAACCGGCGGGGAAAAACCCGCCGGTCCCATGTACCCGCGCCGGAGTTTAGATCGCCTCGTTGTAGACGGCGGCCCGCAGTTCCTCCGCATGGTTCCTGATCTTCTTCAGGGCCTTAATCTCGATCTGGCGAACCGTTTCCGGGGAAATCCCCATCTTGTCCCCGATGGTTTTAAGGGTACGATCTTCACAGCCGTTAAGCTGATACCGGTCCATCAGTATTTTCTTTTCCCTGTCTTTGAGCATATTCAAAAACCGGATTGTATCGGCACGGGCGCTCTTGCGCAGGAAGGCCCGTTCGGGATTGTAGGTGTAATCCTCCTGCAGGTCCTCAATGGCCACCGATTCATCGGGTCCGGCGTCCATTTCCAGGGAAATGGCCCCGTTACCCGCCTTGATAAGCCGCTCCACCTCTGCCACCGGGAGCCCCAGGTAGTCGGCTATTTCATCAAGCCTGGGCTGGTGCATAAGGGTCTGGCTAAGGGCCTGATATGCCTTCCGTATCTTGTAGAGCAGTACCTCTTTCCGGTGGGGCAGACGGATGACCCGCTGTTTGTTGGAGATAAAGCGGGAAATGGACTGGCGAATCCACCAACTGGCGTAGGTGGAAAAA
Organism: Treponema sp.; assembly: GCA_031258225.1. Classification (GTDB taxonomy): domain Bacteria; phylum Spirochaetota; class Spirochaetia; order Treponematales; family Breznakiellaceae; genus JAISFT01. The sequence goes on along the minus strand of JAIRND010000168.1, from coordinate 35,123 downwards.
CGGACATTCTTGGAATGATCGTACTTTTCCGCCGCCCGGATAAGCCCCAGGTTCCCTTCCTGAATAAGGTCCATAAGCGGAACGCCGCTGGCCGCGTAGGCGCGGGCAATTTTAATGACCAAACGCAGATTGGCCTCGATAAGCCTGCGGCGGGCATCCTTGTCGCCCTGTTGAATCCGCTTGGACAACTCCAGTGCCTCCTCAAAACTCAACAGGGGAATTGCCTTGATCTGGTTGAAATAGGTCTGAAGAACGCTAAGTTCTTGAGCGCCTTCCCCGTTCCGTTTTACGCTTGTCATAATCGCCTCCGGACGAGTTCTTCAACAGGTCCAGTATAATACTGCAAATTCCGTGCCAAGTTTGGCCGGACGCCGCCGCGATTCCGTAACTCCTTATGGCATAAGGAGTTACAAACACCGGGAATTCCGGGGCCTTTCAACGGCGGAGCCCGCACGTATGAATTCTCATACATCCGGACCAGTTTTTCGTATAGAAAAGATAACATAACTGTGATATAATGTGGAAGTGGCGCATCAGGGGCAGTGGGCATGATTGAATACGTGACTCCGGAAAACATCGACGACCGGGTTGTGGCAAGGGCGGTTAACCTGCTTAACCGGGGGGGCCTTGCGGCGCTGCCCACCGACACAAGCTGGGCCTTAACCTGTTCGCTTGCCTCAAAGGTGGGAATAAAACACCTCAAGTCCCTTTCGCGGGAGCGGGATGAACGGCATTTTACTCTGCTGTGCGCGGATATTTCCCAGTTTGGGGAACTGTGCGGCATGGACAACACCCGTTTCCGGCTTATCAAGCGGCTGTCCCCGGGGCCCTACACCTTTATCCTTAAAACGCTTCCGGGCACGGAAAAGAGCCTTGACATACGCCGCCGGGAAGTGGGGATCCGTATTCCCGATCATCCCATACCGCGGGCTCTGATCAGGGCCCTGGGTTCTCCCCTGTACTCGATAACCGCGAAGCGGGATATGGCGGGGCCGGGAGGAGACCGGGAAGGCGGGAACGGGCCGGCGGACATTCCGGAGGAAGATCTTTTTGAGGCGGATTGGGAGTTGGAATCCATCGAGAGTCTGGATATGATTATTTCCGGGGACGAAAGTCAACCCCGTATTTTTTCAACGGTTCTGGACATGACGGAAGACGAGGTACGTGTTATCCGGCAAGGAGCGGGAAAATGGCCGGCATAAAAAATCCCTGGGCGCGGGTGGTGTTCCGCCGCCGGTTTCTTGTGGCGGGCGCGCTGCTGCTCCAGATCGGTTTTCTGGTGTCGCTGATTGCCGGTTCCAGCATACTGTTTCTCTACGTCAACTGGGCACTTAAGGTGTTAAGCATTATTGTATGCGTGTACATCCTTAATAAAGTTGAAAAGCCCGCCTACAAACTAACCTGGATTTTCCTTATCCTGCTCATCCCCATCTTTGGCGGTATCCTGTACATCATCTTTCTCTTTAACTCCAATCCCCGCAAGCTCCGCCGCTATTCGGAACAGGCAAGACGCCGGAGCGAGGAGTATTTCTATCTTCCCGGTGACATCCTCCCCTCCCTGCCGGCGGAAAGCCTGGATTTTCTTCCCCAGGCCCGCTACCTGCAGAAATACGCCGGATTCCCGATCTACCGGCATACCCAGGCGGAATACCTGCCCTCCGGGGAGGCTTTTTACAAAAAGGTCCTGGAAGAACTGGAAAAAGCGGAACGCTACATTTTTCTGGAATTTTTTATCATCAGGCAGGGGCAGATGCTGGACTCCATCCTGGAAATTCTGGAACGTAAGGCCCGGGACGGTCTTGACATACGGCTTATCTACGACGACCTTGGGTGCTTCATGTCCCTGCCCCCAAATTTTATCGACCAAATGGACCGGAAGGGAATCAAGTGCATCGTCTTTAACACCTTCAGGCCCATACTCTCTTCCCTGCAAAACAACCGGGACCACCGCAAACTTATCTGCATTGACGGGAAGACGGCCTTTACCGGCGGCATTAACCTTGCGGACGAGTATATCAACATCGTGGAACGTTTTGGACACTGGAAAGACGCCGCGATTATGCTGCGGGGAGAAGCGGCCTGGTCCCTTACCCTTATCTTCCTCCAGATGTGGAACATGGAACCCTGGCGGAACGAACAGTATCCGGCCCTGTACCCCTGGAAGGACGGCTGTCCGGTAGAATCCGACGGGTTTGTCCAGCCCTACGCGGACAGTCCCATTGACACTGAACACGTGGGAGAACACGTGTACATTCAGATTATCAACAACGCGCGGGATTATGTGTACATCAATACTCCCTACCTTGTAGTGGACGATAATATTATCTCCGCCCTTACGCTGACGGCAAAGAGCGGAGTGGACGTGCGGATTATTACGCCCCACCGCTGGGACAAAAAAATTGTGGCCATTACGTCCCGCTCGTATTACCGGCAGCTTATCAGCGCGGGGGTAAGGGTCTACGAGTATACCAACGGTTTTAACCACTCCAAGACCTTTGTATCCGACGACCGGGTAGCCACGGTAGGCACCACCAATCTGGATTTCCGCAGCCTGTACCTGCACTTTGAATGCGGGGTGGTTTTGTACCACAACCGGAGCATAATGGCCGTTAAGGAGGACTTTCTTAACACCCTGCCCCTCTGCCACGAAATTACGCCCAAGGACTGCGCCCGTACCATAGTCCAGCGGGTTATCCCCGACGCCCTGCGGCTCTTTGCCCCCCTGATGTAAGGCTAACATGATTGCCAACCAATTTCGCACAACCTGTGTTAGGCGCGGTTCAAATGGTTTATATGCGCCGGCCCGCGGCCGTATTTGAAGATCCCGTCCAATCGTCTATACTTAACGTATGGATTCGATATGCCTGTACAATGGCACGGTGATGACCGGCTTTGCCGCCATGGAACACTGCGCCGTGCTTGTGGAAAACGGGCTGGTGGCGGATGTTTTTTCCCGGCGCCGTTTCGACCAAAAGCGGTTCGGGGCGGGAACCAGAATTGTTGACGTAGCGGAAAGCTACATTGCCCCGGGGTTTATTGATACCCATATTCACGGCTTTGGAGGGTATGGCACGGACGACGCCTTTGTTTCGCGGGACAGGGGCGTCGATTCCACCATTGAAATGTCCCGGATTCTCGCGAACTACGGAGTTACCTCCTTTCATCCCACCCTCTACCCCTCGGACCCTGAAACCCTTCTTAACGCGGTAAAAGCCGTAACCGGCGCGATGGGAAAAGAGAAGGGGGCGCGGATCATGGGCCTCCACCTGGAGGGGCCGTTCATTTCCCCCAACCGCCTTGGCGTGCAGAGGCCGGAAACGGTAAGCCTTGTGGACATGCCCCTGATGGAGCGGCTCTGGGATGCGTCAAGCGGACACATCATCAACATGACGGTGGCGCCGGAACTAAAGGGCATGAGGGAGCTGGCCCTTTACTGCATCAAAAAGGGAATTATCCTGCAGGCGGGGCATACCGACGCCAACTACGAGAACATGGTCGAAGGCATGCAGGCGGGAATTCTCCACTCAACCCACCTGTTCAACGCCATGAGCAAGCTGGACCAGCGGAACCCCAACGCCGTGGGGGCCATCCTGATACATCCGGAAATATCCTGCGAGATAATAGCCGACGGCCACCACGTACACCCGGACCTGTACAAGCTCCTCCTCAGGGACAAGCCGATAGACAAGATCGTCCTGGTTACCGACGCCTTAAAACCCACCGAACAGGAAACGGGCCCGTTCTTCGCCAACGGCGAGGAAGTGATCTTCCACGACGGGGTGTTTCACCGGAAACTTGACGATGTTATCGCGGGTTCCTCGCTGACCATTATCCGGGGAATACGGAACCTGGTAACATACGGTTTTACCATAGAGGACGCGGTAAAAACCGCCACGTTTAACCCGGCCAACGTGATGCGCTACCGGCGCAAGGGGGCCATTATCCCCGGACATGACGCGGATATTACGGTATTTGACGGGGATTTCAACATCCGGGCCGTTCTGATAGGCGGCCGCGCCGTAAAAAACGATTTTTAGTATCCGGCTACCGCTCCAATTTCTATGGGTTTACCGTGGCAGGGCATCGGCGGGTGTTGTGGGAATAATGGCCGGTTGAAATATTGCGCAAGTACCGGATACGTGGTAGATTAACCCTGCTTGAAGGCTGTTAACTTTATACAGGAGTATTACCGGCATGGCAAAACAGATACTGGTTGTGGATGACAATCTGGCAAGTCTCAAGCAAATCGGCGCGCAGCTTACCTCCCATTACGAAGTTTCCCTTGCCAAATCGGGCTCCATGGCGCTGAAGATATGCCGGCAGGAACGGCCCGATCTTATTCTTTTGGATATTGAGATGCCCGGCATGGACGGTTTTGAGACTATCGGCAGGCTCAAGGCGGACCCGGAATTCAGTCCCATACCGGTTATTTTTCTTACGGGCAACCGCGACACGGCTACCGAGATCAGGGCCCTTGAGTCGGGGGCCATGGATTTTATTACCAAACCGGCCAACAAGGACATTCTCTTTCACCGGCTGGAACTCCACCTGCAGTTTGCCGCCTATCAGAGTTCCCTGGAAAACACGGTAAAGGAACTGGAAACCAGTATTGTTACCTCGTTCGCGGAACTGGTTGAATGTAAGGACGATAACGCGGGAACCCACGTGCTGCGGACCGGCAAATACGTAGAGATTCTGGGCCGGGAACTCCTGGCAAGCGGCGTTTTTGGGGACACGCTTAACGAGGCCGACATGGATATGATCGCCCGGGCGGCGCCGTTCCACGATGTCGGCAAGATCGGCGTCAGCGATACGCTCCTGCTCAAGAAGGGGGCCCTTACGCCTGACGAGTACGCCGAGGTAAAAAAACATACCCTTATTGGGGCGCATTTTCTTGACGCGATCTACAGGCGCACCCCGGAGCAGCACTACCTTAAATTCGCCAGGCTTATCGCCGAAAGCCACCACGAAAAGTACGACGGCACAGGCTACCCCCACGGGCTTGCCGGGGACGACATTCCCCTTTGCGCGCGGATCATGGCGGTGGCCAACGTTTATGACGGCTGCATAACCGACAGGGTTTACCGGAAGGCCCTGAGCCACGAGGACGCCTGCCGCGTCATTTTTGATGGGAAGGGAACCTGGTTTGATCCAAGGATCGTGGACGCCTTTGCCTCCGTCCGGCAGGAATTCGCGTCTCTTATCGTTTCCGTGGAGTCGCTGGTAAAAATTCAGGGGAGAGATTTACGGAATGAATGAAAATCCCCTGAGCAAAATACTGGTGGTTGACGACAACATCTCAAGCCTCAAGCAGATCGGCGCCCAACTGGGGGAAAACTACGAGGTTTCCCTGGCGAAATCGGGCCCCCTGGCCCTGCAGATCTGCATGAAGGAAAAGCCCGACCTTATCCTCCTTGACATTGAAATGCCCGGCATGAACGGCTTTGAGACTCTGAAACGGCTCAGGCTGAACCACTATCTGGGGAGTATTCCGGTTATCTTTCTTACCGGCAATCACGATACGGAAACCGAGGTCCGGGGGCTCCAGTCCGGGGCACGGGACTTTATTACCAAGCCGGTAGAAAAAAGTATCCTGCTGCACCGCATCGAATTGCACCTGCGCTTTTCATCCTACCAGGCCCAGCTTGAAAACACCGTGGCGAAGATGTCGGACAGCGTGGCCCTGTCCTTTGCGGAACTTATTGAGTGCAGGGATGAAAACACCGGGGAGCATGTAGCTCGGACCAGCGGATACGTGAACATGCTGGGCCGTAAACTTATTGACATGGGGCTTTTTACCGATGAACTTACATCAATGGATCTTGCCATGATGGTCCGGGCCGCCCCCTTTCACGATATTGGGAAGATCGCCATCAGCGATACGATACTGTTGAAGCCCGGCCGGCTGGACGACGGGGAATTTGCCGCCATGAAGCAGCATACGATCATCGGCGAGGAAATACTGAAGAACATGCTGGCCCGTACCCCCACCCAGCAGTACCTTCACTACGCCAGGATGATCGCCGCCTCCCACCATGAGCGGTACGACGGCAAGGGGTATCCCCGCCGCCTTGCCGGGGACGACATACCCCTGTGCGGACGGATCATGGCGGTAGCGGATGTGTACGACGCCCTGGTGGATAACCGGGTGTACCGCCGGGGAATGAGCCACGCGGAAGCCTGCCGTATCATCATAGATGGTAAGGGAACCGTCTTTGATGAACGGATTATAGACGCCTTTGAGGCCATTAACGAAGAATTGGCCCGGGCGGCAGCCAAGAAATAGGATGGAGGTTGGATCATGATCAGGACGATCAACGCTTTTACCGATGAGATTGACGATCAGGAAGCGGCGGTAGCGGAACTGCTGAAACAGGTGGATCCGGACAACAATCTGCTGGCGAACTCGGTGGGAATTGTCCATTGCTTCAGCGAGTTTCTGGACAACGGGGTGGTGAAGGCCCTTTCCGATAAACTCCCCTTTGACGTGGTGGGTACTACCACCATAAGCCTTTCAACGCCGTTGTGTATCAGCGACATGGGTCTTAGCCTGACGGTGCTGACCAGCGATTCGGTCAAATTTACAAGCGGTGTTTCATCGCCCATTACCGATTCGGTTGACGGGCCCCTGACGGAACTCTACAACAGGATCGCCGCCGCCGGAAAACCTTCGCTGCTTATGCCGTTTATCCCGTTCATGCTAACCGTGGGGGGGGACGAATTTATCGAGCAGGTCGATTCGCTTTCCGGGGGCATCCCCGCCTTTGGGACTCTGGCCATTTCCAACGAGCCGGATTTCAGCAGGTCCTACACAATTTACAGGGGCCAGAGCTACACGGAGTCCATGGTTCTTTTGGCGCTTTCCGGCGATGTGGATCCTGTCTTCCTCAGTGTTTCGGTAAGCGAGGAAAACATACTGAAACAGAAGGCGGTGATCACCGGAATAAACCGCAATGTTTTACAAACCGTAAATAACATGCCCGCCGTTGCCTATCTGGAATCCGTCGGCCTGGTGAAAAGCGGCGATATTGGGGCCCTTGCTTCCCTGCCCTTTATCATCCAACTGGAAGACCGGTCCATTCTGGTCAGGGCGGCCATAAGCGCCGCCGAGGGCGGCGGGGTTATTCTCTGCGGCGCCGCCCCGGTCAATTCCACCCTGGCCCTGGCGCCCATGAGCCAGGAAGACGTAATCAGCTCTACCGCCGGCAAGGTACGGGAAGCCCTGGAAAAAGCCCGCGGGCGGGGCATACTGATGTACTCCTGCGCGGGCCGGAACTGGGCCCTTGGCGTAAAGACAATGGCGGAACACGAAACAGTACGGGACTGCGTCGGCGACCGGGCGCCCTACTATTTTGTGTATTCGGGGGGTGAAATATTTCCTTCGTTTCTTGATAACGGCAGCGTGGTAAACCACCTGCAAAACGACTCGCTAATCATCTGTATTCTGTAAGAGGAAGGCAATGACAGAGGAAGAACTAGCGGCCCTGCGGCAGGAAAACGCGGATCTGCGGATTCAGGTAAAAAAACTCAACCGGCAGATCGCAATGCAGCAAAACGTCATGTACCGTTTTGAAAAAATGTCCGCCACCCGTGACCACCTGGCCACAATGCTGAAAGAGGAACAGACCAAGCAGGAAAAATTCATGAACATGATGCTGACAAACAGTTCCAACATCATCATCCTGCTGGACGGCGAAGGCCGCTTTGCCTACTGTACGGATACATTTCTGAGAATAGCGGGGATTCAGAATTTCGGCCTTATCGACGGACTGCACTTTTCCGGGGTTTTTGAGCGGTTCCACAACGATACGTTTTCGGAACACGCCAAAACCTACATCGGCCGCGCCATGGTCGAACACGGGACCATCGAATCGGAAGAAACGCTGGACATTACCGGCGGCGGCGACTTTAGAATCTACACCACCAATACCACCGCCATGCGGGACAAATCCGGCAAGGTGGAGGGCGTTATGATCCTCTTCCACGATGTTACCGAGACCCTGCAGGCCAAGGAAGCGGCGGAGGCGGCTTCAAAGGCAAAGAGCGCCTTCCTGGCTACCATGAGCCACGAGATCCGTACCCCCCTTAACGCCATCATCGGCCTGTCGGAGATACAACTGCAAAACGACCTGAGCGAGGCCGTCCACGCCGATCTGGAAAAGATATACAATTCAGGTTCCACGCTCCTGGGGATCATCAACGACATTCTGGATATTTCCAAAATTGAGGCGGGCAACTTTGAACTTATCCCGGAGAACTACGATACCCCCAGCCTTATCAACGACACGGTACAGCTTAACATCGTGCGTATCGGTTCCAAGGCCATTACCTTCAAACTCATCGTTGACGATACCCTGCCCGCCCGGCTTTTTGGCGATGAACTGCGGGTAAAACAGGTGCTGAACAACATCCTCTCCAACGCCTTTAAGTACACCAGGGCGGGGGTTGTTACCCTCAAGATCCGCTGGGAACAACAGGGCAACGACGCGGTAGTGATCTTTTCCGTAAGCGATACCGGCCAGGGGATCAGGCCGGAGGACATCGACAAGCTCTTTTCGGAGTACAGCCAGCTTGACGCCAGGGCAAACCGGAAGATCGAAGGCACGGGCCTTGGGCTTTCCATTACCAAGCGGCTTGTGGAAATGATGAACGGGACCATCGAGGTGGAAAGTGAATACGGGTGGGGCAGCACCTTTACCGTGCGAATCAACCAAACAATCATTGACGCCAAGCCCATTGGAAAGGAAGTGGCGGAAAACCTTATGTCGTTCCGGCTTATCGAGACACGGCGCAGCCGGAGCAAAAACCTGATCCGGGCGCGCATGCCCTACGGGAAAGTGCTGGTAGTGGACGATGTGGTTACCAACCTGGATGTGGCCAGGGGACTCATGCTGCCCTACGGCCTTACCATCGACTGCGTGCTGAGCGGACCGGAAGCGATAGAAAAGGTGCGTAAAGAAGAGGTACGGTACGATGTAATATTCATGGACCACATGATGCCCGGCATGGACGGCATTGAGGCCACCCGGATCATCCGTAACGAAATCGGCACGGAGTACGCCAAAACCGTACCCATTATCGCCCTTACCGCCAACGCCCTGGCGGGAAACGAGGATATGTTCCTGTCATCGGGCTTTAACGCGTTTATCGCGAAACCCATTGATATTATGCGGCTGGATGTGGTCCTTAACCAGTGGGTGCGGGACAAGCAGACTGAGGAGACCCTGTGGAAGGCCGGGCAGGAGGCCAACGAGGTTGAAACCACGGTAGAAGGCGGCCCGCTCGCCAACGCGCGGCTGGACGGCATGGACTTCGCGGCGGGGCTGAAACGCTACGGAACCGAGGAGATCTACCTGCGGATTCTTCAATCGTACCTGAACCACACACCGGAACTGCTGGAAAAACTCAGATCCCTGTCGCGGGAAACCCTGGCGCGCTACGCCATAACGGTACACGGCCTTAAAGGCGCAAGCTACGGAATCTGCGCCGGAACAATCGGCAACGAAGCGGAGGAACTTGAACGTGCCGCCAAGGCCGGCGATTACGAAACGGTACATTCCAAAAACGCCGCCTTTATCGCGAAGGTTGAAACGGCCCTTGAGAACCTGGGCCGCCTGCTTGAAGCCGCGGCGGAAAACAATACCCCAAAAACGAAAGCCGCCGCCCCCGACACGGGCCTGCTTGAAAAACTGCTCGACGCCAGCAGGCGGTTCAAGCCCGCCATCATGGAAGATGTGATGACGGAACTTGAAAGCCGCGAATACGAATCGGGCGGAGACCTTATCCCCTGGCTCCGCGAACAACTGGACAATCTGGAATACGACGCCGTGCGGGAAAAGCTGGAATCCCTGTAGTACGCAGTCATCATTCAACCTGTGAGTCGTTCAGTTTGATACGCCTGAACGTAACCCTCTACCGCTTCCCGGCAGGGGCGGGGATAGCCCGGCGGAAAAACGCTTGTAGAATCCGCCTTTGCTATCGATAGGCTTGACGCATCCGCGTCAAAGCCTCCGATACGCTGCGGCGGAGAATTCCAAATGTCTTCCCGCCGGGCTATCCCCGCCCCCGCAGTGGTTCACGATAGGGAGTTAAGGTTAGGCGGCTGTCAAACCTAAAACCTCAGGTTAAATGGTGTCTGACTACACCACAAAGAGGGCAGAGTCGTGGAGGTTCGGGAAGCATCGGAAGTACCAAAAAACCCCACAATTACAATCATGACTGCGTAAGCAGCCCATTTATCGTGGTTTTTGCGACACAACGTGGAGCAAAAACCTACAAGTACAACAGGCTGCTAGCCCCCTAAAAGCTAAGGTTCCGCAGGTAGTTCTCGTAGGCGGCCTGGGCCTCCAGCGCCCCGGCCCGCTGCCGTTCCAGGTCCCCGTTCAGGCGGTCGATCTCCGCGTCCAGCGCCGTAAGGCGGCGCAGGTACTCCTGGCCCTGCGGGGTTTCGTTTCCCGCGGCCTCCAGGTTTCCGCGGATACGATCCTGTTCGGCGGCCTGGGCGTTCTTGCGGGCCTCGGTTTCCGTCCGCGCCTTCTCCGCGTCTTCCACGCCCCGCCATAGTTCCACCGCCTGCGCCAGGCTTGTTCTGACGGCGGCGGGGATCTCCTGGCTGGAGGAGTAGCTTAACAGGGCGGCGGGCGTCAGGTTTGTCAGGCTGATCCGCTGGGAAAGGGGGGTTTCTTCCCGGACACGCAGTTCCGCTTCCCCCGTCCCGCCGGTTCCCGGGGGAATCTGCCGGATGAACCGGTAGGCGGTGCCGGTGGCTTCGTCGTAGTTCGCGGGCTCCGCGAGCGCGGCGCCTGTGGTAATGGGGTGTTCAATGACAATTGTTTTGGCTTCCGGTCCGGTGTTTCTGAAACGGTAGGTTTTCTCGGTACTCTGCCGGCGGTTCAGGGTCATAACCCCGCCGCTTACCGTTACCGCGGTTACGATCCGCGTGGAAGAGACACTCGAAGTCCCGGTAACCGAAAGGTCCTCCCCCCAGGAGATAAGCCGCTTTTCATCCCGGTTGAGGAACTCCAGCAGGGCGTCCCCGGCGTAGGAACCCCCGTCGTAGACCGTAATGGGACCGGCGGGGAGGCGGAGACCCGTGGTGTTGTTCAGTTCCGCCCCAACGGCGGGGTGAACGGTCCGGCCGGTCTGGACCCCGGAAAAGATCAGGAATTTGCGGACGGAAATTTCCGTGTCCGACAGGGGAAACATGACGCTGCTTTTGCGGTCAATACTCACCGGACTACTCAGGGTAAAACTGAACTGATCGGCCATGTCGGCCCCGGTAACCGGGAGCGGTTCGGGGGCGGGGACCGGCGCGGCGGCCCGGGGGGAGGGCTCAAACTCGACCAGCTCCTCAGCCGCCGCGGATTTTTCCACCGGGCTGTTGAGCGTTGCCCGCTGCCGGGAATCCGCCGCGGCGTAGGTTACGGGGGCGGCGCTCCCGGCAATGGCCAGGGGCAGGGTAGGGCGGTCCTGGTAGTAGGGGGGGTAGAGGTTCTGGATAAACGACACGGGCCGCCCCGCCGCCAGGGAGAGTTCCACGTCCCGCCAGTCCTCATCGCTGTCGTTATCGACAATGGCCCAGCCCTGAAAACGGGCCGGAGCGGAGGTCCCGTTCCCCAGGTCCAGACGGTATGAAACCTTCCAGACCGGCGAGGGGATCACGTAACTTACCGAGACTGAACGGCTTCCGCCGCCGGGAAGGGTGATTGTAAGCTCCCTGGTCCGGGAGTTCCTGGAGGCCATGATAAGGTCAAGGGCCCGTTCCAGGTCCGCGTTCAGATCGGCGTTGGTGACGCGCAGGGAATCGATCTTCGCCAGATTCAGGAGCCTGATACCCTGGGGGCCAAGCAGGGAAAGCCAGGGTTCCGCCGGCCCCCCGTCCCCTGCCCGCCGGTACTCAAGGGCCATGATCCTCCCCCGTATGGGTTCGGGAACGTTGACTTCCACTTCCTCCCCCCGAAGGTTCTCCAGGATCTCCGCCATGCCGGGATTGCCGGACAGGTCGACGCCCAGGCTCCGCAGGGTCTCCGGAAGGCCCTGCTCCGGGGAATAGCCGATCAGGGGGAAGGCCGACGCGGGATCACGCAGCAGGAGGGATTTGAGCGCGTCGTTCAGGGCCGTCGCCGTAAAGGGCAGCCTGAACACCGCCGGCCCGCTGAGTACCCGCGAATGTTCAAAAAACGCGACTCCCGATGAGTAGACGGTGATCTTCCTCAGGGGCATCGCCCCCGCCTGGGTCTCAAGGGGAAGGCTCTCCCCGTCCCTAAGGGGTTGGGCCTCAGGCCGGGGGCCGCTAAACACGGTGAAAAAAATCGCGCCGATGACCAGCGCGAAATACGGTCGTGTCATGATGTCTCCTTTCGCATGGATTTGACGATATAAAGCGCATGCCGCATAGAACAGGTACCGAAAGAATCAGAATACCCCACAGGATAAACGAATCCGGGTTTACCCGTCACGGCGTTTACCCGGACGGGGCCCGGACGAAGGCGGCAGGGGAGCGGCCCAGCCGATAACGAGGAACAGGAGACCCGCCAGAAAGAACGATGCGACCCGCGCGGCCGCCCCGGCGCTTGCCTGATCGAAGAGGAGGAACTTGGCGGTATCCGCGATCATCAGGACGGCCCCGGCGATCCAGAGCGGCCTTTGGGACAGCCTGTTTCCCCCGATGATATGCCCCATGCCGTACAGGGCCAGGAGGATGAAAAGGCACAGGTGGAACACGTCGGAATACGCCAGGTCCCGGTAGGCTATGCCGCCGTAGAAATGCGCGCCCCGCGCGACCGCGGCGACTGCGTAGAGAAGTACCACACCATCAACGATGATGGCGAGGACCCATTTCTTCAATACCGGAAGGTCATTTCTTTTCATCAGGGCGGATTGCCAGAGGAGGAAGACCACAAGGCAAAAAAGTTCCTCCAGGTCAAGCGGGTTGAGGATGGGGATGTAGAAGGGCAGGGGGGCCGGATTCCCGGGAAAAAACAGGGTAACGAGGAACCAGAGGCCCAATACGGCGCTTAGAAGAAGGGGAAGGATGTAAAAGACAAGCCGGGCGCGGGTAAGGGCCCCGTCCGCCTTCCCCGCGAGACGCCGCGCGGACAAACTAATTCCGGTCATCGCGGCAAAAACGGGGAGAAGCCCCGCGAAACTTGTCCAGGCCGGGGCGAGATTCCGGAAAATGGTAAAGGCACGGCCCGATGAGGTTAAGACTCCCAGGCTTACCAGGACCGCGATCAGGATCCATACGCCGTGAACATCCTCCCGCAGTTCCCTCCGTGATAACACGATCAAGACGCCCTGAACGGCAAAAAAGACAAGCCAGGCCCAGCCATACGCGCCGGTAAAATAATTGTGGCTCAGCATCACCCAGGGGCGGTTTGTAAAAACGCTGAACAGGTGGATGGAAAAAAAGGCGAACCACACGAGGAAGCCCCCGGCAAGGGAGGGGATCATCCCCAGGCGGAACAGGGGAACCCGCAGGCATCGCGAGGCCCCGTAGGCCGCCGGGGCGCTTAGGGAACAGAGCAGGAACAGCGCCGCGCCCGGATTGGCGGAACCGCGGGAGATCCCGTACCACCAGCCGCCGAACCACCAGAGGAAGCCCCAGACGGCGAGAACAAGGGAAAGGGCGGGGCGGGGCCGCGCCGAAAGCCGTTCGGCGCCGTACACCATAGCCAGGGCCGAAAGGGCGATGACAAGAGATCCGGTAAATCCGGCGCTCAGAACACCGTCGTAAACGGGGGTTCCCGCCTTAAAGAAAAAGGCGATTGCCCCGGCGGCGTGAAGGACAAGGGCGGCAGCCGTGATCCTTCCGCTTTTCAGGCGGAGGCCCGCGAAGAAAACCACAAGCCCCTCGGCGGCCCACACGGCGCTGGTGATCCCGGGGCTAAGTTCCAGGGGTATGGCGAGATTTGCCAGCAGAACCCCAAAGTCCAGGCAGGCTTCGCGAAGAAGCCGCCCCTCCGCCCGTCTCAGCTTCCACAGTACAAAGGCCGCCGCGATGTAAAACGCGGAAAAGCACAGGCAGGCCAGGGCGTGTCCGTGGGCCACCGGCTCAAAAACCTTCCACTGAAGCGGGGCCGCCAGGATGGGGGTTCCCAGGATCAGCGCCATGTCAAAATTCGGGGCGATTTTCAGAGCGGAACCCCGGAAACTCAGAACCGTGAAGATGAGGAAATAGGCCAGGAAGAACGGTTCCACGGACCAGAAGAGTTCCACCGTGTAGTAGTTCAGCGTCCAGACAGCGGCGGGAATAAAACAGCACAGCAGGGCAAGGAGGTTAAGGGGGTTCCAGCGGCGGAAAAAGCCGATACACAGGACCCCCAGATCAAGGACCAGGTAGTAGGCAAAGAGGAAGACCTGGTTTCCCCCGCCCCAGGCCATGAGCGGGGGGACGGCGAAACCGCCGAGAAAACCCACCAGGGCCAGGGCCTGGGAATTTTGAACGAGGGCCAGGGCAATGGCCGAGGGGACGAGCAGACTCATGAAAACCAGGCCGGCGCGTGGGGAAAGATGGGCGGTAAACCTGGCGGCGGCAAAAACGGAAAAGTAGAGAATGCCAATGCCGCCCCCCTGGAGGGGGAGAAAGTAGAGGGGCCGTTTTTTCCTGAAACGCCAGCCCAGGACCAGCATGACAAGACCGCAGAGAGCCGCGGCGGCGATCCCCATTTCAACGGTAAAGAAGCCCCTGTGTGCCAGGTGGGTAACAAGGGTGGCAAAACCGGCCAGGAGGAGCAGAATCCCCCCCGCGGCCCAGAGGTTCACCCCGCGCAAAAAGGCCGGCGGGAAATTCCCCGGCGCGGAACGGGCGGCGGGCCGCTCAGCCGCCGGGCTTTCCTCCGGCTTCCAGATAAACGGAGCCTTCTCCGTCGGCGCCTCGTCCATTGGCGGCGCGCCCATCGGTGGAATTTTCGCCGCCGGCGGTAAGAACGCTTTCCCCACGGAAGGGTACGGGGCCTTCTCCACACGATCCAGCCGTTCTCCGTATTCCCGTAGAAGATCCTCCTGACGGGAAACCTTGGCCAGGAGGACGATGACGCCAATCACGGAAAAAAGAGACGCCGTAACGATCAGGAATATTATCGCCGCCATTGCGGCAAGAATACCCGAAAAATCCCGTTATGGAAACGCGTGCATCGCGCATGGTGCCGGCCCAAATTTGGCGTATCAAACTGACTACTCACAGGTTGAATGATGACTGCGTACTACGGGTGTTCCAGCCTCAGGGTCGCCGTGGTGATGTCGGCGATCTCCGGGGGGCCGAAGTACTGGATTGCGCCGGGGTACCGGTAGCCGGTCGCCAGCGCCCAGGCATCCCGGTTTTGGGCAAAGACCTTAAAGGGTTCCCCCTCAAGGTCCACCAGGGCTTTCCGTATCACCGGCTTCTGTGAACCGTGGCGGTGTTCCATGTTCATCATCATGGTCAGCGGCACTCCCCCGGCGATCCACTCCCGCGCCGGGGCGCTGAGGTTCCGCACGCTGGAAAGGTAGCCGGTAAGCCCCGCGGCGATCAGCACAAAGGCGCTGAATCCCAGGCTGTAGCAGTAGTCCGCGTCAAAGTTGGAGGGGAAGGCGCACCTGCCCTCGTAACCGAAAAAATGCCCCAGGGCGCTGAATTTACCCCGGTAGGTTCCCGCGTCCGCCCGTTTTTTCAGTTCTTTTTCCACCATGCCGATGAGCAGTTTTTCCGTTTCGATCCGGGAGACCTGTACGTTCCCGTGGGGGTCCCGGTCCGCCAGCAGTTGTTTGGCGATTTCCTCGGGAAGGCTCAGGAACAGTGATTCCGAAGGGCCGGAAAGTTTGCGGGCAAGCCACGCGACAATCTCCCGGAACGATTCTTTTTCCACGTTGGCGAATTCATCCCCGCCGGCGGCCATAATGTCGTTCAGTTCCTCGATCAGGGTCTTCATTTCGGGGATAAATTCCACCAGCCCTTCGGGGATCAGCACCACCCCAAAGTTTTCTTTGTTGGCCGCCCGCCGGGCGATGGAATCGCAGAGATTGTCCACAATCTGTTTCAACGAATGTTTCTTCGCCTCCACCTCCTCGGAGATAAGGCAGACGTTGGGCCGGGTCTGGAGGGCGCACTCCAGGGCGATATGGCTTGCCGAGCGGCCCATAAGTTTGATGAAATGCCAGTACTTCTTCGCGGAGTTGGCGTCCCGCCCGATATTCCCGATAAGTTCACTGTAGGTTTTTACCGCCGTGTCAAAACCAAAGGAAATTTCGACAAGGGCGTTTTTCAGGTCCCCGTCGATGGTTTTGGGACAGCCGATCACCTGTATCGGCGATCCCCGTTCCAGAAAATATTCCGCCAGCAGCGCCGCGTTGGTGTTGGAATCGTCCCCGCCGATGATCACGACGGCGGAAAGGCCGAGCTTCGCCGCCGTCTCCAGGGACGCGGCAAACTGTTCGGGGGTCTCAATTTTGGTACGCCCGGAACCGATCATGTCGAAACCGCCGGTGTTGCGGTACTCGTCCATCATGGACGCGGTAATCTCCACGGCCTTGTTGCCGATAAGGCCCGACGGGCCGCCCAAAAATCCGTAAAGCGCGGATTCGGGGTTCCCCTTTTTAAGACCGTCAAAAAGACCGGCTATAACGTTGTGGCCCCCGGGCGCCTGGCCGCCGGAAAGAATAACCCCCACCCTTAACTTGTGGCCGATGCCGGCCTTCCGGCCCCGGCCAAACGTAACAATGGGCTTGCCGTAGGTATGCTTAAAAAGCCCCCGCAGGGCCTCCTGATCCGAAATCGATTCGGTCGGTTCGCCGTATTCCATCCCGATGCCGGCGATGTCCTGTGAAAGACTGGCGGGAAGTTTGGGACGGTAGGCGTAACGCAGGTTCTGTAACACGGAAATTTCCATAGGTTTATTCTCCTCGTGCGTGATGTTTCCGGATGGTAATAAAATACACGGACTTTGAGAAGCCGGCGGACCGGGGCCGTTAACCGCCGATACGGGTACCCAGAAAGTCTTCGCCCCTGAGTATCTTTTCCAGATTGTCCAGGTTCCTCCCCGCCGCGAACAGCACGCTAAGGCCCAGACCGGCCGCGTAGCGGCTTGCAACCGGGTCAAAGGGCACGTTTTTCCCCGGCGTCCATTTGTCCCCCACGATGCGGATAAAATCCGGCCAGTTTATCGACGCGATGGGCTTCGCGTCAGGATCCTCGCGGGGATCGCCTGAGTAGACCTGTTCGATGTTGGAAAGGTTGATCACACAGGACGCGTTAAACCGTTCCGCCAGAAGCACCGCGTCGTAGTCCGATGAAAAACCGGGCTTCCAGCCCGCGGCCACCAGTACCCGGCCTTTGAACGAATCCGCCTGGAACGGATTGGTTACGAGATTCTCACGGCACCAGCCGCCCATCAGGGCTTTGACAAGCTGGGCGTTGAGCCTGGTCGCCATAATGCCGATCCAGTCCGCCTCGTCGTCGGAGGGAGTCCGCGCCAGATTGCGGTAGGCCTTCTGCCAGGAACGGGCCGGACCGCCGCCCCCCACCACAACGATGAACTTCCTCTCCCCGTCTTCCAGCAGCAAACGGTTCACCAGGGCCAGGAATTGCCGCAAATACTCCTCATCCACCCCGTCGGGGGCGACGATGGAGCCGCCAAGGGAAATAACGCTTATCATGGTTCCTCCTAACGGGCGTATATGCCGGTAATGGTTATGTCTCCCCACAGGGACGAATAGGATCTCAATTCTCCAACCGCCTCCTCCCAGAGGTTCTGCAGGGCGTAGTCCCGGTCCCGCTGTACGGTTCTTCCCCTGGGGTCCATGCGGGACAGCGTGTTCTGCCCCCGTGAAAAGGCAATCCTCTGGTTGTCAAGATTACCGAAATACCAGGATTCCGCGTCCTCCCTTACGGTAAAACCCTCCGGCGCCACTCCGGCCCCCAGAACGGGGTCCAGCGGAACCCAGCCGAAGCCGTCAATCCAGAATTCCGCCCAGCAGTGCCTAAGGGTTTCCCCCTGGTTCACCAAAACACCGGAAATCGGGACGGCGGGAAGCCCCGCCGAGCGGGCCAGGGAGCAGAAAAGCAGCGACGCGGTATAGGAATCGAAACGCGCCTCTTCCAGCGCGTCCAGAACCCCGGTGGTTCCGTCGCCTGAAAGACTCAGGTCCGCCTCTTTCACAAGCCATTCGTAGATCCGCCGGGCCTTAAGATAGGGATTCCGTTCCCGCCCGCATATTCTGTCCGCCAGGGCCCGGATCCGCTGGTCCTCCGAGGGGATCAGCGCGTCGGCCTGGGTGTAGGCGGCGTGGATTGGGGAGGAGGTGTCCTGCGTGATCTGCTGGTAGCGCAGGTTCGTCTCCTGGGCGTAGACTTCCACCACCCAGGTCTGATCGACCGTTACCGTGGAATCCACCGCAAGGTCCACAAGCCGGAACAGGTTGGTTCCCCGGTAGTCTTCCACAAAACTCTCCATGTTCCGCGTAAGGAGTTCCGGATTACGCTGGGAGGCGGAGAGTACCGGCCGGGGTATCCACAGGTACAGGGTGTTGGGCGCAAGGGCCTCCCGCGCCTGTACCTGCACCGAATGGCTGAACGTATAGCTGCGCCTGTTCTTGAAGGTCTTGGTTCCGGGTTTACCCGACACCTCAAAAAAGACGGGCCTGGACGCGCCCCTGGGGGTCCTAACCTCCACGTTCCCGCTTACCGCCCCGTCGGGAACCCGGACCCGAATCTCCCGGTCGGTCCACAGATCGTAGCCAAGATCGCCCTCAAACACCTCGATGGAACCGGGGCTGCGGTTCTCCACCGGGGTTCCCGGCGCGCTTTCCGCGTCCCAGGAAAAGAAAACCCCGCTTTGTTCCCGGAAATTGCCGAAGCCGCTCCCGATAATGGACACAAGGGCCCCTGTCCGCCCGCCGGCGGGCTCAATGGAGCCGATCCGGGGGCCTATGCCGAAATCCTCCCCCTCAACCGGGGCCGGAATGGTCGCCCGGTTGGAAAAGAGCAGCGCGTTGCTCTTCCCGCCCCCCACATGAACCCGGATCAAACCGGAATCGCCGAATTCGGGGAGGCGCAGCGTGATAAGGGTATCCTCCCACCGGACGTAGGAAGACGCGGTAGGGGCAATTCCGGCGATGCTGACGTAGGATTCCCCCCGCTCGTCGCCAAATCGCTCCCCCCGGATGGTGAGAATCTCCCCCAGCATACCGATGGACGGATCAAGACTGTGAATAACGGGCGGTTTCTCTTTACATGAAACCAGGCCCGCCAGAACCGCCGGGAACAACAACAGAACGGGGATTATTCGCTGACGGGGCCGCCTCCGCGGCAAGCCCCCCGGCCAACGCCTCACCGGGCTTCGGGTTCTCCCCCCGGCGCTTCCGGGGACGGTCCGGGTCCGGCGGGTTCCTGCCGGTCGCGCGGCCCCGGCCGTTCCATGCGGTCATCGTCGTAGGGCCGGATCTCCAGCAGCAGCTCTATCCGTGTTTCTTCCGGCGAATTGGGGGAACCGAGGGGGAAAAAGAATATGGACTCCCCAACTTCTATCGGAATGGTCTGCAGGGTAGGCTGATACCAGATACCCTTATCCGGCACCTCCACCCAGATCTGCCCCTGGGCCACAAGGACGCTTTCGGGGGTTCCGAGCCTAAAGAACAGGGTAAACTGGAGGGTCATCGCCACGTTGGTCCCCATCATGTTTATCCGTACCGGCCTTCCGGGGAACATTACCTTGGAATTAACCGAATTCCAGACGATCTGCTGGTTCCGGTCCACCACCCGGGAGGTGATCTCCAGAACAACCGCCCGTTCCTTGAGCCCCGGCAGCAGGTCTTCCAGCGAGGGTTCCTGGCCGAAACCGGCGCCCAGAGTCGTGATAAATACAATGCCCCTCAAAAGGTCGTGGCAGGGACGCGGAAAACGGATCATTCCTGGAACCTTCCCGGATAATAATCCGCGGCTTTGATGATCGTCGGTTCCCCGGCGCTGCGGAAACTCCGGTTTTCGGGCAGGCGGATAATCATAATCTCACTTGAATCCGCGTTTTCCAGATATTGAAACAGGTCCGTGCCGTCCATAACGGCGGGGATATCCCTGAATTCCATATCGATGCCCCCGGAATCCATGGAAATAAACGGCGAAGTCGAGGGAGGCACAGAGGGGGGATTCAACCACCGTGAGCCCAGAATGAACACAAAGGCCGCCGCCGCCGCGCCCAGCGCCGCCAGGGCGGGGAGGGGAAGGCTTACCCTGCGGCGCCAGAACCCCCCAAGGTTCCGCAGACCGGAGAACTCCCGCGGCCCCCGCGGCGGAGCGGTTGCGGCGGCTTCGACGGCGGCTACACGGGCGCCCAGACGTTCCCACACCCGCTCGCCGCGGCCCGGCTTGTCTTCAATCCGCAGTTCCTTGGAAATCCGTTCCCAGGCGCCGACCGCGGCCCGGCAGCCGGGGCAGGAGGCCAGGTGGGCCTCCAATTTTTCCTTCCAGGGGGAGGGTAACTCCCCGTCCAGATACAGTGAAAGAATTTGACGATCAGGACACATCTGAACCATCCTTTCCTGGACGCTTTTCAGCGATTTGACGCTGTTCCACCGCTTCCAGAATAGCGGAAAGCCGCTCCCGGGCCCTAAAAACCCGGACTTTGACATTCCCTTCGCTTATTCCTAAGGTACGGCCAATATCCTTGTAATTCATCTCACCATACTCTTTCAATATCAATACCATTCGCAGGTTCTCCGGCAGCTTTTTCATCGCTTCCTGGACTTCCCGCCGGACCTCTTTTTTTATAAGAAGCCCCTCCCCGCTTTCGGTCTCCCTTACATCTTCCCGGAAAGCCCGCTGGTAGGCCTTCCGTTCCCGTTCTTTGCGTTTTGCGTAATTTAGCGACGCGTTTTTAACTACCCGGATAAGCCAATACTTGGCCTCCTCCGGGTTGGGAAATACCATGTTTTTTTCATAAAGTCGAAAAAAAGCCTCCTGACACAGATCCTCGGCCGCTTCTTCACTGGCGGCAATCCGGTAGGCGACACGAAACAGGATAGGAAACACCGTATCATAGAGATTACGGAATTCCGGGCCTGGAGATTTCTTATCCATACTAAAAACAACCTATTTCCCTGATTTGTTACAGCCCGGGACGGTTCATCTCCCCTGGGTCCACCCCTGGATTTTATGCCAACGCGTACCCGCCGGACCGTCCTCCAACAGGATGCCTTGTTCGTTAAGAATCGCGCGTATGCCATCCGCCTTCGCATAGTCTTTTACCTTTTTCGCGGCTGTTCTTTCGGCTACAAGCCTCTCTATTTCCTTTTCCCGTTCGGGATCATCCCCGCCCCGGTCCTCCCCGGCAAGCCCAAAACCCAGCACCCGGTCCATGTCAACGGCGCAGGCCAGGGCCTCTCCCGCCTCAACATCCGGATCCCGGATAAGCCCCCACAGTTCCGCCAGGGCGCGGGGGCTGGAAAGATCGTCCTCCAGGGCCCGGTTAAAGGCCGCCAGATGGGCGTTCGCCTTTTCCGACAGCCCGCGAGCGCCGGAACCCCGCCTCCCCCCGGAACCCGCCCCCAGGACCCGGATACGCTCCATAAGGGAACGCCGCGCGTTTTTGGCGGTCTCAAGACTTTCCCAGGAGAACTGGAGCTGGCTGCGGTAATGGCCGCCCAGGAGAAAGTAACGGTAATCCAGAGGATCGTAACCGGCGTCCATAAGGCTCCGCAAGGTAATAAAACCGCCGGAAGACTTGGACATTTTGCCCTTGTCCTGAATCAAAAACTCGTTGTGGACCCAAAAATTGACCCAGGGACGCTTGCCCGTGGCGGCCTCGCTCTGGGCAATTTCATTGGTGTGGTGAATTGACACATGATCGATGCCCCCGGCGTGGATGTCGAACTGTTCCCCCAGGTACCTTATGCTCATGGCGGAACACTCGATATGCCAGCCCGGATAACCCCGGCCCCAGGGACTGTCCCACGCCAGCGCGTGATCCTCGAATTTACTTCTGGTAAACCACAGCACAAAGTCCTGGGGGTTTCGCTTGTTCGGGTCCTCTTTTACCCGCGACCGGGCCTTCTGATCGTTCCGCGGGGACAGTTCCCCATACGCGGGGAATTTACCCACGTCGAAGTAGAGGTTTCCCCCGCTCAGGTAGGTATAGCCGTTGGCCTCGATCCGCTTAATCAGGTCGATCATCTCCCCCACATGCTCGGTGGCCTTGCAGACCACCGTGGGCCGTTCGATGTTCATCCGCTCCGTGTCGTTAAAAAAGGCCTTTGTGTAAAAATCGGCGATCTCCAGGACGCTCTTGCCCCGTTCTTCGGCGCTTTTCAGCACCTTGTCGTCCCCTTCGTCATTATCGCCGGAAAGGTGCCCCACATCGGTGATGTTCATCACGTGGGTAACATCATAGCCCATACGGCGCAGGGTACGGGTAAGAATATCGTGGGTTACATAGGCCCGCAGGTTCCCGATATGGGCATAGTTGTAAACCGTAGGCCCGCAACCGTAAAACCCGACCCGGCCCTCCGCCAGAGGCTCAAAAGTCCGCGTCTCCCGTCCCAGAGTATTGTACAGGGTAAGTTTCCCGGTGTTCTGGACCATAAATGCCTTTAGAATATGAAAAACGGGGAGAATGATCAAGGCCACGGGGATCGCGGACAGGGCAACAAAAGGGGTTTATCCCTCCAAGAATACTGTATAAAAAAAGCGTCCCGTGGTAGTTTGACGGTATGAGTATTTTTTGCCTTCTCTGGCTGCCCCTGTTTTACCTGTTTTGGCGTTCCGTTTCTCCCGCGGGGGAGTCCGGGTACGGGGGGGTCTGGGCCCTGCTGCTGGGGAGTGTCGCCGCGATTTTTCAATTTTTTTACGGCGCGTTTATCAAGCCCGGAGGCTTCGGTTTTTCCCGCTGGCTCTCCGGCTGCGTCGATTTGGTTGTCGCGCCGGTGTTGCTTCCGCTGCTCGTGTACCTGGTGATGGCCCTGTTCAGGCTGAACTCCGGGACCCTGGATTTTACCGGTTTTGCCCTGCTCTGGATCATCCCGATGGGGGCGCTCCGGGCGGTGAATTGGGGGGCCCAGGGGGATCCTGTCCTGCTGGTACTGGTACCCCTGCTGTGGACCGCCATTGCCGCGGGGCTTCCTTTTTTGGGGGGCATCATCCTGCGGGGACCCTGGCTCGCCCGTATTCCGGCCGTCCTGGCCGGTCTGGCGCTGCCCCTCCTTGCCGCCACGGCCTACTGGGCCTTTTTCCGCCAGGACCACAGGCTGGGCCTTCCCCTGCTGGCCCTTAGCCTGATCCCCCTAGGAGTTGGTTGCGCTCAGGGGGCCTGGAACAACCGGCGCTGATACCGGCGGGCCGGATTACCGGGCCGCGCCGTGAGCCCCCGGTTCACCGCTCCGGCCGCGGCGTCCGTGAAGGTACTTGTGGAGGGTTTTCCGTACCGCCCCCGGTCCGGCCAGAAGTTCCGCGAAACAGGATTCGATCCGTTCACCCAATCCCGCCTCGTAGAGATCGAGGGCGAAAATTTTGCTGTTGGAAAGGATTCCCCGCAGTTTTCCGGCGGCGCTGGCGGGAAGGCCCGCCTGTACTCCCCCAAGTTCCCGCCGGAGTTCCGGCAGCAGGGGGTCGGGGCTTGGCGTGAAGGCGTTCCCCTCGTCGTCGACGCCCAGAAGGTAGCGGCACCAGGCGGCGATCACCAGGGGGATAAGCGTAAGGCTGTTAAGGTCCAGGTCGTCCCTGGCGGCGTAGAGTTTGATCGTCTCCCCAAAACGGATACCGAGTTTTTGTGAGGTGTCCGTGGCGATACGCTGGGGGGTATCGGGAATATTGGCGTTGGGGAGCCGTTTGGTCAGCACCTCCTCAAGAAAATCCGCGGGCCGGATGATCCCCGGATCGACGACCACGGGCATTCCCTCGTCGTAGCCGATCCCCGTTACCAGGGCGGCAAGGTCCGGGTCCTCCATTTCACCGGCGATGCTCCGGTAGCCCAAAAGACAGCCGAAAATGGCAAGGGCCGTGTGCAGCGGGTTAAGGCAGGTGCAGACTTTCATCCGTTCGGCCATATCCACGGTCCGCCGGTCCGCCATGTAGACACCGGCCTGTTCCAGCGGGGGCCTGCCATTGGGGAACCGATCCTCGATAACCAAATATTCGGCTTCCTCGGTGTTTACAAAGGGGGCGGTAACGGAATTTTTCGCGGTTGTGATGATCTCCATGCCGCTCACAAGCGTCTCAAGCCGCCGCCATACCCGCTCCGAGGGGTAGGGGGTGATCTTGTCGATCATGCTGAGGGGGAACGACACCGAGGCGGGGTTGGAAAGCCAGTCCACAAAGCCCTGTTCCACATGACGGCGATCCTTCCATTCGCGGGCCACCGTAAGAAGGGCGTCCCTCAGCCGGTCCCCGTTGTGGGAAAAGTTATCGGTGCTTACCAGCGCGAGGGGAACGGCCCCCGCCAGCCAGCGTTCCCGGCAGAGGGCGCAGAGTTTGGTCATGGCGTGGACCGGGGCGCCGGGACCCGAATCGAATTCCCCGCTGATCTCCGGGCGGAAGCCGCCGTCCAGGGTCCGCAGGTCGTAGCCCTTCTCCGTGATGGACAGGGACACCAGTTGGAGGGAAGGGGCGCGGAATATGACCTTAAGCCGTTCCCAGGACCCGGCGTTGTCCGTGGCAAGGGCCTCGGTTACGCCGGCGATAAGTTCTTTTTCCAGATCCCCGCCGGTCTTCATGACCACCCGGATGCCCAGGTTGTCGCGCGGTTCGTAGACGCGGTGGATGATCTCGTAGTCAAAGGGCTCCACGGCGATAATACCCCGGTCGCTAAAGCCCCCCTCGATAAGCCGCTGGGCCAGCGCCGAATGGTACCCCTTGAACAGGTTGCCGGAACTGAAGTGAACCCAGACCGGGGCGGCGCGGGTTTTTTCCCGGACCGCCTCAATGTCAAAGGAGGGTACCCGAATCCCCGCCTGTTCAAATTCCGCCCGTTTTTTTTTCAGACAGTCCAATGTTAATTCCAGCATGATCCCCCCTGGCGCTCTCCGGATGAGATTATGTTGTTTGCTCAACCGGCCCTTATACCCACGATAACCACCATCGTTGCCTGATACAAGGTCGAGAAAAAAGGACCCAACACAACCCTGTTTTAGGCACGGTTCACATGGTTTATATGCGCCGGCCCCGGACACGATAAACGCATAGGAATAGGGTACGTTTTGGGGTATTCTGTAGGCTGGGGATGCGACCATAAAATTCCTATGCGTTTATCCGTGCCCTGGGGGTACGCGAAAGAGGATGAATGTGGTAGCCTTCGGGTATGCGAAGCCTGCCATTCTGGTTTACGGTAACGCTTTGTGCCGTTCTCCCCCTTGGGGCGCGGGATGTGGGTATAACGATCCTGGACGGGGAACTGGGAATCCCCCTGGAAGGGGCGGAGATTCGTTCCTACGACGGAACAAGTTACCAGGGGGACGGGGAGGGCCGGGTTATTTTGAGCGTACCGGATGATCGGCCCGTCGTTATCCGCGGTACTTATCCGGGTTACGATTCCGGGCGCCTCACGATCGATACGGAAGGCGATGAATTTGTGCTGGAACTCCGCCTTACCGGGACCCTGGAAGCCGAGGAACTGGTTCTGGAAGAGAACCGTGATGAGGTGAAGGAGGTGGTGGAAGACGCGGTGAAACACGACGTGGTTCCGAAAGAGGAGGAAATTCAACCTGCCGGGGAACCCGGGATCGTTGAAGATCCGGCGGTCTCCATGGAACCGCCGCCGGAGGAGGCCGGAGATTGGAGGCCCTTTTCCGCCGCGCCCGGTCCGCGGGAAGGGCGGCCCGGGGACCTTATGACGGCGCTGGACGGTTTCTACATCGAACCCCCCTACCACTGGGGCGGGGAAGTGTCGATATTCGATGCGCGGACGCTTGAAAGCGCCCGGCTTACCCACGGCGTGTTTTCAGTCCGTTACGGCCATGCCGTTTCGGGGCTTCTGGATCTTGCCGTCAAAAAACCTTCCCCCCGGGACCTGGAATTTGAACTGGACCTGTCCACCGCAATGGCCGGCGCCGGCCTCTCCTTCCCGCTTGCCGGCCGCGGGGCGGTGATGATCACGGGCAGGCTGAGTTACTACGATCCCGTAATCCTGGCGGCGCGGGGGCTCTCCGGGCAATCGGGACCGGAGTTTTTAACGTCCGCGGCATCCATTTCAACAGCCCCCTACATCCGGGACATCGCCCTTAATTCCGCTTACCGTGTTACCGGCAGCCTGGAACTGAGCCTTACGGGGTTCTTCGGCGCCGACGGTGTGGCCCGTACCAGTACAGGACAGGCGGATCCCCTGAGCGGCCTTGAGATCGCCGGGGACCGGTCAAGCTACCGGGGTTTTGGTCTGTTGGGTCTGAGCTACAATCCACGGGACGACATGACCCTTAACGCGGGCCTGGGGGCCGCTTACCGGCGTTCCGAGCTGGAGGGCCGCGCCAGCGGCGGGGAGATATTCCTGGCCGATGAGGCCGCCACCGTTCAGGGGAGGGCGGAATTTGAATGGAACCCGGGCCGGGGCTTTCTTACGTCGCTGGGGCTGGAGGGACTCTACCTGCGCCCGGAGGGGGAGGCCGAACTTCCCGCGGGGATGAAACCGCCCGGCGCCGATTATACGCGGCTTCGGAGTTTTTCCGGGGCGGCGTACGTTCTGGCGAACTACCGGAGCCCCGGCCAGGGTTTTGGGACGGAACTTGGGCTGCGCCTGGATCACGTGGTTGTTATGGGGGAGGCCGCCGGGCGGCCCGCCGCTTCCAGTCGGCCCGTCCTCTCCCCCCGGTTAAACCTGGAGTTCGGCCTCCTGAAAAACAGGGGGCCGTTGGATTCCCTGTCCCTGTTCCTGGGGGCGGGATTCTTTTCCTCCGCCAACGCGGTATCGGACAGCCGGTGGATGCGGGAGATGTTCGGCGACGCGGCCCGGCGGCCCGACCGGGCCGTTACCGGCGCGGGGGGGCTGCGCCTTGAGGCCGCCGGCGCTTTCAGCCTTGATGTTGAAGGTTACTACACGTATGTTGTTAACCGGACCTACGTGTTCGCCGGCGCCGCTTCTTCCGCGTGGGAGCTATACTCCGACGGACAGGGGCATATATGGGGCCTTGATCTTACGCTCCTGAAACGTGGGGGCCGCCGGCTTGACGGCCGGATTGTCTATTCGTTCAGCCACGCCCGCTACCGGGAGCCGGGGCTGCCGGAGGGTTCCCTTACCAACATCATCAACGCCGTGTCCGGGGACTGGCACTACCTCCCGTTTCACCGTTTCCACTCGCTCGACATGGTCCTCAACATCAGACCCGTGGAGCGGTTCGTCGTAACGGCCGGCCTTGGCTTTGTCTCCTTTGCCGCCGCGGAGCCGGACAAGCGGTCCTTTGCCATCCCCGTGGACATTACCTGTTCCTTTCTTGTCTATAGCCCCCGCGGAAAGAGCCGGTGGGAATTCTACGCGGCCGTGGAGCATGTGTTTTCCACCGGCCCCCTGGGGAACGCCACGTTTAACCCCTACACCGGGAAGGAGGACAGGGGGAGCCTGGCGGTCCTCTACCATATCCCCATTCCCATCCCCTCGTTGGGGTTCAGGTGGAGTTACTAATACTGAAACGTGATATAAGGAGTTAACGATGATGGAGACAGGCAATTCATTCTCCCTTATGGAACTGTTCCGCATGGGGGGGCTTTTTATGTGGCCCCTTCTCTTCTTCTCCGTGGCGGTGATCGCCATATCCCTGGAACGGGCTATCTACCTGGGCTACCACGATCTGCGCCTGGACGACCTGGGGGCCGCTCTTTCAACCTACATCCGGGAGGGGAAACTTGCCGAGGGGCGGGAATACCTGAGCCCCCTGGTTAACCGGCGCATGGGGGCCAGAATACTTCTTACGCTGATCGACCGGGCCGGCCTGGGGGAACAGCGCATGGAACGGGCGGCGGAGACCCAGGCACTTTCCTGCGTCAATTCCCTGGAGAACGGCCTTAATTTTCTTACCGCGCTGGGTTCCATCTCCCCGCTCACAGGATTCCTGGGAACCGTTTCGGGCATGATAGGGGCCTTTCGGTCCATTTCCCTGGCCACGGAGGTGAACGCCCAGATCGTAGCCAACGGCATTTACGAGGCCCTGATCACCACGGTATTCGGCCTTGTCATCGCCATTATCGCGATGATCTCCCACTCGATTTTTTCCCACATCGTGGACAGGTTCTCCGCCGATGTGGAACAGATATGCTCCACCCTCATCACCGAAATGACGAGCCCCCGTCAGAAAGACCCCGCCCGGGAAACGCGGTTCTACGATGACCATTAAACGGCGGAAAAGAACGGTCCTGGGGGATTCGGGGGCCTCCAGCGATATTGCCTTCCTCCTCATCATCTACTTTATCGTGATCGCGGGTTTTAACGTCAACAAAGGATTTCTGTTGACGCTGCCCGCCACCGATTCGCGGCGCCTTATCCACAAGGACGAACTGTTCCGTTTTTACCTGGACTCTGGCGGCGGCCTTAGCCTGAGGGGGGAACCCTGTGATCGCGCCGGCGCGGAACGGGAGATACGGCAGGGCATGGAGACGCATCCCAATATGGCCGTCCTCCTGACGGTGGACCCGCGGACCCCCTGGCAGGCCGTAGTGGAATTTGTCGAGCTGGCCCAGGACCTTGAGGTGGATTCATTTTCGTTTGTCATGGGGGAATTGCCCGTGGAGGCCTTGTGAGACTGCACCGTCCGCCGCGCAAAGATTTTCTTATCCCCCTTTCCTCCATGTCGGACGTAGCGTTTCTGCTGCTCATTTTTATTATGCTGGTTTCCCTGATCAACTACCGGCGGGAGGTAAAAATTGAATACCCGGAGGCCCGCGGAGTTTCCCGGACCAGCGCGGAAAAGAACCTGGAAATCTGGATCGACAGGGAAGGCCAGGTGTATCTGGACGGACTGGCAAGCGATCTTGAGGCCGTACAAGACGCGGTGGACGAGATTTACCGCGGCGCCCCGGATACCCGGCTCCATATTATCGCCGACAGGAACACGCCCTACCGCCACCTCGACGCGGTTATCTCCATCCTCCAACTGCTCCAGTACCGGGTAGTCAGTTTTGTGGTAAAGGACGGCCGGGAATGAGGAAGCTGCGGATCGCCCTCTTTATCCTGGTGGCGGAGATTCACGCCCTGGCGATTGTGTCCCTTGGTTTCGATATACAGCCTGTCCGGCGGGAGGAGCGGGCCGTCCGGGTGATGAAACTCGCGGACCTGGCCGAATACGTTCCGCCGCCCCCCGATCCGCCTGAACCCCCTCCGCCGCCGGTGGTGGAACCCCCGCCCCCCAAGCCGCCGCCGCCTGAGCCGGAGCCCCCCCCGCCCCCGGAGCTTCCTCCTGAACCGGAGCCTGTGGTTCAGGCGGAACCTCCGCCGGACAACGCGGTGGAGACCATCGCCGAAGTGATGATCGAAACCGAGGAAGAACCGGAAGAACAGATCCTGGTGGAGATTGCCGCCGGGACGCCAATCGCGGAAACCGGGGAGGAACCGGAAGAACAAGCCCCGGCGAATAGTATCCCCGCCGCGGCCGCCGCGCCGGAGGCCGTCATCCTGGAGGAGGAGTACCTCCCCGCCCACAGAATTTCCGACATGCCCGTATTCCCGGAAGATCAGATACTCGCCGCCCTTGTCTACCCCCCCGTCGCCAAACGCGCCGGTATCCAGGGACGGGTAGTGCTGGATCTGTTTATCGACCGGACGGGGGCCATACGGCGGATCGACATCCTGCTGGAGGATCCTTCTGGCAGGGGCTTTGGGGAGGCGGCCAGGAAGGCGTTTCAGGGCATCGTGTGCGAAGAACCGGCCAAGGCCAACGGACAGGACGTTTCCGCCCGGATCCGTTACCCGGTCCGCTTTAGACTGCGCGATTAGGAGTCAGGTATGCGGTACGTCTTGCTATCCGAAACGGGACCTTCGGTGTCCAGACTCTGCCTGGGAACGGTGTCCTTTGGAACCGGTCTTCCCAGGGCCGCGGCGTTTGAACAGTTGGACCGCTTTTACGAGCGGGGCGGTACCTTTCTGGATACCGCGCGGGTCTACGCCGCCTGGCTGCCCGGCGGAGACCAGGCCAGCGAGAAAACCATCGGCGCCTGGATGAAAGAACGGAAACTCCGGAACAGAATCGTTATCTCCACCAAGGGCGCCCACCCGGATCTAAAAACGATGAACGTGCCCCGGATGGAAAAGGCCCAGGTCAGCCGGGACCTGGAGGAGAGCCTTAAAGCCCTGGGAACCGGCTGTATCGATCTGTACTTCCTCCACCGGGACGATCCCGCCGTTCCGGTAACGGAGATACTCGGCATGCTTGAGGAATTCAGGAACCAGGGAAAGCTGCGGCGCTACGGCTGCTCTAACTGGAAGCTGGAACGCATTCAGGCCGCCGACCGGGAGGCCCGCCGGCTGGGATACGAGGGCTTTATCAGCAACCAACTGCTATGGTCCATCGCGGATATCAACACAGCCGGCATAGGGGATAAAACCATGGTAGCCATGGACGGCGAAACGTTTGCCTATCACGCGGCGTCCGGGAAATCCGTCATGGCCTACACGTCCGCCTGCGGGGGCTATTTCGCCAAAAAACGCCGCGGTCTGCCGCTCAGCCCCGACTTGGAGACCCTCTACGGCGGCCCGTCAAACGACGCTCTTCTTGCCCGCCTGCCCGCCTGGGAAGCGGAGCTGGGGGCCGCTGCCGCCTCCATCGTCCTGGCCTACATCATGGCCGCGCCCTTCCCCGCGGTACCCATCGCCTCCTTCAGTTCCCTTGCCCAGCTTGACCAGGGACTGGCCGCCGCGGACCTGGACATTCCCGGCGATATGCTTGAGGAGATCCGGCGTTCCCGCCGCTTCCTCTGTCCGTAAGGGATATCGTTGTGGTCCTGCCGTATCATCTACATAATTGGAGAGATAGGGCAGTCCCCAACGGCGGTTCATAAAAAATCATAAAAAGTCAAAAATTCCCTTGACTGTTTTGTCAAAGGCTGGTACACTGGTCCTTGACTAAAGACCAGTGGCTGACAAGGAAGTATTCGGCATGTACCGCGTAAAACCTAATCCAGACCGTACCGCCCGGTGTATCCCCGCCTTCCACATGCTAGTCCCCGTTCGTTGTTCTTTTGGTAATTGCTCATTCATTGTTAATTGTTCATTCTTAACTATTCATTCGTTTACCCCCCCCCCCCCCCCTCCTATCTCTAACATATCTAAAACCCGCTGACCTAAACTCCAATTTCTTAAAAAAACTCCACGTAGTAACCGCCGCTGGAAGTCTGTGGGGCTTTAGCCCAAATGATAAAGAAAATCCACAAGTTCCACAGGCCCCTGGGGCCCATAAAACGGTGAATACGGGCGTATGCCTGTATAGATATTTTTTCATAGGAGAAGAATATGAAACGTTTTTTGATTCTCGCGGTATCGCTGGCCGCGCTTTTGCTGCCGGCGATGGCCGTTGCCGGCGCCAGACAGCAGACCGCCCGTCAGGCGCCCGCCCCTGGTCCTTTGGGGAAGTACGACCCGCCCCTTACGGTCTATGTGGGCAGGGGAGGCAACCCTACGGACTTATACGATAACGGGTACAATGTGGACCGGAATGAGTGGACTATCGAGATGGAAGAAACCCTCGGTATCGTCCTGAAAAACAGTTGGGTTACCGCCACCACCAACTACAACCAGAAGCTGGCCGCCAGCATCGCCACCGGGGATCTGCCGGATATTTTCGGCGTAAACACCCAGGAACAGTTTCTCATGCTGGCCCGGGGCGACCAGCTCGCGGACCTTTCAGGCGCCTTTAGTACCTACGGCAGCGAGCTGCTGAAAAGGGCCTTCACCATGGACAGCGACCAGATAAGCCAGGTTACGCTTAACGGCCAGCTTCTTGCGGTTCCCCGCTTTAACCACCGGGACGACATGCCTGTTGTCTGGATCCGCAAGGACTGGCTGGACAAACTCGGGCTCCAGGAACCCAGGAACTTAAACGATCTTAAAAACATCGCCAAAGCCTTTGTTGAACGGGACCCCGACGGGAACGGTAGAAACGATACCATCGGCCTCTACGCAAGCAAAAACCTCCTCGATATAGACAACTTTAGTCTGGCCCTCTTCTTCTTTGCGTACCACGCATATCCCAGTGCCGAACAGAAAGGGCAGGCTTGGCTTCTTGACCCTTCAGGCAGCCTGGTTAACGGTGTAATCCAGCCCGAGGTGAAAACCGCCCTGGCGGCCCTGAGGGAATGGCAAAGCGAAGGACTCTTGTCCAGGGACTGGGTAAACCAGGAAAGCCCCGCGGAACTTTTGTACAACGGTCAGTGCGGCATCGTTTTGGGCATGAATTGGCTGCCGGTGGTGGCGCTCCAACTTGAGACCATGCAACCCGGCGCGGTGCTCCACGCCTACCCCTGGCTCTCGGCGGATAATGAACCAGCCATGGCCATAAGGAGCGGTTCGCCTATCAGTTATTTTGTGTCGAACAGGAAATTTGCCAACCCCGAAGCGGTGATCAAGATCGCCAATTATATGTTCGAGTTCTTCAACGGGGATCAGAAGATACCCATCAAAAAACCTTACCTCTTCAATTCCCCCGAAACGGGCAGGGAAAACTGGACCAAGAGCATCTATGGCGGCGGCTACCTGCCCAGTTTCCAACTGGCCGACCACCGGGCCCTGGTAGAGGCTTTCAAAACCGGGGACACCAGCAAGCTCTCGGTACTGGCGGAGAAGAATTATCCGTACATCAGGAAATGGTATGCCGGCGACAAATCGGACCCCTTAAACTGGCAGTTTACCGCGATCTACGGCCCCGACACTTGGTCGGCCTTTGGCGCCATCGCCTCCATGTTCGATAACGATCAGATCCTTCCGGCGGCCTATACCGGCCCGGCCACGGAAACCATGCGGACCAGGCAGGGTTCCCTGGACGCCCTCAGGGACGAGGTATTCACCAAGATCATCATCGGCGACCTCCCCCTCAGCGCCTTCGACACCTTTGTGGCGGACTGGAAACGCCAGGGCGGCGATGACATAACCAGGGAAGTAAACGCGTGGTACCGGGAGAACAGGCAATAATATGAAAAAAGCGCGGTCCGGCCTTAAAAAAAAGTACGACACGACTACCCTCCAGGTAATGCTCCTCCCCGCGGTGGTACTGATCATCATCTATAACTATATTCCCATGTTCGGCCTGCTCATGGCCTTTCAGGATTATATTCCGACCCTGGGCGTATTCGGCTCCCCCTGGGTCGGGCTGCGCAATTTTATCAATGTCTTTACCATGATCGAATTCTCCCGGGCCCTGCGGAACACTGTTTTCCTGGCGGCTTGTAGAATAGTCCTGCATATCGTCGTGCCGGTTTTCTTCGCCCTGCTCCTGAACGAGGTGAAAAAACGCTGGGTTCAGCGGACCATACAGACCTTGATCTACCTGCCGCATTTCGTGTCATGGATCCTCATGGCGGGGATATTGAAGGATCTCCTCTCCCCCCGGTATGGCATTATCAATACCGTGCTTACGAACATGGGTTTTGAATCAATTTTTTTCCTGGGAAACAACACAACCTTCCCGTGGGTGGTCATCGTTTCCGATATCTGGAAGGAATTCGGCTACGGCTCCATCATCTATCTGGCGGCCCTTATGGGGATCGATCCGACCCTCTACGAAGTGGCCTACATGGACGGCGCGAACCGCTGGAAACAGACGATCCACATCACCATTCCGGGCATAGCGCCTATTGTTGTCCTGATGACCACCCTGAGCATAGGCGGTATTCTGAGCGCCAACTTTGATCAGATATTTAACCTCTACGCGCCGGTGGTCTACGAAACAGGGGATGTACTTGATACCATCATCTACCGTATGGGCCTCCTGAGCGTCCAGTACAGCGCCGCCACTGCCCTTGGCATGGCCCGTTCGGTGGTAGGTCTGGTACTTATCCTCATCTCCTACCGTATCGCCTACAAAACCACGGGCTACCGTGTCCTTTAAGGAGCGTCCATGCGTTACCGGATTACCCCTATAGGGGTTATGACAAACATTATTATTTACGCAATCCTCGTTACCGCGGCCGTAAGCTGCGTCCTCCCGATGATCAACATTCTGGCTACGAGTTTTTCCGAACCCGGACCAGCCATGGCGGGGCAGATCGGACTATGGCCCAAAGGTTTCTCCCTTTCGGCCTATAACTTTATCGCCACCAATGGGGCATTCTGGCGCGCCGCGGGAGTTACGGTAAAACGGCTGGTTCTGGGGGTGATTGTCAACACGGTTCTTACGGTGATGTGCGCCTATCCCCTTTCCAAAACAGCCCGCCGGTTCCCCCAGCGGAAATACTATATCGCTTTCTTTCTGTGGGCCATGCTTTTCTCAGGCGGCCTTATCCCGACCTACCTCACGGTGTACCGCACGGGCATTATGAACACCATCTGGGCGCTGATCCTTCCCGGGGCGGTACCCCTGGGTAACGTCATCCTGATGATGAACTTCTTTAGAAACCTGCCGGATGAAATCGAAGAAGCCGCCATCATCGACGGGGCGGGGCACTGGACAGTGATGCTCCGGATCTACGTGCCCCTGTCAACCGCCTCTTTGGCGACGGTAACGCTCTTTGCCATTCTGGGCCACTGGAACGCCTGGTTCGACGGGCTTATCTACAACAACAGCATGGACTCATACCCCCTGCAGACCTACATGCAGACCATCCTCTCGCTGGATTTGTCGACCATATCAACCATGAGCGACGCGGTAAAATACGCCCAGCTTTCCGACCGGACGGTCAAAACGGCCCAGGTATTTGTTGGCTGCTTCCCGGTGCTGGTCTTCTATCCCTTCCTACAGCGCTACTTCACCAAAGGACTGGTAGTGGGCAGCGTTAAGGGCTAACAAGCCGCGCCGAAGTTCGACATCTTGTCATTAGCGGTGTAAAACTGGAGGTGGAGCTTAATTTTTTGGATGCCGGTATCTTCCACCCGGACGGCTCCGGCGTGTTGCTCACTAGCAGTAAATGGGATATACTTTTAATATCATTGACGAGCATAGTATCAACGTATTCCATGCCATGAAGTGCCGGGATGCGTTCCGCAAGCAGTTGGGAATAGAGGAAAAACATGGCACGAATGACTGAAGAAGAAGCCGCC
>JAIRND010000081.1 GCA_031258225.1 Treponema sp. | reverse complement strand
CCTTGCGCCATAAAACCGGGCTAAGACCCGGTTATATGGCGCAAGGCGAGCGTGGCCGTTGTCGGCCTGCCGCTCCCCAGCGGGGCGCTGTTGGAGGAAATCAACAGATCGTTATACCTAAGTAAACGCAATGCCTGGCACCATGCATCGGAAGCACCAAAAAACCCCCACAATTCAATAATTGACTGCGTACTAGTGGAAGGCGGGCAGCCAGGTTCTGTGGGCCTCGATAAGTTCATCCACCATCTTGACGATGTCATCAAGCGATAGTTCGGCCTGGGTGTGGGGGTCCATCATGGCGGCATGGTAGATGTGTTCTTTCTTCCGGGTGTGGGCGGCCTCTATTGTCAGAAGTTGGACGTTGATGTTGCTCATGTTCATCGCCGCGAGTTGAAGGGGCAGGGGCCCCGAATAGCAGGGGTTTACCCCGTTTCTGTCCACCAGGCAGGGCACTTCCACGCAGGCTTCCGCGGGCAGGTTGTCGATAAGCCCGCCCCGGTTCAGCACATTACCGCCGATTTTGCAGGGGGCGCCGGTACTTATCGCCTCCAGAATATACGAGGCGTACTCGTGGCTCCGCTCGTGGGGCAGTTCGTTGGACCGGCTCAGGTTTTTGTACTCTTCTTTCCAGCCTGCTATCTGGCTCACACAGCGGCGGGGGTACTCGTCCAGCGGGATGTTGAACTGTTCGATGAACTGAGGATAGGCCTTTTTGATGTAAAAGGGGTTGTACTCCGCGTTGTGCTCGCTGGATTCGGTACAGTAGTACCCCAATTTTTCGATATAGTCAAAACGGACCATGTCGCCGTGCTTTTGGGTTCTGTTTTTCTCCCAGGCCCGTTTTCTAATTTCGGGGTACAGATCGTTTCCCGCCCTGTCGTAAATTTCAAGAAGCCAGGCCATGTGGTTGATCCCCGCGATCTTCTCCCGGCGGCCTTCAAGTTTGTCTTCCATGCCCAGGCTTTTAAGCAGGTGTTCCGAACACACCTGAACGCTGTGGCAGAGCCCCACGGCCTTTACGCCGGTATAGCGCAGGATATAGCCGGTGAGCATCGCCATGGGGTTGGTGTAGTTCAGCAGCCAGGCATTGGGGGAGACTTCCTCCATGTCGTGGGCAAACGCTTCCATTACGGGTATGGTCCGCAGGGCCCGCATGATGCCGCCGATCCCCAGCGTGTCGGCAATGGTTTGGCGGAGTCCGTATTTTTTTGGTATCTCAAAATCGGTAATTGTACAGGGATCGTAACCGCCCACCTGGATGGCGTTGACAACAAACTGAGTGTCTTTCAGGGCCGCCTTGCGGTTTTCCTCACCCAGGTAGCACCGGATCCGGGCCCCGCCTCCCTTGGCGCGGTTTATCGCGGAGATGATCTTCTCACTTTCCTTGAGCCGTTCCCCGTCAATATCGTAAAGGGCTATCTCGCTGTCTTTTAACACCGGCGTACACATGCAGTCGCCCAGCACATTCCGGGCAAATACCGTACTACCCGCCCCGATGAAAGTTATTTTTGGCATGATTCCTCCTCGAAATCCGTACCACCATACCATCTCCCATAACTTTCCTCAAGGCAGCCTGATACGCTGCCCACGATACGCTGCCCACGATCTTGACGCTTGCCCGCAAATGCCATATACACATGCACATGGGTAACGGGAATCAGCTTTCTTTGAGCCGTATCGGTATTGGCTGCTGGGCTTTTGGCGGCGGTGAATACTGGGGGGACCAGAACCAGAAGGATGTGGACACGGTGGTCCGCGTGGCCCTTGAGAGGGGTCTTACGGTGTTTGATACGGCCCGGATGTACAACAACGGGGCCAGCGAGATTTCCCTGGGGAAAGCGCTGAAGGGGTTAAGGGACAGGGCTTTTGTCATTTCCAAAGTTTCGCCGGCCAGGGCTTACCGGAAAACGTTGAGGGAGGAATGTGAGATTTCCCTCCGCAATCTGGGGACGGACTATCTGGATATGTACATGATGCACTGGCCTATCAATCCGCTGGGGATTAAACACTTTACCGATGATCCTGAAATTATCAACCACCCGCCCGCTACGGAGGAGGCATTTGCGGCTTTGGGGGAACTCAAGAAGGAAGGGAAGATACGCCATATCGGGGTAAGCAATTACGGTATCACGCAGTTGAAAGAAGCGGCCCGGTTCTGTTCCGAGATCGCGGTGAACGAGATGCCCTACAACATTATTTCCCGGGCGATTGAGGCGGAGATTATGCCCTATTGCGCGGAACGGGGTATCGGGATCATTTCTTCCATGACCCTGCAGCAGGGGGTGCTGGCGGGGATCTACGGGACCGCCGATGATGTGCCGCCCCACCAGGCCCATTCCCGGCATTTTGCCCAGGAACGGGGGAAGGGGACTTCCCGCCATTACGAGGCCGGGGCGGAGAAAGAGGTGTTCCAGACGGTGGCGGTGCTTCGGGACCTGTCGGCGGAACTGGGGGTTTCCGTGGCCCAGTTGTCGGTGGCCTGGGTTCTGGCAAATTCCCGTATCGCCTGCGCCCTTATCGGGTCCCGGAATGAGCGGGAACTGGATGAAAATATCCGGGCGGCGGAACTGCGGCTGCCCGCCGGCGCGCTGGAAAAAATCAACCAGGTAAGCCTTGGGGTGCTGCAAAAGCTGGGAAACAACCCGGATTACTACGAAAATTCAAAGGAAAGCCGCATTTACTAAGGGTAAGGGGTCTTCCATGCGCGGCGCGCGCACTAATCCACATCAAGCGTGAAACGCAGGTGGTAGCTCCCGCCGCCCAGGGCATGGGCGGAAGGCATGACGGTACTCCAGGCCATTTCGGAACCGATGGGGCCGTGGGCGGCGTCGATGTGGACAAAGGTTTCGGCCCTGCGGATAAGTTCGTGGTCGTGGGCGGCGGCGATGTAGTCATCGGCGCTGTTGTGGTGGGCGTCGAAGTGGAAGGGCTGTGGTGAGACGATTCTGAGTTCCCCCCTGTCCGTG
Organism: Treponema sp.; assembly: GCA_031258225.1. Taxonomy (GTDB): domain Bacteria; phylum Spirochaetota; class Spirochaetia; order Treponematales; family Breznakiellaceae; genus JAISFT01. The sequence goes on along the minus strand of JAIRND010000081.1, from coordinate 11,134 downwards.
CCGCTAACGCATAGCCAGCGGGTTCCCTCGTGGCCGCCGTTTTCCGATGGCGGCACAAAGGGGAAGTGCTGGGCCTCAACCGTTGAGCTGTGAACGGCCAGAATTGCCGAGAGCATGCGGTCGGGGTAATTCTCCACCGGCCCGTACCCGTAATACCGGATATGTTCAAATCCGCCGGGCAGGATCATCTCAAGGCCCACCCGCGGCAGCGCCGTAAGGCTCCTGTCGATGTGGATTGTGTACGAGATTTCAATTGTCCCGCCGGCGCCGAAAAAATACGCCAGGGTTCCGTTTGCCCGGGGGCCGTCTCCGTTCCCGCCCATGACAAATTCAAACTCGATGATGGCGCCTTCTTCACCGTTCAGTACGCGGGAACCGACAATAACGGGCTCAAGGTTTCTGGTCCGCGCGTATTCGTTATACCAGCCCCAGTCTTTTCCGCAGTCAAGGCCGGTGAGGGGCCGCTTAAAGGTCGGCTTAAAACCGCTCGCGACGCGGAGGCTGCCGTTTTTTTCCAGTCCGCTCATAAGGCCGGTATTCCTGTTCAGGTCCGCGCGTATGTCCGCGCCGGCTGCTTTCCGCGTTACCCGGTAGGTCCCGGCGCTTTCAACAACGGAGACCGCGCCGGAAGCCTTTGCGGAGGGCGCCGCGGGCGGCCCGGGGATCGTTTCAAGGAGAAACTGGCAGGCCCCGGCCTCGCGGCCCCTGGGTCCGTAGAATGTCTTTCTTTTCTGTCTAAGGGAAAACGTAAGGGTGTATTCCCTGCCGGGTTTCTTTTTAACGGCCGGATTAAACGTGAAAGGTTCCTCACCGCCTGAGGGCACAACGGGGAGTTTTACGGGCCGTTCGGCAATGACGATTCCGTCCTCCCGTATCACCGCGGTACAGTCGAGGTCGCCGGAATCTTCATCGCCCCAAAGACGGGTTAGGCGCCGTACGATGAACTGGTTTTCGGAAACCGGACCGCTGCGGGAACCATAGGGATTGGGTTTTTCGATGATCAGGGGGCAGTACGCCTGTTTAAGTTCATGGGCCACGGGTTTCCACGTCAGGTCGGGCAGTACGACGCCGTTGTTTGTCATAAAGCGGGGTACCGTGTGTTCCACAAACGGCTCGTTGAAATCTCCGCCGTAGGCGAAAAATTCTTTGCCACCCCCGCTGTCCGCGCCGCCCACGGGTTTTCCCGCCAGGCACTTGTCCTGCCAGTCCCAGACAAAGCCGCCCTGGAAGCGGGGGAACCGGGAGACCAGGCGCACAAAATTGTCCAGGCCGCCGCCTGAGTTCATGATCTGGTAGAGGTACTCCACAAGAATAACGGGGCGGTCGTCGCTGGGGTCTGTAAGCATCGCGAGGATGTTGTCAAGGGAGGCGTACATTCTGCCCCGCACATCGGAAATGTTTTTCCCCGGCGATCCGGCTTCGTACTGGCAGAGCCGCGTCTTGTCGTATTCCTTAACAAAGCCGTACATGGCCGCGTGGTTGGCGCCGGTCCCGCTTTCGTTGCCCAATGACCAGGAATAAATGGAAACGTGGTTTTTGTAGTTAAGGACCATGCGCATCGCCCGCTCGACATAATTCCCCGCCAGGGCTGGATTGTGGCTCAGCGCGCCCATGACCCCGTGGGTTTCCACATCGGCTTCGCATACCAGGAGTATCCCCAATTCATCGCAGAGATCGTACCAGTCCGGGCTGTCGGGGTAATGGCAGGTGCGTACCGCGTTGATATTCATAAGTTTCATCTGGCGTATTTCTTCCCGCATGTGGGGCACGGGAACGGCCCGGCCGTAGTTCCAGGCGTGTTCGTGGCGGTTTACGCCAAAGATCACCAGGCGTTCTCCGTTGAGGTACACTACGCCGCTGTGGACCTCGATGATCTTAAAACCGATCCTGCAGCTTTCATGATCGATCTCCGTACCTTTGGCGCCGATTAGGGTGAACACGGCGGTGTACAGTTTTGGTGTGGCCGGGGACCACGGCTTAATTCCGCGGGGACACATCGTAACCCGCGCGGTATTGGCCGTAGGAACCGTGTCGGTACGGTACTCCGCGTCCGCCCTGACGGTGGAGACGCCTTCGCCGATTTTTTCACTCCCATCGTAGAGGGAAACCCGTACCTTACAGGCGGCAAAACCGGGTGAACGGGAAACAACCACATCGGCGCTGAAGATTCCGCTTTCCGATCCGGGGAGAGGCAGGGCGGTGATCTTGTAATCCCCGATGTGGAGGCGGGGTTTGGCGATAAGCCATACGTTCCTGAAAATTCCCGAAAGGTACCAGTAATCCTGATCTTCAAGGTAGGTGCTGTCGGCAAAACGGATCACCTCAAGGGCCAGGAGGTTTTCTCCCCGTACCAGATAAGGGGTGATGTTGAATTCCGCGGGAAGTTTACTGTCCTGCGAGTACCCCACGGGTTTTCCGTTGACCCAGAGGTAAAAAACGGTTTCTACCCCCTCGAAGCGGATAAAAACATCCCTGCCCGTAAAATTACGGGGAACGGTAAAATCGAGGCGGTAGCAGCCGGTGGGGTTGTCCGCCGGGACGTAGGGCGGGTTGGGGACCAGCTTATCCTTTCCGGCTCTGAGCGCGTAGTTCTCATCGGTTTCAAGATTCCAGGGGTAGATGTAATTCGTGTAAATGGGTTTACCAAAACCCTGGAGCTCCCAGTTCCCCGGTACGGTAATCGCCGCGAATCCTTCCGGCTTGTAAGCGGGGCGGTAAAAGTCGTCAACGGCCCCGGGGTTGGGATACAGCCTGAAACGCCAGGTCCCGTTGAGGCTCCTGACATACGCGGAAGGGGCGCGGTCGGCGGCCTGCTTTTCACTTTCGTAAGCCCCCCACCGCGTATGGGACGCTTCCCGGTTGATCGAGGTAACGTCGAAATTTTCCCAATCCGGTTTTGTGTGGAAATCCTGTCGCTCGTTCATGGCAGCCCCCGTGTCTATTCCGTGTTTATTCCGTAGTTACCGTGTCAAATCAATCTCTACCGCCCGCCCGGTCCGCAGGTAGTAGAGCCAGACCCGGCAGGGTTTTCCCAGAAGTTCCCGGGCCGCCCGCCGGTAAATGGTCATTTGGGCCAGGTGTTCTTCGGGATTTTCGCTGTTGTCGGTCTTAAAATCAACTACCCGGACCTCGTTGTCCCGCTCATAGAGCAGATCGATGATCCCGTTGATGAAGACGCCGCCCCCACCCTGCAGCATCCCCTGCCGCGGCGGGCTGTCCCACAGGCAGCGGAAGGGGTACTCGCTGCGGCGGAACGGGGCCGCCCGCGCCTCCTGGCCCAGGGGGGATGCCAGGAAACGTCCGGCGATACGTGCCCCCGCTTCCAGCAGGGTCCGCGTTTCGGCGGGGCTGAGGTTCCCGGCCAGGCCGGGGGGAATCCTGATTTCTCCCGGTTCGGCGGACGACAACTGTTCTTCCACGCAGAGGTGGGCCAGGGTCCCGAATTCGGCGAAACTCCGTTCGGACCTGTCTTTTGAAAGAATGGGATCGACGCGCCCAAAGATGTCCGCAGCCGGTTCGCCGGACAGGGCCGGATCGTGGCGCCAGAACTCCGCTTGTCCGGGCTGTGGAAACGGTGACGTGAACCATGTCGTAACCAGATCCCCCGCGGCGCTGGCGTTCAGGTGATCCGGCTCCAAAACCGGGCTATGCAGCACCCTGGCCCCCGCGTAAAGTACGGCGGAATCGTTGAGGAAACGGCCCAGGCCGGAACGGGTGTTGGGGTAGCGCGGTTCCCACCGCTCCCGGTCCCGCAGGTCCTCCACGGTCAGGGCGGGAATAAGGCCAAGGTGGAGGCAGGACGGCCAGGATTCAGGCTGGGCAGGCGGACCGACCGATGGACCGGGGCCCCGCGGCTCCGCCAGGGCGGGGAGCAGGAGGCCGAAGAAGGTGTTGTTGTCCAGAATACGGTCCCCCTCAAGCGCGGGAGAACCCCGCTTTACATCATCGCTGTCCTTTGCGGCGATCTTCTTTTCCAGCGCCGCCGCCAGGCTTTTGAGCGGATCGCCGTCCCCAAGGTCCAGTGGAAAACTGCCGCTTAAAAACAGCCGCTCACGGGCCCGCGTCATGGCGACATAGAGGAGCCGTCTTAGTTCCGCGGTTTCTCTGCGCCGTTCCTCCAGACGGTCCCGCTCGTAAAAGAAATTCCGCTTGAGTCTGTCAAGGTCCGCGCATTCCGGCGGCAGCGGCGGGTTAAACGAAATCTGGTTATCTGAGGAAGCGTAAAGGTCCTGACCGTTACCGGTACCACCGTTACCGGCGCCGCCGTTCCGGGTACCGCCCCGCTTGCCGCAGCACACAACAAACACCACCTTGAATTCCAGACCCTTGCTCTTGTGAACCGTAAGAAGCCGGACCGCCCCGCTCCGTTCCAGGGGGATCTCCGTATCCTCCAGGGGATTGTCCCGTTCCCGCAGGGTCTCAAGGCGGTCGCTAAAGGCCGCAACGCTCAAACCCTGCTCATCGGCCCTTAGCGCCTGGCTGTAGAGGTAATCAAAGAGTTCCCGGTGGGCGCGGGTCCTGGGGTTCCAGATGGTCTCATAGCGGTAGCCTTCCCCGTACCAGAGTTCGTTCAGCACCTGCCCAATCGAAAGCCCCGCGGCCTTCTCCCTTATCCGCAGGTAGAGTTCCCTTCCCCGTTCCCAGGCGCGGCGGTCCCCTTCGTCCGTCAGGGGCGGGATCTCGGCAAAAGGCTGGTCCCCGGTCGCGGGCCCCCTTGACCGTTCCCCGTTAAGACAGGCGATACAGGCCGCCAGACCCTCGATGGAAAGCCCCGCGAAGGGGGAACGGAGGAATACGGCGTAGGCTTCCGTGTCCAGCGGGTAGGCGATAAGCCGCAGAAAGGCCGCCATGTCGTTCACCGGGCCGTCGGCGAAAAAACCGCTCAGGCCCTCCGCCGCGTAGGGAATCTGGAGGAGCCGCAGATGTTTTTCAAAGAACCGCTGGGGGCTGCGGGTACGGAAGAGGATGGCGATATCGTCGGGCCTGAAACGGGGAAGGTCTTTTTCATCGTGTTCCTCCAGCAGTTCCCGAATTTTGGCGGCAATAAAGGCGGCCTCGTTTTCGTCGTTTTTAAGCTGTTCCCCGTCGCCTCCGGTAGGGGTGTCGCCTCCGGTGGGGGCGTCGTCCCCGATGTCGTCTTCGGCGCTGTCTCCGGCGTTCTTGCGGCTGGAGTCCAGGATGTAGACAGCCGCGGCCCCCCCCTTGTCTATCCCCGCGCTAAGGGGGCTGTAATCCGCCTCGTAGGGGGGCAGTGCCGCGGCGGCGGGCGGGAATACCGAGGCGTAACGGAACAGGGGGGAAGAACCGGTGGGATCGCAGAGGCTGCCCCCAAAAACCGCGTTGAACAGGGCGATAAGTTCCGGCGAGGAACGGTAGTTGACGCCAAGGTTCAGGTCCTCCGCGGCAAGTTCGGTTTTCAGTTCCCGGAATACCGAGACATCCGCCCCCCGGAACCGGTAGATGGACTGCTTCTCGTCCCCCACAAAGAACAGTTTGCCTTCCTCAAGGTCCGCGGCGGAGGGTATGCCGTCAACGCGGCACGTGTGTTTTTCCGCCAGCAGGTACAACAGCTCTTTTTGCAGGGCGTTGTTGTCCTGGAATTCGTCGATCATGATCGCCCGGAACGCGGCCTTCTCGTTGTTCCGTATGTCCTTCTGGTCCCGCAGAATAGTCCGGGCCAGGCGGGCCACATCGGAAAACGTAAGGATACCCTGGGCCCGTTTTTTCTCAACGTAAATACGCTGAAATTCGTCCAGCAGGATCAGCAGCGAAAGGATAAGCCCCCCCTGGAACGTGTATACCAGGATCGATGAAACAAGGGGAAAGATCTGGCGGAGGCTTGTTACAATGGCCTTTGCCCGGGAATTCCGCTTTCCAATATTTGCCCTGGCGTAGGTAATGCTGTGCAGCGTGTAGAGCCATTGGATTATTTCTTTCCGCAGAGGATGGTCCGTGGAGAGTCCCCCGGAGTCAAGAAGCGAGTCAAAGTATTCCCCCATCCCCGCATCCGTGATCGAAGCGTCCCGAACGCGCCGGTACTGTTCCAGCGGGCCGCGCAGTTGGACAAGAAAGTTATCCCGCGGATCCTCCGCGCACAGGGCGGCAAGTTCGTCAAGCAGGGGCAGCAGGGCCTCCCGCGCCTTTTTCCACTCGACGCGAATAAGACTGAACTGGGCGGCTGCCCCCCGGGCGTAGGCCGGCGTTTGGTCGATATGGCCGTGGGCCAGGACAGAGGCCGCGAACATATCGCGGGCAATGTCCTGGGGCCGTTTTTCCCGGTAGAGCTGTCCCAGGGCCGGGTGGTTTACGCGGGAGATCAGGAAGGGCAGGCTCTCCCGGAGCGCCAGTTCCCGCGCCCCTTCGTCGTCAACGGTAAAGTCCGGGCGTATACCGTAACGGGCGGCCCCCTGCTTGACAAGGTAGACACAGTAGGAATCCAGGGTTTGAATGTGGGCGTGGAAAAAATCCTTAAGCGCAAGCCGGGCGGCTTCCCCGGCCCCGGTCCCGGCGTCCCGGGCCTGGGCGCTCAGTGCCCCGTGGATCCGCTGGTACATCTGGGCCGCGGCCTTTCGGGTAAAGGTAAGACTGAGTATCTGGTCCACCCGGAGACCGCCCTGTGTTATAAGCCTGACATAGCGGCTTGCCAGGACCGAGGTCTTGCCCGATCCCGCGCCGGCGGCTACCACGGCGTTCCGCCCGCACTCAACGGCCCGCCGCTGCGCGGTGTTCAGCGTGTCCCGCCGCGCCTGGGGTTCCGGGACGGGCAAGGTTTCAGGCATGGTGTTCCTCCGGGCGGGCGGACGCGGGGGCGATAAGGCCCCGTTCCCCATCCACGGTGTACAGCGTCCGGCAGACCCGCCGGTACGCGCACTCGCCGCATTGGGCTTCCCCGGCGCTCAGTACCGCAAGCCTTCCGTTCTGAATGTCCTCCGCGTACTGTTCGGCCTTGGCCGCGAATTCCGCCATGATGGCGCCGAATCTGTCTTCAACGGCGTCGCCGATAACGGCGTCGCTGTCCGTTCCGCGCAGGATCGCCTGCCGTACCGCAGGCTTTTCTTTTCCGCTTGCCTGGTCCCGGATACGGCCAACGATCACCATCACATCGGTTTTAAGGATCCTGAAAAAGAGGGCCGTATGAACCGGGGGAGCGCCGGAAGCCTCCGCCAGTGTGATGTACATGGGAAGTTGAAAATTTTCCAGTCCCCGCTCCCCCTGGGCAACGCAGGCTTTGCGTTTGGGGAGGTAGTTAAGCTTAAAATCCACGATAACGCTCCCGTCCGCGGCGCCATCAGGCACATCTTCCCCCCCGGTCAACAGCAGGTCCACCTTTCCCACAAGACAGTAATTATGTTGTTCCAATTCGTAGTTCAGTTCGCTTCCGGCCACACGGAAACCGCCAAAGAAGCCAACGAGGTCTCTTAGCAGAATCTCTAACTGCCGCTGTACCGCCCCCGCCTGGGCCCGCAGGAAGCGGGTCGTAAGACTGCTCAGGGGGACCCCCTCGCCCGGCAGCAGCGGAAGGCCCTCAAGGACCTCCCGGATCGAGGCGGCAAGGAGTGCGCGGTAGTCCTCCGGCAAGCCCTCCGGCATCCCCGCCAGCGGTCTCCCCCGCAGGGCCGTAAAGAAGCGATCCAGCACGGCGTGGTAGAGGCTCCCCGTTACGTTTTCAGCCATCAGCGTGGTTTCCATGCGCCGGCTTTCCAGCCTGAGAACGCGGCGGTAAAGCCATTCGACAGAACAGCGGAAGTAGGGTTCCATTGCCGTGGCGGAGATCCGGGGTTTTTGGCCGCCGTAGGTTTTTTTCATAAGCTCCGCGAACGTCCGGCCCCGGAGGTCCGGCCCTCCCCCGCTTCTCCCCCTCCGTTCCGCCCAGGCCCGGAATCCCCCGGCCTGAACCTCGTGCAGTTCACAAGTCCTGGGGGAAGGCCCGTCGTTCCCCGGCAGCCCCCCCAGGGCGGATTCCTCGGCGGCAAACAGGTCGGGGGCAAACAGGTCCCCCTCCGTTTCCGCCCAGCGGAGTCTGGGTTCCTCAGCGGCCCCCAGGGCGCTGTGGGGAATTTTGAAACCCCCAAAGGATTGACGGGAACAGAAGAAGGCCGCGCCCAGCGCCGAGTTAAGCCGGTGGAACGCGATAAACGCCTCCGACGCGTCAATATCGGCCAGTCCCAGGCGTTCTTTTTTTATACGGGACAAAAAGCCAAGGCGGGAAAAGACCATGGAAAGGTTGTCCTGGCTGGCGCCCAGTACGATGTGGCAGGCAAAGGGGGCGCAGGCCGCGGTACGGTAGGGAAGAATCGAAACACCCCGCCGCGTTTCCTGGGCCAGGTACATGGTCTCGTTCAGATGCTCCACAAAGAATCCGTAAGGGTCCGGGGCCGTTAGATCGGGAAACGAATTTTCAATCTCCACCAGGCCCAGCAGTTCCGAAATACAGCGGGAAAGCACCGCGTCCGCCTCCGCCCCGCAGCGGGACATGTCCAGAAACCGTTCCCTAAAGGCAAAGTAGTACCGCAGTACATCCAGGAAACTCCGCGCCCCGTGCATCTTCTCAAGGGCGGATTTGAATTCCCCGTAAAACCCCCTGGCCCGCTGTTCCCGGCTCCCCGCCAGGGAATTAAACGCGTCCAGCCATACATCCACCTTCCGGCCCTGTTCCACCCAGGAACAGAGGCAGTTGTTGTTGATGCCGAAATCAATAAGCTGATCGATAAGGTCCCGGTTCTTCCAGGGCAGTTGGGAGTTGAGCAGCAGATTGGAAACCGGGGCAAAGGAAAACCCCTGGGCGCAGCATTCCTGTATATCCGTAAAAAGCCGTCCCGCGCGGTACGCGCTCAACGCCTTTCCCACCCGCCTTACCACGGGAATATCGCGGTTGGCAAATTCCCGCAGTGCGCAGGGCTCGTAATCTTCCCCCTCAGGAAGACTCACCGCCATATCCTCCCAGGCCACCCCTTCGCGTTCCGCAAGATTCCTCACGTACAGGGCAGCCTCGGTAATTTCACTGCGGGCGTTGGTATAAAAAAATGTACGGAACGGCTTCACCTCCCCGGCGTTATCGGAAAGCCGCAGTATGTGTACATGCGGGGCCGCTTCCAGCAGGGCTTCGTACTCGGAAAAATCGCTTAACGATTCGGGAAAGAAGATAAAACACTCCCTGCCCTTGTCCTCAAATGGCGGCTTTTCCCAGGCCGGTTCAAAAAGTTTGTGTTCCTCAAGAAAACTCCTGTAGCGCAGCGTAAGAAAAAAAAGGTCCCGGTCCTCCCCGTCAGGGAAATCCTCATCAGAAAAATCGCCGCCGGAAAACCCGCCGCCGCCGGCCGTTACACCGCGGGTCTTTTCAAACCAACTCCCCAACTGGGGCAGCATTGACGAAAGCCACGCCGCGAACGAAAGCGCCCCCTGGGCATAGGCGGGGGGGATAAGGAATTTAAAAAATCCCCCCTCCTCTCCCCGCTCACGGATACCCGCCGCGTTTTCCTCCAGCAGCCGGCTCGCGAAGATCTTCCGCAGCACCGGCGGGACACTCCGCTTGTCCTGCATACGGGAACGGATGGAGGCGTTTTTGAAACGGTCCCAGGCGGTAAACCGCTCCATCGCCAGGCAGCCGCCGCCCATAAGCCGCAAGAGCCGGTCCGCCCAGCGGTTCATCGCGCTATCAGTGGGAAACACAAAAAGAGACACCGGGTTCCCGGCATGCTCCAACAGTATCCGGTCAACCGCGCTTGCTTCCATGGGGTCATTATACGATATAATGGCCTTATGATCATCGACTTCCACGCCCACATCTACCCGGAAAAAATCGCCGCCAAGGCTGTTGCCAACATCTGCGCGTTTTACAGCATTTCCATGGGCTGCGAGGGCACGGTGGAAGGGCTCCTTAAATTCGGAAGCCGGGAAGGGGGCAGTAGCGTCCCACAGGCTCCTAGACACGTTATCGATCGGTTTGTGGTTTTCTCCGCCGCCGCCGCGCCGGGCCAGGTAGCCAGCATCAACGATTTTATCGCCCGGACCGTCAGGGAACACCCGGAACTTACCGGCTTCGGTACCCTGCATCCGGACCTGGAGGACCCTGCGGCGGAGATAGAACGGCTTATCGGTCTTGGACTGCGGGGCCTCAAATTCCACCCGGACATGCAGCGGTTCAACATTGACGATGAACGTATGCTGAAGATCTACGCCCTGGCGGAGGGAAGGCTGCCCATCGTCTTCCACACCGGCGATTACCGTTACGAATATTCCCATCCCGCCCGGCTGGCGCGGGTGCTGAAGGATTTCCCCCGGCTAACGGCGATAGCGGCCCACTTCGGCGGCTGGTCCCTTTTCGACCTGGCTCTGGAGTACCTTAAAGACCGGTTTTGCTATTTCGACGTTTCCAGTTCCATCCCTTACCTGGGCGGGAAACGGGCCGTGGAACTTATCCGCATCTACGGAGCGGAACGCTTTCTTTTCGGCTCCGATTACCCCATGTGGAACCCCCGCCGCTGTCTGGAAGATTTTTACGCGCTTGACCTGCATAGCGACGAGCGGGAACTTATCCTGCACCAAAACGCTGAACGGCTCCTGGGAGTTTGCGGGCCTTCACCCTAAAGCCCCTGGTTTCCGGGCCGGCGCATACACATAACAGCCGTATATCTTTTTTTTGCGAAGATTGCCTTGTGTTCGGGAACCAGTTCCAAAAATCGCTTGTGTTTGGAACTGGCTCAATTTTCCCCCCTTTTGGTAAGAGACAGGGCATCGGCGGGTGGGTTATGGTAAGGGTCGGTTGAACACCACAAGGTGAAGCGGCTGGAGAGTGGCAGGCCGGCGGCCTTTGCCACTACCTCCCCGGAGCCCCCACAGACCCGGACGTGCCCAATTAAGGCATCCGGTTCCTTGGCGGCTTTGCCGCCTTGGAAAAAGTTTCGCATGTATGATACCGTATCCCTATTTCTTGGGTCGTTCTCATCAGTTCCTATCGCTATCTGTTGACGTTCCGTTGACCTGTGTGCGGTCTCTGTGTACCTCTTTCAGGTTTCCCCCCAGCAGTTCTTCTTCCAGGTACGGCCCTTCCCTCCTGCTTAGGTCAGGGTCCCCGCGGTTCAGTTCCCCTGTGTCTTCAGTACTATGGCCGTACTACGACTTCTCAGAACGCTTC
>JAIRND010000062.1 GCA_031258225.1 Treponema sp. | reverse complement strand
CCACGGTCCTTGCCGCGGGGGACCGGATTCACATTTTTACCCGGGGCGAGGAAATGGAGGCGCTGTTTAAACTTGCCGGCGGCGGCGGCCCCGCGCTGCGCAGAATTGGTATTGTGGGGGGCAGCCAGATAGGCTCCCTTATCGCCGAAGGACTCCTCTATCCCGAACGACAGGAGGAAAACCTGGCGGAACCGTTTAATGTTCCCGAAAGGGGAAAGGGCATTCTCCCCCTGCTCAGAATCCTACGTCCAAAAAACCGGCGCAGAATCATTATCATTGAACAGGATTACGAACTCTGCAAGGAACTGTCCGCCCGCTTTCCCGATGCCCTGGTATTGAACGAAGATATTTCCGATGAAAGTTTTGTGGCCGAAGAACGGATCAACGATGTTGACCTTATCATCACGGCCACGAACCACCAGGAACTTAACATCATTACCGCGGTGTACCTTAAATCGCGGGGGGTCGGCAGGGCCATTGCCCTGGCCGCCGGCACGGGCTACGGGATCATCGCCCGGCAGCTTGGTGTTAACGTTGTTGTTCCCACCGAGCAGGTGGTGGTGGATTCGATCCTCTCCCGCCTTTCGGGAAACGCCGTCAGGGGTGTCCACCGGATAGGGGACGGAAGCATCGGTATCTACGAGATCGAGGTTGCCCCGGAAGCGGAGGCGGCGGAAAAACCGATTACGGAATTTCACATCGAATCCGGGGGGCTTGTAATGCTGGCAAACCGGGACGGGGACTCGTTTATCCCCAGGGGGGACTACGTGTTTAAAGTTCTGGACCGGGTAATTATCATCGCCAAACATGGCAGCGAAAAAGAACTGGAAAAATTTTTCGCCATAAATCTATGAGCGCCCAAACCAAATTTCCCGCCAACCCCCATTCCCCCGGCAGGCCCCCCTTCCCCGGCATCGGCGGCGGACTGCGCCTGTTGTCGCTGTTTACGGTACTGCTCTCCCTTACCATGACGGTTCCCCTTGTTGTGGCGGCACTGCTGCGGGAAACGGAGATGATCCGCGCCTTTGCCATCTCCATGGCGGTTCCGCTTCCCCTGGCCCTGCCGGTCCTGCTGCTTGTTACCAGAAAACAGCGGATCCGCTTTGCCGCCGCCGACGGTTTTTTTCTGGTCTTTTTTATCTGGATTATTGCCTGCCTCCTGGGGAGCCTCCCCTTTCTGTTTTCCCGGGCCATACCCCGCCTTGCCGACGCCTTCTTTGAAAGCGTCTCCGGGTTCAGTACCACCGGGGTTTCAATCCTTGCCGATGTTGAAGTTCTGCCCCGGTCCCTGCTCCTGTGGCGGGCCATGAGCCACTGGCTGGGGGGGATTGGGATTGTGATGCTCACCGTGGCCCTGTTTCCCCTGATGGGGATTGGGGGCTTCCAACTGGTGAAGGCGGAAACCTCCGGTCCGGAAAAGGAGAAGATCACCCCAAAGATTACCGCCACCGCGAAGATCCTCTGCTTCCTCTATCTGGGTCTTACGGCGGTGCTTACGGTTCTGCTGGTACTTGGAGGAATGGATTGGCTTGACGCGGTGATCCACTCCTTTGCCACAATAGCAACCGGCGGTTTCAGCGCCCGGAACAACAGCATTGCCGCCTTTTCCTCGCCGTTTATCGAATGGGTCTGTATCGTCTTCATGATTCTGTCGGGTTACAACTTTGCCCTGCTGTTCCAGCTTTTGCGGGGCAAGGTCCGGGATGTGTTCCGTAACAGCGAGGGCCGGGCATACCTGAGCATCATGGGACTATCGTCGGTGACGGTTGCCCTTTCCCTGTGTTCCGCGGGGGAAGACTTCTCTACCGCCATCCGCCTCGGTTTTTTTCACTGCTCATCGATAGCGACATCCTGCGGTTTCGCGATTGCCGATCATAACCTGTGGCCTCCCCTGGCCCAGGGGGTCCTTTTCCTTCTGATGTTTATAGGCGGCTGTTCGGGGTCCACCGCCGGGGGCGTTAAGGTGGTCCGCTGGGTGGTGCTTTTTAAGCAGGCGCTAAACGAGGCAAAACGCCTGGTCTACCCCAGGGGGGTGTTCAACATCAGACTCAACCACAAGGTAGGCAGAAAAGACGTGGTTTACGGGGTGGCCGGTTTCATCTTTCTCTACCTTATCATGATTGCCGCATCCTTCCTCCTGCTTACCAGCGCCGGGCTGGACCCCTGGGACTCGCTTAACGCGGCCCTGCTGTGCCTGGGGAACATCGGCCTGGGCCTGGGAAACCTTACCGGCGGCGCGATTCTTGCCTCCTGCCCCGATTACGTGAAATGGGGGCTTAGTCTTTTAATGATCGCCGGGCGGCTGGAAATTTGGACCTTCTTTGTGCTGTTCATACCGGAGTACTGGCGGCGGTGAGAAGTCAGGCATGGATAGAAATACATCATGAGGATTTGGAGGCAAACTGGAAAAGGGATTGAATGGGAACATGGTCAAGATATTGCTCCACACGAATTATACGATACTTCCATAAATGAAGGTAGTTAAGAAACACGAAAGGATTTTTACACCGCCTGACAGGACTGTATGCGCACCGGGGTTCCGTGTGGCTGGCGGCCTGCCTAGGGCAGGCTACGCCTCCCCTGGGCAGGCTACGCCTGCCCTAGGGAAAAGTCGCCGGTGATCTTGAAACGCGGGCCGTCCCGAACCAGTTCCAGGCGGCGGTTGGGGAAGAAACGGGGGAGCCGTTCCCGGACCAGTTCAGCCGCCTGGTCCATGATGGCCTGGAAGTCCGCCGCCGGTACCCGTTCCAGTGTGGCTACGCGCAGGGAAACCAGGTAGCCCCGGCCTTTTTCCGAGCCAAGGCCGGCGGTAAAATCCGGCGCCACCTCAAAAAGGCCGTCCATCTCCGGGTTGGAAGTTTCCCCCCGCCGGGGCCGGTTGGGGTGCAGGGGGAAACGGCTGCCGTAACGGTTTTCCAGTTCGGTGTCTACCTCGTGGAACAGTTCCTCCAGGGCATCGGTAAAGGCCTGTAGCTTGGGATGAACGTAGGACATGGAACGCCGTTACGCGGGACGCGGCGCGCCGCGTCAATGCTCCTCATCCATGTTCTGCCCATCGTACTCCGAGTTGATCCCGGAGCCGCCCGGCGGCGGAGCCGGGGGGGAGGAGTAGACCGGCGGCGGCGCGTGGGTGGGACGCGGCGGCGGAGGCGATATTGGTTCCAGCGAGGGCCGTGAGGCGTACTGGGCCGCGCCGTACGGC
>JAIRND010000247.1 GCA_031258225.1 Treponema sp. | reverse complement strand
CCCCCCCCGCCCCCACCCATCCCCTCCCCCCTGCCCCCCCCCGCCCTCGCGCCGGGGCCCCCCCCCCCCCCCCCCCCCCGATACAAGCACTACCTGAAATCATGTCCTGACACCTCCATAGCCATCAGTCATCTTGCCAGGGTACGTTCCCAAGCTACGTTTTGCCTGGCCGGTCCACCCGGACGCGGACCCTTGGATTCTTATACCACGGTTTTGAAGAGCTGTCAAGGGAAATTTCGGTATTCCTCAAAATTTTTCGGTAAAGGCTGCCCATGGCAATCTTCTTTTTCAAGCGCCATAAACTGTGTATACTCAGTTCCCGATGAGACTATGCGCCGATCTCCATATCCATTCCCACTATTCCAGGGCCACCAGTTCCCGGCTCAGGCCGCCCTGGCTTGACCGCTGGGCCCGCGTCAAGGGGGTAGGGCTTCTGGGAACGGGGGATTGCACCCACGCGCGTTGGCTTGAGGAACTGCGGGAAAATTTTGACGATGCCGAAGAAGGGCTGTACGTCCTGAAAAACGACGCGCGGCGGGCGTTTGACGCGGGACCCGCTCTGGAGGAGGGACTCCCGCGGCCGGAAAACGACGGCGTCCGCTTTGTACTGACCGGGGAGATCAGTACCATCTACAAGAAAGACGGCAAAACCAGAAAAGTCCACCATCTTGTTATCCTGCCCGATTTTACAGCCGCCGCGGCTTTTAACGCGAAACTGGCGCGGACAGGCAATATCGTTTCTGACGGGAGGCCCATTCTGGGCATCGATTCCGCCGACCTGTTTTCCCTTCTCAAAGAGACCGACGAGCGGGCCATCCTTATTCCGGCCCATATCTGGACCCCCTGGTTTTCCGTTTTGGGCGCGCTTTCTGGTTTCGACTCCGTTGAGGAATGTTACGGTTCCCTCAGCCCCCTTATCCCCGCCGTTGAAACAGGGCTTTCTTCCAACCCGCCCATGAACTGGGCCCTCTCAAGTCTGGACAGGTTTTCGATAATTTCAAACTCCGACGCCCATTCGCCGGACAAGATTGGCCGGGAAGCGACAATCATGGAGATGGAACTCTCCTTTTCCTCCCTGCGCGACACCCTGGCCGGCGCGGGCGGCATCATTTCAACCGTGGAATTCTTTCCCCAGGAGGGCAAGTACCACTACGACGGCCACAGAAAATGCGGTGTCTGTCTGGATCCGGCCGGGGCCCTCAAGTCCGGCGGCATTTGCCCCGTCTGCGGGAAGGCAATGACCAGGGGCGTCATGTCGCGGGTCATGGAACTTGCCGACAGGCTGGTTGATGAGGACGCGGCCTGTCCTCCCGGTTCGGAAAGGACAAACCGGCGGCCCTATCATTCCCTTATTCCGTTGAGGGAACTCATCGCTGAAATTTTAAGGACAGGTTCCTCATCAAAAAAAGCCGGCGCGGCCTACAATTGCCTTATCGAAAAGGGCGGAAGCGAATTCGCCATTCTTATGGACAGGGAACCGGGGGAACTTGAAAAACTTTCCGTTCCCGGCCTTTCGGGGGAATTGCTGGCCCGGGCCGTTGACCGCATGCGAAGGGGCGAAGTGTCGGTAAGCGCCGGTTACGACGGTGAGTACGGCGCCATCAGGGTTTTCGAGGGAACGCCGGCGATGGACGGCGGGGCCGGCCTTTTTGGGGATCTGTTGGAAGACGTTGCCCCGGTTCCCGTCCCGGTCTCCGTTTCGGTTTCCGTTTCGGTCTCCGCCCCGGAGAAATCACCCGCCCCGATACAACAACAAATCCAAAATACCGGCGGCGGTTCCGGCAATCTCAGGCCATCCGCCTTTGTTCCCGACGCCGTTCAGGAAGGGGCCATTTCGTCAACAGCCACACACGGCCTTATCATCGCCGGGCCCGGTACGGGTAAAACAGCGGTTCTGGCGGCCAAAATCGCCCGGCTCATCCACGGGGGCGCGGAGCCTTCGTCGATTCTGGCCCTTAGTTTTACTGTCAAAGCCGCGGCGGAACTGGGGGAGCGCGTAGCCGGTTATTTGCCGGAAGGCGCCGCGCCAAACGGTCCCCTTACCGCTACGTTCCATTCGTTCTGCGTATCGGTACTGCGCGACGAGACCGCCGGCTTGGATAAGGGTTTCACCGTTTGCGGTGAGGAGCGGCGGAATGAACTATTAAGCGCCGTCTGCGAAAACGCCGGCACGGGGGTAAAAAAACCAAGGCCCCGGAGACTGGGTTTGTACATTGAGGAACGGAAGCGTTACTGTCTTCTGCCGGGGGAAACGGCGTTTGAAACGGTCCGTCCACCGGCCGCCGGCGCGGTCGCTGGCGCGATCCCGGAGCCTGTCCCCGAACTGGAATCTCTCTATGCCGGATACCGCCGCCTGCTCAAAGAAAAGGCCCTCCTTGACTTTGACGATCTTGTGTCCGCGGCCGTGCGGCTTTTTACCCTGCGGGCAGAAATCCTCGCGAAATACCGGCGGCGCTTCACACATATTTTTGTTGACGAATATCAGGACATCAACCTTGCCCAGTACGCCCTGATAAAACTCCTGGCCCCCGCAGGCGGCACGGCCGCGCCGGGCCTCTGGGTTATCGGGGACCCCAATCAGGCTATCTACGGTTTCAGGGGCTCGGACAACCGGTTCATCCGCCGCTTCAGGGATGACTACCCCGGCGCGGCCTGTTTTGAGATGCGCCGCAGTTTCCGCTGCGCCTGCCCGATCATCAGGGCGGCGGGGCGGCTGACCGGCGCCGGTCTGGAAGGTGTTTCCGAAGGGGACAGCGGAACGGTGGACCTCTACAGAACGGCATACCCCACGGACAAATCCGAGGCTGAGGGAATAGCCCGGACCATCGCCGGCTTGATAGGCGGTACAAGTTTTTTCGCCAAGGACAGCAACGCTGGCCAGGACAGCAACGCTGGCCTTGGAAGTGGAACGTGCGCGGCCGGCCTTGGTCCGTCGGACTGCGCTGTCCTGGTACGAGCCGCGGCTCTGGCCGAACCGGTTATCAAAGCCTTGACCGATCACGGCATACCATACGAATTTGAAGACCCCGGCGCGGAAGAACTCGATATTCCCGATTCAAAAGTTTTAGCGGCACTGCGTACCCAGGGCGTCAGGGTTATGACCATACACGCGTCAAAGGGTCTTGAGTTCGACCAGGTTTTCATAGCCGGACTGGAAGACGGCATACTCCCCTTTACCCTGTACGACCGGGAGGAATCCGCCAATGACCTGGAGGAAGAACGGCGCATCCTCTATGTGGCCATGACCCGCGCCAGGCACGGCCTCCGGCTCTCCTGGGCGGCTTCGCGGCTGTTCAACGGCAGAAGACTCGTCTCCCCGCCAAGCCGCTTTTTATCGGAACTGGAACACATCATCCCCCTGGCCGGTAAAGCCCGCCGGCCGTTCAGAAAAGATCCGCAGTTGAAGTTGTTTTGAATGTGTCCGCTAAACGCGCCGCGCCGGGATTATCGGGCCCAAAGTGCTTGAGCATCACGATGTTGTCATACTCACTGTTGTTGGTGATTACCACCCCCCGTTTTGCCGCGTCTTCGGTAACAAAGAATTCATCGGAAGTAAGATCCCCAAACCGTATCATGACCGGTGTTTCTATCTTCGCGTTGTTAAGGGTACCGTAACCCTGCGTCATGATAAGACCATAGGCCTGGGCATCGGTAATAGTAACACTACGGCCGGGGAACACCGTCAGCTCCTTGGCGCAAAAATGGGACGAACCGTAGACCACCCAGTGTTCGCGGTAACCTTTTTCGGCCATAACCGCCTCATCTTCCACCGGCACGGGCCGGATAAAACGGTTTTCCTTAAAGTTGGGATCCACGTTAAGGTCCCAGTCAAGAATGGAAAAGAGGTACTCGTAATCGTAGTACTTGTCCCTGGGCACGTCCTTTACCAGAGTATCCCGGCTGTTGTGGCGGCCCTCCACCTGGGACTGGAAGAAAATGGAAACATCGCTGGCCCGCTGGGGCTCGTAGGTAAGGATGGAACC
Source organism: Treponema sp. (assembly GCA_031258225.1). Classification (GTDB taxonomy): domain Bacteria; phylum Spirochaetota; class Spirochaetia; order Treponematales; family Breznakiellaceae; genus JAISFT01. The sequence continues at coordinate 7,377 of JAIRND010000247.1, read as the reverse complement.
CGGCGCGTGGAGTACCCCCGGCGGCACATCCCAGCCCGTACCGATTTCCAGACGGTAGGCGCGGGAAAGGTCAAGAATATTGTTGTCGCCCCGGTCGGCCCAGGTTTTGAGGCACGCGATCACGTCATCCTTTGTAACGCCGGGGTTAAGACCGAAGTAGGTATGGGGAAAGTTGTTGTACACGTTGTTCTGCTGGGGCGGGAAGTAATACCCTTCGGGCTTACCCAGCATGTTTACGTTGGCGGCGTGTTCGTTACCCAGGTGTACATGGTGGGCGATGGGCCCCATGTTGTCAAAAAATTTGGAAAACATCATCCAGCGGCCATATTTATTCATCTGGTATTCACCGATAATATCCTGGCCCATAAAGTCGATTATCTCTTTGAAAAGCAGCTTTTCCGTTCCGCCCGGCGTTTTAATTACCACAAAGCTCAAGCCCTCGTTTTCTATGGTGAACTCCGCGTTGTCCGCGGGAGTTGTGGAGGCAAACCATCGCTCGTCAATGCCGCCCTTGGCGCCTCCGTAGGCGTAATAATCCCTTGGGTCCAGCTTGAGCCTACGCCCCGGCTGCATGAAGTTGCGGGCCACCCAGCAGGGGGCAAAGCGCAAAACCCCTCCGTTTTTTTGCAGTTCCCCGTGGACAAGCCGCTTTTTCTCGTCAATCGTCATTGATAAACCTCCAAATTCAAGCGCGGAGCGCGGCAGGCTGCCGTGGTTCCTTCGCTTACTTTGCCTGAAGCCCGTTTTTATAAAAGCCCCCGTCATTGAATCCCGGCGGATAGGATTGTTCAGGCAAAACCTTTTTCAGTTCGGCAATGGCGTCGGGCACCCCGCCCTGTATGGGAATATCGACGCGGATATGTTCCAGGGCGCTTTTGTAAAGCCCCTCGATAATCTCAAAACCGCAAAGGCTTATGTCAATATTGCAGGAATGTTTTTTGGCGTCATTATCAATCCAGTCGGCGTACTCCGTGTAGTAAGGAGTCTGGGTATCTTCCTGCTGTACGCCGAACTTGGGATACTGATAGAGTTCGACTTTACCCTTTGTTTCCGGGGAAAAAACAGCGCAGCGGCCGTTGGTCTCCGCCCAGGCGTACCCGTGCTTACCGTAAACCGTAAGCCTGTTGTTGCACCAGAACTCCTCATCGCTCATGGTAAAAGGCGCAAGGTAGCCGCTCTCGACAATCAACGTGGCCCCGTTCTTCAGGCGGGCTTCCCCAAAAAGGTAATCCGGAGACGGATGATCGTCGGTCAGCTTTACCCGGCCGTGGGCGTGCCCGACCACCCATTCGGCGCCGGCGCCGCCGTTTGCCCAGAGCGCGTAATCCACAAAGTGGGTACCCAGTTGAGAGGCCCAGGGGCGCATAAATATCCGGATCAGTTCAGGTTCGCCGATAATTCCGGAACGCACATATCCATACATCTGCCGCATCTGCTTCATGTATTTCTGCTGGTGGCTCACAATGGCCTTTATTCCGTTTTCACCGCACAGCCTGGTCATTTCCCTGGCGTCGGCAAGGGAAACGGCCATGGGCTTCTCAAAGGAAATACCCTTTACCTTGTGTTGTATTCCAAGCTTAATGTACTCCATGCGGATTTCAGGGTGGGTAACAAATACGAATATCTCCGGCCTGGTTTTTTCCAGCATCTCCTGAGCGGAAGAAAAAACCGGGCATGTAATGTTGAAGCGTTCGATAGTTTTATTCACCGCTTCGGCGGACGGATCGAATATCCCCACAAGTTCAAAACGGTCAGGGTTTTCAAGAATTCCCTTTACGTGAATTTTCCCCCGGTTTCCCAGGCCCGCTACTACAACCGCGTGTTTCATGACAGTTTCTCCTGTAACACTAAAATTTACAACTCGATGCCCAATTCCCTGCCGGTTTCGCGTATGCGCCCGGCGGCGGCATCGTACTGAGCCTCATCCTTCAGGTGTTCCATCATAAAGGGAACAGGCCGGGAGAGCCCCTCAATCTGGCGCATAAAGGTCTTAAGGTCGATATTCCCCTGGCCCATAGGCACTTCTTCCAGAATAACGCTGATGGAAGGTTCCTTCAGTTTGATATCCTTGACATGGCAGGAAACGATTCTGTCTCCAAAACGGCGTACACATTCCCTGGCGATATCCCCGGACGAAAAATACGCCCTGGGGCAGTTGATAAGGTTCACCAGGTCCAGATGGGCGCCGAACCGCTTCCGGTCCACGGCCTTGATCAGCCGCTCAATACCTTCGGCGGTATCGACAATGTCAAAGGGAAAGATCTCATAGGCAAAAAAGGCGGTTTTTGGCTTTACCGTGTCGATAAAATACCGGGCCATATCCACCGCGGCCTCAAATGCCTCCTCCGTGAAATTCAGGGCCTTGTGCTGGGAATTCCCGTTCCCGTGGCAGTAGGAACCGAAGATGTTAAGGGAACATACGGCCCCAATCTCTTCCGCCAGGGCAAGGGCCTCCAATTGGCGCTGCCGGTGAAAAGCCCGGCTTTCGGCATTGGTATCCATGATGTTGTCCCAATAACCGGCCTCCGCCAGGATGATCCCCTCTTTTTCAAAGGCCTCCCTGGTGGCCCTGATCAGGGCCGTATCCTTGATGTCTATGTTGGGCACATACGCCGCGGTAAACCCCTTTTCCCTGTGTTTCCGCGCCAACAGAGCGGGATCCCCCCTGGACCCGTGGCTTTCACCCGCGCCCGCCGCTTTTTCATCCGCTACAAATACCGGTCCGCCAAGCCTGATCATAGAGCCTCCTGTCTTGAATGTTTCAACTAACATCATTTAAGTTAGACGACATAAGGTACAATACCCCTGTCGTGTTCATCTGTCAAGTGCGATAATCTTGGGATAAGGTGGAACGACAGGCCGCCTGAAGGAGGTTTCGCGTGAACACAAAACTAAAGATGGCAATCGTGGGCGCCGGGATATGGGGAGAAAACCACGCCAAAATATACCAGGCCCACCCGTTTTGTGAGGTGGTGGCGGTCTGCGACCGGGACAGGGGAAAGGCGGAAACCCTGGCCGCTAAAATGGGTATTGACCGCTACTACGATGATTACCGGGAGATGTTCAGGGCAAGCGGCTGTGACGCGGTGGCTATCGTAACCCCCGACTTTGCCCACGCGGAGGCGGCCATCTGCGCCGCCGGGTATAAAAAACATATCCTGGTGGAAAAACCCCTGGCTACCACACGGGAAGACGTGTTCGCCATGCGGGAGGCCTTCGCGAAAAACGGGGTCCGGGTCATGGTAGACCTTCACAACCGCTGGAGCCCCCCCTTCAACGTGGCCCATCAAAGCCTGGAGCGGGGTGAACTGGGAAAACCGTATTCGGCCTACATGCGCCTGAACGACATCAAGTGGGTGGCCACGGACATGCTCCCCTGGGCGGCTTCATCGTCGATCCTCTGGTTCCTGGGGAGCCACAGTGTCGATACGCTGCGCTGGTTTTTTGGCGCCGAGGTGGAGCGGGTCTACGCCGTAAGCCGGAAGGGCCTGCTCCAGTCCCTTGGGGTGGACACGGTGGATACCTACCTCTCGACGCTGGAATTCAAAAACGGCGGTATTGCCCAGATGGAAAACGGCTGGATAACCCCCAACGCCAGCCCCTGCGTAAACGATATTAAATTCACCATCCTGGGGGACCGGGGCATGATAAGCCTGGACTTGAGCGGTCATAACCTTATCCAAAAGTACACCGATGAAAAAGTCCAAACCCCCGATGTGCTGGTTCAGCACTCGATCTTCGGCTATCCCCGGGGGTTTGCCTTTGAAAGTATCCGCTCCTTTGTGGACTGCGTCCTCAGCGGCGGGGAATTCCGCGTTTCAACGGAAGACGCGGTTAACGCCACGCTGGTAATTTTGGCGATCATGGAGTCCGCCCGCAGGGGGCAGCCTGAGGAAGTCGAGTATTAGCACATGGCGTATTAACGCATGAATTGGTTTTATTTTTTATTATCCGGCCCCTGTAGATGATTAACGCTTGACGGCGCTGTCCGGGCGCGTTTGACTCAAGACGGATTGCCTGATGTGTCTGTCTAACGGGAAAGATCCCGTCCCTGGCGTGAATATTCTTCAAAAAAACGAGGCCGCGAAACCCGGCCGGCTTACGCACCGGATGAAACATTTGCTTGGGGTCCTGATAGTTCTTTATCCGCTGCTGGTATTCGGCGCGCTGGTGATCTTTAAACTTCCCGTGCGTTACCTTTCCGTTTTTATCATAGCCCTGGCGGCGGCCTGCTTCCTTATGAACCGGCACGCGTATAAGGGCAGACGCGCGCTTGTGGTGTTTATAAGTCCGGCCATACTGTGTTGTACCGGGATCGTCTGCCTTTTCACACGGGCCTCGATAATCTTTAAAATTTATCCGGTTCTGGCGAACTTTGCCTATCTTGTGATACTGGCAGAGTCCATTTTGATTCCGCCGCCGGTGGTTTTGTATTTTATTAATCTGTTTGACCGGGCCGCGAAGGATCGCGTGCCCCCGGAACCGCTTGAACGGTACTGCAGGCGGGCGACAATAGCCTGGTGTGTGTTTTTTGCCGTTGACGGATGCGTCTCGCTTGCTACCGTATTCTGGGCTTCTGATATTATCTGGGGAATTTATAACGGCGGAATAACCTATGTGCTTATGGGACTGGTTTTTGCCGGTGAATATCTTATTCTTAAACTGATGGAGAAAAAACATCAGGCGGCAGGGCTTACGCGGGAAAACGGGGATCAAAGCGGTGTCCATACTTAAAGAGGGGTACCCGTTTATTTTTCCCCCTCTCGCGGCGGGGCTGGGCCTTGTCATAATCCCCCGGCTTGCCGGACTGACGGCCGCCGCCTTTTGTTATGGGCTTGCGGCGCTTGGAATAGTTTTGGTGTTTTTTGCCCTTTTTTGTCTTTTCTTTTTCAGGGCTCCCGCAATCACGATCAACGCCGGTGAAAATCATATCCTTTCCCCCTGCGACGGTACGGTGCTGGAAGTCTGTAACGGGGAACATGAAACGGTTATTAGAATATTCCTGTCGGTTTTTAACGTCCATCTCCAAAGATCCCCGGTAAAAGGAAAACTTACAAACGTTGAGCATAAAAAAGGCCGTTTTTTAATAGCCTGGAACCCCCTGGCCCATTCCCTTAACGAACAGAATATTTTTACCATCGAAAACGAACACGGGCGTTTTACGGTGAGCCAGATAGCGGGTTTTTTGGCCAGAAGATGTGTGTCCTGGGTCAAAACCGGTGATACGTTAAAACAGGGGGACAAACTGGGCTGTATAAAATTCGGTTCCCAGGTTGACATTTGCCTGCCAAAGTCCGCCGGCGCGGCGGTACGATCCGGTCAATCCGTCAGGGCGGGTATTACGGTAATAGGGGAAATAACATGAGGGCCGATCTAAAAAAAGGAATTTATATTTTGCCTTCGCTTTTCACCTGCGCGAATATGACATTCGGCGTTTTGTCGATTATGTTTTCGGTTGACGGGCAGTTTATCCATGCCGCCTGGGCGCTGGTTTTAGCCCTGGGCTGCGATATACTTGACGGCAGGGTCGCCAGGCTGACCCATACCACCACCAGCTTTGGCCTTGAACTTGATTCGCTGAGCGATCTTGTCTCTTTTGGCATCGCTCCGTCCATCATGATCTACCAGTTGGAGTTAAAAAACATGGGCAAGGCGGGCATTGCCATCGCGGTTCTTTTTATTGTGTGCGGCGCCCTGCGGCTGGCCCGCTTCAATGTAATGGCCCAAAACCACGTATCGTCGGAAAATTTTATGGGCCTTCCCACGCCCGCTTCCGCGGGGGTTCTTGTCTCGTTTGTTTTTAGTTATGAACTTCTGGGTCCCGAAGGCTATGCCCTGAATTCCCGGACCATTGACATTTTGCAGAAGCAGATGCCCGTTTTTTTCAAGGCCATGCCGGTTGTGATGGTGGTGTTGTCGTTTCTTGAGGTTTCCAATGTTCCCTACTACTCCTTTAAGCGCGTAAAGTTTTCCCGGTTTACCACCATACGCCTCCTGGTTGTTGTGGTTGTGCTGATCCTGCTTGTCGCGGTGTATCCCCAGAACGTGTTCTTCATTATTTTTACCGTCTACGCGCTGTCGGGCATTGTTGTGGTTGCCGCGAAGGGTCCGCGGCACATGTTCAGGCACCACACGTTACGGCGCCACGTGCAGCAGGAAACTTCGTAGTACGCGGTCACGCCCCTGTCGGACCTACGCCGTGGTTTTTACTGGTTTCACCAAGTCAAAAAGCCGAAAATACTGGAGTGATCCCGCAGACAGTTGCAAAACGCTTATGACCGGGCGAAACAGTGCCAGGCACCAAATTCAAATTCCCTCGCCAGCTGTCCGCGATAAAACGCAGAGGGTGGCGTGGACGCCACCCTCTGTATTACCGTACCGGATGGGTGTTTGACCATTTATTCCATAATCTGGACTTTATACTGTATCTCTTTACTGCTGTAAAGTAAATGAAGCTGGTGTATTCTTGTCCCCCATTCCCCATTTGCCTATATTCATGATATAGGTGACCGAATTTGAGTCAGCGGTAATAATCAATGGTTCACTGAGAAGTCCAGTACCAGTGTATCTGGCTTGAAGGCTGTGATTTCCATAGGACAACAGTATCTGTGCCGTCTGTTTAGCGTTAAGTTCAAGCGCATACTCGCCTTCCACGTATATTTCCAGTCCCCCCGAAACATTTTGAGGTAAGTAAAAAATTACCAACGTCTCATTTGGTCCAGGGATGACCCAATCGGCCACTCCATTTTGTATTAGTTGGCAAGATACCTGATTACCCCGTACGATTGGTTTTAATCTATAGGCCAAGCCGGCTTCAAAATTACCTTCAAGATGGAATCCATTTGCACGAATAATGGTATTGCCGCTGACCTCAAGGCCCTCCTGATAACCAAAATCGAAGGTATGGCGACCGACCGGCATATTAACAGTCGTTGCCCAGTATTGCCTGGCACCCCACAAAACCAGTTTTCCATCTATTTTATCCATTCTGATATAGGGACTAATCAGTAATTGAAACCGTTCTTCTTCCGGAACACTTGGGCCAAATGTTTTGAGCCTAGGTCCGATCACACAGCCCGCCACCAGAAATGTGAATGCCATCGCCGCCATTCCCGAAACAAACTTGTTCTTCTTCATGTTTTTACTCTCCTATAGGTAAATTGCGTTTAACGCCCGCTGGCGTTTATAACCGCCCATACAGGTGGTTTTCCCTGGCGTAGAATTTCGGGTTCCTTATGGCGCGAAAGCTCGATCGCCATGCCGAATACAAAAGCCCCTGCCACGACATAGTGATGCGGCAGAGGTCTTTAGTATGATACGCGAAGAAAGGAGAATGGGATATGGGACAGAACCCGGTTCTTAGCCGGTAATCCTTCG
>JAIRND010000237.1 GCA_031258225.1 Treponema sp. | reverse complement strand
AGCCAGGTTGTCGCGGCAATCATCAGTTTCGTAACCCTGCTGCTTTTGCTGATAATGCGTCCCATAGGCGCGGCTCTGGGCGGCACTGCGGCGAAAGTCCTGCATTACCTGTCGCCCTTTGCCAGATACGCCGAGTTCGCCCGCGGGGTGTTCAGCCTGTCGGGGACGCTTTATTTTCTTGGGTTTACCGCGGGATTCCTGTTCCTGACAATATGCCTCGTCGGGGCCGGACGGCAGGGCGGTGATCGCCTGGGCAGGATCTATTCCGCGGTCAGTATTGTGTCTGTCATCGCAATTATTCTGCTGGTGAACTTTATCGCGGACCTCTTTCCCCTCAAAGCCGACTTGTCCGCGGGGAAACGCTACACGGTGGGCGCTTTCACCAAGGAACTGCTTGCCGGATTGGACCGGAATATTACCATCTACGGTTTGTTTGATGACGGCAAGGCGGACGCGGATTATCTTGAAGTCAAAGAGCTGCTGGAAAATTACGCAAAGTATTCAGGCGGCAAGGTCAGCGTTGTGTATGCCGACCCGGATCGGGATACACGGATTATCGGGCGCCTTGACCGGGACGGGGCCGCCGGACTACGCAAGAACGATTTTTATGTTACCGACGGAACAAGGGGGAAGAAAATCGGCTATCAGGATCTGTTCCTGATGGAGTATGACCGCAGGACTCAAGTCTGGTTCAACACGGGTTCCAGTGCGGAGAAGGCGTTCAGCGAGGGTATTCGTTCCCTGACCGCCTCGCGTCAGGGTAACGTATATTCAGGAGATGGCTACACCCTGCTCTCATCGGGGGGTGAAATTGAGGCGCCTGAGTTTTTCGAAATGTATTCCGAATTGCTGCTTGAAGTTCCAGAAAGCCCGGTAATCCCGCTTGATTTCTACGGTTTATACTTCCCGGCTGCCCGCGAATTTGATGCGCCGGATGGCGGGGTGGTCCTTGTCCCGTCCCCGGGCGGCAAGGCGCTTGCGGCGGTTTGGGAATCCGGCGGTCTGCGGTACGCGCTGATTGGAAGTTCCGGCTTCCTCGATGACCGCGTAAAAGCGGAACGCCCCGCAAACTTCGTTACCAACACCTACTTTGTCGATTCCGCGCTGGAATGGGTGAGCGCCGGCGCGGACATCGGCCCTGCCGGCGGCCTCGCCGTCGGCCTCGCCGTTAAGAGTTACGCCGCGGGGGAACTTCAAATTCCGCGCTATAAGGCGGATTATATCGGATTTTTGACGGTTATCGTCGTACCCCTGACAATTTTTTTACGCGGTTTTGTCGTATGGAAAAAACGGAGGTTCTTGTGATGGCTGCGGTATCTATACGAAAGCCGGAAACCGCCTTTACCCTTGCCGGAATAGCCGCCGCGCTGCTCGTTACCTGCGTTATCGCCCGGGGCAATGTATGGCTTGCGTCATACCGGAATAACTCAGGGCTGTGGGATGTGTCCGCGGCGGATATTGTACGAATCACGATTATAAACGGCGGGGAGGAATTGGTTTTCGAGAATTCCCCGATAAACGGCTGGGAACTTATCCTGCCGGAGGGCATACCCTGCGACAGGGCAATCGCGGAGGCATTGCCCCTGACCCTGGCCGCGCTTAAAGAGGAAAAGGAAATTGACGCCGCGCCCTTTTCCGGCTTTGGCCTTGACCAGCCAGTAATAATCCGCGCGCTTGCGCGGACCTCAAGCGCCGGCGCTCACGTTCATACCACGGAAGCCGCGCCTCCCCGATTCAGCGAAACCGAATACGAATTACTGCTTGGGGGCAAAAATTCCGATAATTCATCGCGCTATTTCAGCGTAAACGGAAAAATCTACACGATGGACGCGGCGGTTGCCGGCACGCTTGCGCTGGACTCCCTTGCTGTACGGGATAAAAATGTATTAAAACTAAACCGTTCTCTCCGGCTTGCGGACATCGCCGCAAAGATTGAAAATATCCGTGTGAACGGGGAACAGCGTCCGGAATTTTCAGCCGCTGAATATTCAGCCGCCCTCGCCCGGTTGAACGCGGACAGGTTTATCGGGGAAATCCCTTTTGAGGCGGAGCTTGTGGTTGAGTTTGACTACTCAGGCGAAGCGAGGACCCTGTATCTTGGCGCGCCGTCCCCTGATGGGGATTATTATTACGCGAAAACCACGGACAGCGATGTTGTGTTTACGGTGTCGCGCCGGGGCCTGGACAGGTTTTTTGAATAACACAGGAGGTATCATGAAAAACCGTATCATTTCAGGTGCTGCCACGATTGTGTTCGGGCTGCTGATCGCGCTGGGCCCGCGGTTTTTGTTTAAGGTGTGTCCGGTTGTAGATGGTATGTATATGAAATGCCACTGGTCCGCCCAGGCGGAGATCGGCGTTGGGGCCTTAATCGCCGCCCTTGGCGTTGCCCTTATCATCTTTGTCAATCCCGGGACACGGCTGGGACTGACCATAGGGATTTTTCTGTCCGGCGTGCTTGCCCTGCTTGTCCCCCACGCGCTTATAGGCGGCTGCCCCGGACATTTAATGCCCTGCCGCAAGATCACGTTTCCGGCGATTACCGTTATTGGTATTCTGCTGCTCATCGGATCGGGCCTGTACACGTTGTACCTTGCCCGGGAAAAGAATTCCTGAGCAATGTAACCAACCGGGGTATTGGACAAGTTCAATGAACCCGGGCCGTATCGCCATCAAGGCTTTGGCCCACCGTGAAAAGGAGCCCCGGTGACAAAGCAAACCCTGGTTATCGGTTCCACGGTGATAGACGTACTGCTCACCGTGCCCCGGCTTCCCCGCCGTGGGGAGGATATCAATATCACCGCGTCGGCCTGCCGCGTGGGGGGCTGTGCCTACAACGTGTACCGGGCTCTGCGTCTGTTGGGAAGTCCCGCGCTGCTCTGTTCGCCGGTGGGGGGTGGCATCTATGGCCGCATGGTGGAAGAGCACCTTCGCGCCGTGGAGGGTATCAGCCCTTTTGTAAAGCTGGAAGCGGAGAACGGCTGTTGTTACTGCCTGGTTGAGGAGGACGGGGAACGGAGTTTTTTGTCCCTTCACGGGGCGGAGTACCTCTTTTCCCGGACCTGGATGGACGGACTTGACTATGCCCGGACGGACAGTGTTTTTGTCTGCGGCATCGAGGTGGAAGACCCCACGGGGGATGAGATCGTCGCCTTTGTGTATGAACGGCCCGGCCTGGATCTCTACGTTGCCCCCGGTCCCCGGATAACCCACATCGGGAAGGATCGTATGGCCCGTCTTTTGGCCCGCCGGAACAGCCGTGGGGAAGGTCCCATCCTCCACCTGAACAAAACCGAAGCCCTTGAATTTTCCGGCAGGACCACGGTCGAGGGGGCCGCGGATTTTCTCGCGCGGCAGACGGAAAACCGCCTGGTGATCACGGCGGGGGCACGGGGCTGTTATTACCGGGATAAGCATGGCGGGGCTTTTGTCCCCGGCCTTCCCGCCCGGGTGGTTGACACGGTAGGCGCCGGGGATGCCCATTGCGGAACGATCATCGCCTGCTTAAAACAGGGGATGAACCTGCGGGCGGCCTGCGAACGGGCCAACGCCATAGGCGCCGCGGTGGTAGAAGTGCCGGGGGCAAACCTGGACAGACTGCCCCCCGGTTACCCCGCGCCCGGTTAGCCCGCCCTGGAAGCGGTTTTCGTAAAACTCAGGCCCGCGCCGGGGCGGCTGTCCCGGTCCGCGGTAACGCTGTCGCCCTCGGCGATCTGCCCGGCGATAATGGCCTTGGCCAGGGGGTTTTCCAGTTCCCCCTGGATGGTCCGCTTGAGGGGCCGGGCGCCAAAAAGGGGGTCGTAGCCCCGTTCCACCAGCAGTTCCCGCGCGGCGGGGCTCAGACTCAGGGTGATTTTCCGCTCCCGCAGGCGGCGGGCCAGGCGGTCGATCTGAATATCAACGATCCTGTTTATCTCCGCCCTGCCCAGGCGCTTGAAGATCACCGTTTCGTCAATACGGTTAAGGAACTCCGGGCGGAAACTCTGCTTGAGAAGTTCCATCAGGGCGTCCCGGATATCCCCCTCTTTTTTCGCTTCCAGAATCAGGTCCGAGCCAAGGTTGCTGGTCATGATGATGATGACGTTCTTAAAGTCCACCACCCGGCCCTGACCGTCGGTAAGGCGGCCGTCGTCGAGGATCTGGAGGAACACGTTGAAAACCTCCGGGTGGGCCTTTTCAATCTCGTCAAAGAGGATGACGCTGTAGGGCCGCCGGCGTACCGCCTCCGTAAGCTGGCCCCCCTGCTCGTAACCCACGTAGCCCGGCGGCGCCCCGATAAGGCGGCTTACCGAATGTTTTTCCCCGTATTCGCTCATGTCGATGCGGGTAAGGGCCTTCTCGTCGTTGAAAAGGAAATCCGCCAGGGTCTTGGCCAGTTCCGTTTTCCCCACGCCGGTGGGGCCCAGAAAGAGAAAAGACCCCAGGGGCCTGGCGGTGTCCGAAAGTCCCGCCTTGTTCCGGCGGATGGCGTCCGCCACCGCTTCCACCGCGGCCTCCTGGCCCACCACCCGCTGTTCCAGAACCTGTTCCAGGTCCAGGTACTTCTGCAGTTCCCCGGAAAGCATCTTTGACACGGGAATCCCCGTCCAGGTGGATACCACGGCGGCAATATCCTCCTCGCTTACCTCCTCCCGCAGGAGAGGAGCCCCGTCTCCACCGGCCCCCTTCCCCGCGGCCCGTTCCTGTTCAATCTGGTCCGTCAGGGCGGCAAGCTGCTTCTGGGCCTCCGGGATACGGCCATGCTTAACTTCCGCCGCCTTCGACAGATCACCCTCCCGCTCGTAGCGGGCCTCCTCTATCTTAAGTTCCTCGATTTGCTGTTTCAGGTCCCGGATTTTCTGTATTTCGATCTTTTCGGATTCCCAGCGGGCCTTCATAGCGTCCCGTCCGGCGGAAAGGTCGGCAATTTCCTTTTCCAGCTTTCCCAGCCGTTCCCTGGACGAAGGGTCCTCCTCCCGGGCCAGGGCCTGCCGCTCTATCGAAAGCTGCAGGAGTTTCCGTTCCAGCTTGTCCAGTTCCGTGGGCCGGGAATCCAGTTCCATTTTAAGGCGGCTGGCGGCCTCGTCCACCAGGTCGATAGCCTTATCCGGCAAGAAACGGCTTGTGATATAACGGTCCGACAGGGCGGCGGCGGCCACCAGGGCCTCGTCCTTGATCCGCACCCCGTGATGAACCTCGTAGCGTTCCTTGAGACCCCGCAGTATCGCCACGGTATCCTCCACGGAGGGCTCTGCGGTGTAGACCTGCTGGAAGCGCCGCTCCAGGGCCGCGTCTTTTTCGATGTGCTTGCGGTACTCGTCCAGGGTGGTGGCGCCAATACAGCGCAGTTCCCCTCTGGCCAGGGCGGGCTTTAACAGGTTACTGGCATCGGTGGCCCCCTCGGCGGCCCCGGCCCCCACCAGGGTGTGAAGCTCGTCGATAAAGAGGATGATCTTCCCGTTGGAAGCCTGAACCTCGTGGATCACCGCTTTAAGACGCTCCTCGAACTCCCCGCGGAATTTCGCCCCCGCCACCAGTGCCCCCAGGTCCAGGGCCAGCAGTTTTTTGCCCTTTAAGCCCTCCGGCACGTCCCCGGCGATGATCCGCCGGGCCAGACCCTCGGCAATGGCCGTCTTTCCCACTCCCGGTTCGCCGATAAGGACGGGGTTGTTCTTGGTACGCCGGGAAAGGACCTGCATAACCCGGCGGATCTCCTCGTCCCGGCCAATGACGGGGTCAAGTTTCTCCTGCCGGGCCAGGGCGGTCAGGTCCCGGCAGTACTTGTCCAGGACCTGGTACTTATCCTCCGGGTTCTGGTCGGTGATCCGCGTAGTACCCCGGACCTGCTTCAGGGCCCCCAGAATCGCCTTTTTCGTTACCCCCGCCTTTTTCAGAATCTCCGCGGCCCGGCCCTCCCCCCCGGCAATGGTGATAAGGATATGTTCGGTGGAGACAAACTCGTCCTTCAGGGCCCCCGCCTCGTCCTGGGCCTTTGCCAGAACCTTGGCGGCGGCGGAAGAAAAAAAAAGCTGGGCCGCCTCGCCGTAGACCTTGGGAACCTGGGCCGCCAGAGCCTCCGCATCGGCCTCGATCCGCCCCGCGTCAGCGCCAATCTGCTTGATGATGGGGACCACAATCCCCCCCTCCTGGCGCAGCAGAGCCAGGAGCAGGTGTTCTACCTCAACCTGGGAGTGATCCCCCCGTTGGGCAATGGCGGAAGCCTCGTTCAGGGCCTCCTGCGCTTTGATCGTCAGTTTTTCATAATCCATGTTTTTGACCTTACGTTACGATAACCTTGAAACCTTGAAATTTCCCCAAAAACTGAGGTTTTGGAAGAACCTCTGTATATAAAATAAAAAAAGGCCGGCTGCAAGGCAAGCCGGCCCTGGGGGACGCTTGTGTTCCGGCCCTTTTCGCTATAATGTGGAAATTCACCGGGAGGACCGTACGGGGGTAGTATATGCTGCGGGCTGCGCTTATCGGATTTGGGGTCATCGGCAGGGTCCATATTGACGCAATAGAATCACTGCAAAATGCCGCGCTGGTGGCGGTCTGCGATACTGACCTGTCGAAAAAGTCCGCTGTTCCGGCGGGGGCCGTTTTCTACGGTGATTACGAGGAGATGCTTGAGCGGGAACGGCCCGATGTGGCGCATATCTGTCTTCCCCATTTTCTTCACTACCCGGTGGCAAAAAGGGCCGCGGAAGCGGGCTGTAATATCTTCGCCGAAAAACCCCTGGCCATGAACGGGGACGAGGCCAGGGCATACCTGGATCTTGAGGAACAATACGGGGTCAAGATATGCCTGTGCCTGCAGAATCGTCTTAATCCCACCACGGAAACCCTCTACCGGCTGCTGCGGAGCGGTGAATACGGCGCGCTTACCGGTATTCGGGGATCCGTGAACTGGTACCGTTCCAGGGAGTACTACGAAGCCGGTCCCTGGCGCGGGATCATGGCCCAGGCCGGGGGCGGCTGTATGATCAACCAGGCGATCCACACGATAGACCTGATGCAGTACTTCGCGGGAAGTCCTGTTGTTACGGTCCGGGGCACTACCGCGCGGATCCTGGATTACGGCCTTGAGGTGGAGGATACCGCCGCGGGGCGTTTTGTGTTCGAGAACGGGGCGCTGGGGCTTTTTACCGCATCGGTGGCAAATTACACCGATGAAAATGTTGAACTGTCCCTTCGCTGTGAGGGGGGCCAGTTTCTTATCCGGGACAAAAAACTTTTCCGCCTGCGGGATACCGGGCATGAACTGTTGGCCGCCGATGATGCCGAATTTGCCGGCAAGGCCGTGTACGGCAACAGCCACATCAAACTTATCGACCTGTTCTACCGGGCGGTGGAATCAGGCGGCGGCTGGTATATCCACCCCGAAGAGGGGCTCCCCTCCATCAGGATAATTGACGCCATAAGGGAAAGCGCCAGGACCGGAAAAACCGTCCATACAGGGAGATGAGTAGTATGGCTAAAGAATCTGAAGGGATGAATTTCGCGCCCAAAGGGAAACCCAACCCGGTGGTCCGGAGGGGTGATTTTTCGTTTGCGGCCGTCGGCCTGGATCACGGGCATATCTACGGCATGTGCAATGGGCTTATCGAAGCCGGGGCGGTGTTAAAAAGCGTCTACGATCCGGACCCCGCAAAGGTGGAGGCGTTCCGCAGGCAGTTTCCGGAAACCGCCGCCGCCCGGAGCGAGGAGGAGATCTTCTCCGATCCCGGTGTAAAGCTGGTGGCGGGGGCGGCGGTTACGTCGGAACGCTGCGCCCTGGGCCTGCGGGTCATGTCGGCGGGAAAGGATTACTTTACCGACAAGGCCCCCCTTACCACGCTGGAACAGCTTGAGGCGGCAAAGGCGAAAGTGAAGGAAACGGGCAAAAAGTACATGGTCTACTACAGTGAGCGGCTCCATGTGGAAAGCGCCGTTTTCGCGGGGGAACTTATTGACCAGGGCGCTATCGGCAGGGTTATTCAGGTACTGGGCCTGGGCCCCCACCGCCTGGGGCATCCCTCTACGCGGCCCGCCTGGTTTTTCAAAAGGGAAAAATACGGCGGCATTCTCTGCGATATCGGGAGCCACCAGATCGAGCAGTTTTTGTTTTACGCCGGGGCAAAGGACGCCGTTGTTACGCACAGCCGGATCGGCAACTACAACCACCCCGATTATCCGGAACTGGAGGACTTTGGGGACGCCTGCCTTGTGGGGGACAACGGCGCCACTCAGTATTTCCGGGTAGACTGGTTTACCCCGGACGGCCTGCAAAGCTGGGGTGATGGCCGTACCTTTATCCTTGGTACCGAAGGTTTTATTGAACAGCGGAAATACATGAACCTGGGGATTGAAAATTCCGGGGGCAGTTACGTGTACCTGGCCAACAGGAGCGGAGAACAGTACTACGATGTAAACGGCAAGGTGGGGTATCCCTATTTTGGCCGGCTTATTCTGGACTGCCTTAACCGTACCGAAAACGCCATGACCCAGGAACACGCCTTTAAGGCGGCGGAGCTATGCGTCAAGGCCCAGATACGGGCGATACGGGTTAGTCCGCCCGGCGGTTTGTCAATATAATCGCAAGGTTGCTGTTCCAAAATCTGACATTACGGGAATTACAGTTACCGCTCCACGCGCCTCATAATCTGATGGGCCTCACCATCAACCTCCCACCCCCACAGCATACTCTGCCCGTCGGTGTGGAAATCCAAGATGATACGGAGCATTTCTCCTACATCCGGATCCGTCAACCGATAGGTCCAGAAGTTTTTTTTGTCCGTAACCGTACCGGTAACAGTGTACATGGAAGTGTAGCCATCGTTCCATTTGAAGCCACGATTGGTAAGTTTTTTCCACCTGAGCTTACCAAGGGTATAATAACCGCCGCTGACAGTATCCCGCCACTTTACTGTATCGGCGGTAATGGTGATTTCAAGATTCAGATCGCCGGCCCAGACGCCGTAATAGGCGGCCAGGGGGCCGCTCCCGGCCTGCGTTACAGCCCTGGCTGAGGCCGGAACCGGGCCGGCGGCAACACCCGCGGCGACAATCGCCGCCATAAGCGCGGCCAACAGGAAACAGTTAAGGACAAACAGCTTCTTCATCGTTATGCTCCGGCGGGTAAACAGTGAA
Organism: Treponema sp.; assembly: GCA_031258225.1. Taxonomy (GTDB): domain Bacteria; phylum Spirochaetota; class Spirochaetia; order Treponematales; family Breznakiellaceae; genus JAISFT01. The sequence continues at coordinate 1,687 of JAIRND010000237.1, read as the reverse complement.
ATTCATACACCCAATACTTCTTTTTCGGCCGTAAAGCGGTCAAATTCATCCTCCAATTTTTTTATGTGTTCCATGTCCATTTCAAAATCGTATTCCCTGTATATATCCAGGATACCTTTTTCATCCACCGGCGAAGTACCGCCGATTGTTTCTTGTGACTGCGCGGTGATCAGGTACGTTGTTATGTGCTGGATTTTCCCGTCAATAGCCTTCATCGTTTTGCCGATTTCGTCAAGAATCACGCCGTCATTGGCGTCCTGCTCCGGCGATTTCTTTTGTGCCGTGCCTTTTGCGGTTTCCATAGCGGGGCCCCTGTCAAAAAAGGCGTTGTCCGTCAGCATAGACCGCGCGGCCGCCAGATCGGCCTTTACGGCTTTGATAAATTGTTCAATATCGAGGGCATGCATATTCCCCCGGGGTATCAGTATTTCCTTTATCAGGTTTACGCAAAATTGAAACCGCATATTTAAATAAGCTGAACAGCAGCCGGCGTAGTATTCGTCAAAATAGGTATCATAGGCCCGGTATTTTTCGAGCAGCCGCTTCGCGCCGGAATCCCCGGTATTTTTCTTCAACATCCGTATATAATCATTGGTTATCCTGTTTTTCTCCCCTATGGAACAAATAAGCCCCTCCAGGCCGTTTATTTCACGGTAAATTTTGACAAGTGATTTCGGAAGAAAAAAGGGCGCTTTGCCGCCGCCGGCCGCCGGACCCCGTGTGCCGCGGGATACGGGCGTCGCTCCAAAATGGATAAGGTTTTCCACTTTTGTCCTTACGGGATAGTGGTACTTTTTATATCCCGCGAGCGATAAAAACAGTAAAGTCCAGCATACAAAGGAGGGGATGGCGAGCACAAGAACCGCCGCGGTCCCAAAGGCGTGAAGAATCCTGGGAACAAAAACAAGAAACATCAGTATGTAGCAGGCGGCTATACACACGGCGGCTGTCACGGTTCTGGTCCAATACTTTCCAACACGCCCCATTATTGCCTCCTTTTGAATTTATTCTATTCCATAAATCCTGTTATGCCAATATTTCGCGTTGCGCGCGGTACCAGCATTATTTCCCGGACCAATTTTCGTATATATAATTTTTTGCTTTGTCTTTCCGCGTAAGTTTCTGAAACATCATTGTTGTCAAGTATTACCATGGCCCTGAGACAGTTAATTAGTGCCTGTCCACAAAGGTGGTTGTTTTTTATTTGGCTTCCTCCACTTGTCATTATGTATACCATTTGGCCTGGCTGTTGTACAGCCGCGCGTACTCGCCGCCCGCTTTGATAAGGTCCGCGTGGGTTCCGGTTTCCACGATCCGGCCCCCGTTCATAACCACAACCGTGTCCACCAGGCGGCACAGGCCAACCCGGTGGGAGATGATCAGCGCCGTTTTATCCCGCGCCATCTCCAGAAACGAGCTGAGGATATCCCGCTCGATGATCGGGTCCAGGGAGGCGGTCGGTTCGTCCAGGATGACCAGTTCGCTGTTTCTAAAGAGCCCCCGGCTTATGGCGATCTTCTGCCACTGGCCGCCCGATAGTTCGATGCCTCCGAACTCGCGGCCCAGTACCGTGTCAGGACCTGCCTTTTCAAGTACATCGGCGCCGCCGCCCCGCAGCAGGGCCTGCCGTATCCCCTCATCATCGGAGAGGCGATCCACATCGGCAATGGCGATATTCTCCCGCAGC
>JAIRND010000161.1 GCA_031258225.1 Treponema sp. | reverse complement strand
GACGAACACGTAAAACGGATGGAACTTATACGGCGGTACCCCCCGGCGGAAGTCGCGGGTAAAAAGATGTTAGGGGCGATGGCAGGCGGGGTTGTGGATGCCGATGTCCAGCGTTACGCCCACGAGAACGGTTTTTTTGTACTGGAACTAGCCGGCGAATCGGTCCATCTTGCCCCCCCGCCGGACGGATTTGTGCCGCGGCAGTGGTGATGCGCAATCATGGCGCGTTTTGCGCGTAAAAGGTTTACTGTCCCAAGCGGGGCATCGGCGGGTGGGGTATGGTAAAGATCGATTGAACAACACAAGGTGAAGCGGCTGGGGAGCGGCAGGCCGGCGGCGGCCACTTGACCGAAGCCTTGCGCCGTAAAACTGGGCCTGGTTTTATGGCGCAAGGCAAGCGTGGCCGTTGCCGGCCTGCCGTTCCCCAGCCGAATTAATGTTGGAGGAGTTCGAGAGACCGTTATACAAGGTTTTCCGCCGGGCTATCCCCGTCCCTGCCGGATCAGGGGGAAGGTTAAGGTCAGGACAGGCACGTATAAACGTGAACTATCCACAGGTTGAATATTGACTGCCTACTAGTGTCTGGGGCACTACCGGTTCGGTAAGCGTCTGAGCAGGACGTTGGCCTTTTCACGGTACCGGGCGGGATCGGCGGCAACGGCGAGACGCAGAAATTCCGCGGCGCGCTCCCCCTGTTCCGCGGCCGCGGCGTTGAGGCCCATGGCGTAGTAGATCAGGGCCTTGTCGCCTCCCCGCTCAAGGCTGTCGTTGTAGTAGTGTTCCGCCTTGTCCCAATTCCCCCTGCCGTAGGCGATAAGCCCCAGGTAATAATGGGGGGCGTAGTGGCTGGGCCGCAGATCGAGCGCCCCGGCAAAGGCCGGTTCGGCCTTGTCAAAATCCCCCTCTCCGTAGGCCTGCCGGCCTTCGTTCATCAGGTCCGGAAAGGTTTTACGGGCGTTGATATACGCGCGGTAGTCCCGGTCCAGATTCTCAAGACCGTGCCAGTCGTCGATCCGTTGCGCCGCGGCGATGGAATTTTCCGCCAGGCCGGCGTTGGGGGAGAGGAGCAGAAAACATTCCAGCAGGGAACGAAAGTAATCCTCGTTCCCGCTGTTGAGGAAAAAGGACACCAGGGCCCAGGAGAGGGCGCTGTAGTCTTCCCTGGAAAGGGAATTTCCGGCATCCTCCGTGCCCAGAAGGATGATGTCCCGGACCGGGGGAATGGGCAGTTCTTTGACCCGTTCCAGCCAGGAAAGATTTTCAACGTAGGCCAGTTCCCCTTCCTCAATGGACAGGGTGCTAAAGTAAATGGCAAAGCCGTCCTCGATCCAGGAAGGGGGGCTGGCGACAAAGGAACGCAGGTACTGGATAAACGACTGGTAGGGGAGGACCCGTTCCCAGGCCGCGCCGGGGCTGTCGTCGTAGTTAATGACCAGTTCCCGGCGTTCCGGCTGGCGGTAGTGAAGGTACAGGGCCCCGGTGTTTTTCCCCCCCAGCCGCCCGATAAGGTAGTCGTCATAGGCAGCCGTATCGGTAATCAGGCGCACGTTAAGGGGCGCGGCCAGTAAACGGGGGTTAAAGCGAAAGAGTCTGGTATAAATCGAGAAGCGCCCTTCAAGATCGTTGGCGATCCGTTCCCCGGCCACCGGGTCTTCGGCCAGTATCCGGTAGTGGTCCGTTGTCAGCGGAACCTGGGCAAAACCCCGGTTGACGTGCGTAAACAGGGCTGTCAGTACCGCCGCCATGTAAAAAAAACGCCGCATAATCCCCCCTACTGAACAATTTTGTCGATGATAATGTTTACTTCTTCAATAAGAATATTGGTATACCGCTCAATATTGTCAATGATGTACTGTTGCAGGTCGTGGATATTGCCCCCCAACTGTATCCCGTACGGTACATCAATCGTAATGACCAGCCGGTAGCCTATCTCATCGTCCTTGATGGAGATCTTCTTGACGTGGATTTCGCTGTTGTACTCGTCAACGCAGTGGATCACCATCTGGCTCAGGGCTGCCTCCGTGATGATCACCTTGCCCCGTTTGGAGTATTCGGGACGGACCACGGATTTTTCCAGCACCTTTGGGATGGGACCTATTCCGCCGGAGTTCAGGTCGGCCCCCGCGGGGCTGATCCCGGTGGCCCTCTTTTTTTTCTGCAGCACCCGGATGGCGTCGTAAAAGATGTTCGGGTAATTCCGTTTTATCTCGATGGAGGGGACGGGGATCACGTGTTTTCCCTCGATCTTGCGGGTCCTGATGGCCTTTTCAATTTCGTCCTGGGAGGCGATATCCTCAATCCTGATTACCCTGGAGGGCACGGGAAGCTGGAGCCGGGCGGCGATCTTCTTTGTCATTTTTTCCGATGTTCCCAGAATAAGGACCTTGTGGATATTCTCGCTTTGAAGTTTCCGGGCAACCTCGTCCCGGTGCCCTTTGGCGTCAAACAGGGCCACCTTAACCGCCGCCAGAAAGGTCTTTTCGGTCTTTGCCGAGTGTCCGGCGAGGATACGGTTAGCCCTGATAAGAAGCCCGTCGTCGATGATATGGTCGATCCCGTGCTTTTGGGCTACCAGCCTGGCCCGGAAACTTTTGCCGGTACCGCTTTCCCCTACCAGGGCGTATACCTTGATCGTGCGAAACAGCCACGAAAATCCGGGAATCATAGTACCCAGTATACGCAATAGCCCGCCACAGGGCTACCTTGGGGCAGGATAAACGCATAGGAATTTTATGGGCGCATCCCCAGCCTACAGAATACCCCAATCCGGAAGGATGACCACGATGGTTTTCCCGCCGGTTTTGGGCCTGGCCGCGATACTCAACGCCGCCCACACCGCGGCCCCCGATGAAATACCCGCCAGAATCCCCTCGACACGGGCCAGCTTGCGGGCGGTGATAATCGCGTCGTCGTTGGTTACCCGCACAATCTCGTCGATGACGGAGCGGTTCAGCGCCTTGGGGACAAAGCCCGCGCCTATACCCTGGATGCGGTGGTACGCCGGTGGATCTCCGGATTGGCGGAATTGTCAAACTGCAGGGGCATGTAAGCGCCGGGAATACGGCCCGGAGCAAAAACCTACAAGCGCGACAAACTGTCTAGACATCGCCGCCATTCGGGACGCCTTTGCCCGCGAGGGGGGAGCCTTCCCCGGCCGGATGCCCGCTGGCGGAACCTCTGCCGGCGTTCCTCAGCTTGAGGGCGAAGACCACGTGATGTCGTGCTTGGGCCGGTCCCGGAACACGCCGTTGGCCAGGGGGGAGATGAAACGGTAACGGCGGCGGTAGGCAATCTGTTCCTTGCGGGTGGCGGGCTGGGGTTCCAGCACCAGGTTACCGTCTATGTGGATGGTGCCGTCGGTGGGGGCCTGGAGCCCCGCGAGAATTTCCAGAAACGTGGATTTTCCGCAGCCCGATGGCCCCAAGTGGAAAACCGGGGACCGTAATCACCGGGACAAGTGGCCATCGGCAGCCGTTGCGTTGTTGTCTTTTATGTTCCGGGGCAATATGCTATGGTCAATATCAATCGCGGGAGGTGAATCGTGAAAATTGGCAATAAACTTGTCATCATGATCAGTGCCCTTATCCTTTCGGGAATCGGCATTCTGCTGGGAAGCATCCTGTACAGTTCTCAAAAACAAATTGCCGTGCTGACCGGGAACGAGATGACGAATTTGGTAAAGAATGAGGCCAGTCAGCTTGGATTGTGGCTGGAATCTTTTTTTTCCGCTACCAGAACCCTGGCGCAGTCGATGGAAGCCTATAAGGAAATAGAACCGGACCGGAGGCGCTTCTTTTACAATCTTATGCTGAAACAACTGGCCGAGGAAAACCCGGAAATAGCCGCTGTCTGGGCATGCTGGGAGCCAAACGCCCTGGACGGTCTGGACGCCCGCTATGCCAATACCGA
>JAIRND010000155.1 GCA_031258225.1 Treponema sp. | reverse complement strand
GTCGCAAAAACCACGATAATTGGGCTGCTTACGCAGTTTGTAAGGTAAAATCGCCTCATAGGTGGTACCTATTCGGCGATTTTTTGGGTTTTACGCGCGAAGCGCGACAAACTGCTATGTATATGCGCTGATCCTGGCCAGGAGCCGCTGTTCCAGGGCGGCCTGGGCGGGGGAACCATACGAGCGGGATTCCAGGTTCAACGCCTCGTCGAACACCGGGACCACGCCGGGCCCAGCCCCGCCCAGCACGATGATCCGGCGCCCCAGGTACACCGCTTCACGGGGATCGTGGGTTACGGCGACGACCAGGCGGCCCTGTTCCTGTTCCAGCATGGTCATCACAAGGTCCATCAGCCCCACCTTGAGCGGAATATCCAGGGACTGAAAGGGTTCGTCCAGCAGAATCACCGGGCTGGGGAAGGCGAAGGCCCGCGCCAGGTTGACCCGCTGCTGCTGCCCGCCTGAAAGTTCCGCGGGGAGGCTGCCGGCCTTACCGGCCAGGCCCGCCAGTTCCAAAAAGTGAAGGGCCCGCTCCCGCCCTCCCTGTTTCCCAAAGGGCCGCAGCAGGGGCAGGGCCGTGTTTTCCAGCGCCGTCATCCAGGGGAGAAGCCGGGGTTCCTGAAAGACCAGCGCCGCGGGCGGGCCGGATGGGCCGGACGGGGCAGCGGGGTTACGGCGGCCATCCGGGCAGCCATCCGGGCAGCCATCCGGACGGCCGTCCCGGAACACGATCTCCCCCCCCTGTGGTTTCCGCAAGCCCGCGATCAAAAACAGCAGCGTTGTCTTGCCGCAGCCGGAGGGCCCCAGAATGACGACGGGGTTCTCCTCCCCCAGTTCCAGGTTAAGACCGTTGAAGATCCGGTTGTCCCCGTAGCCGAAATCCAGACGGCGGACCGATATGCCCGGCAATCAGGCCCCCGGCCCGCGCGTATAAGCGGCGGCATGGGTCTGGGGACGGGGGCGCGAAGCGCGACAAACCGCGAGGACAAGGGTCAACAGGCCCTGGGCGGCGGCGGCGGCCAGTACCGTGGCGGCGGTCCAGGCAAAGAGTTCCGCGGTTTCCAGTTGGGCCCGGGCCCGCTGCATCCCCGTACCCAGGGCCCGCGGGGGCTGGACCAGGACCTCCGCGGCGACCACCACCTTCCAGCAGAGGGAAAGGCCGCTGCGCAGGCCCCCCACAATGAAGGGGGCAATGGCGGGCAGGTAGAGGGCCCACAGGCGCCGGGGCCGGGAAAGGTCGTAGAGGTTCACCAGTTCCACCAGTTTGGGGTCCACCACGCGGATTCCCTCACAGGTGTTGGCGGCCATAACCGGAAAAATCATGAGAAAGGCGGTGAACACCGGGGTCCGTTCCTGGCCGAACCAGAGAAACGCGATAAGGATCACCGCCATGACCGGCGTGGCGGAGATGATCTGAAACAGGGGTCTGAAAAAGGCGCGGGAGCGGGCGTCGAGTCCCGTTACAACGCCCAGAACCAGGCCCAGGGGCACGGCAATGAGGAGGCCCAACAGCACCCGGAAGAACGAGTTGACAAGGGCCCCCCTAAACGAAGGCCCCTGGACCAGGTGGAGAAAACGGCGGAACACGGGCAGGGGCCCGGGGAGTATCATCTCGCTTCCCCCGGCCCTGGCCGCCAGCTCCCAAACCAGAAGCAGGATCAGGACCCCCAGGAAGGTCCAGAGGCCGGAAGTTCCGGGCTTGCCGGAAGGGGGGCTCATTTCCAGTAGAAACTGTCCGCGGGCAGGGCGCCGCCGATGGCCTGGGGGGCAAATTCCAGGAAGGCCCGGTAGAGGCTTTCAAGGGCGGGCCGCGCGCCGGCGGCGCTTTGGAACACGTAGTTACTCCGGGGTACCGCGGCGGCCACCACCGGGGCGCTCAGTCCCAGATCGTGTTTTTCCACCAGGGCCCCGGCCTCCGCCGGGTTGGACACCACCCATTCTATCGAGTTTTTAAGCCGTTCCAGCACCGTGGCAAGGGCCTCCCGGTGGGAAGCGGCCCAATCGCCGTCCACCACCAGTACCGTCATGGGGAAATTTCCCGAACCCCCGGCGGCAACCCACTCCTCCTGGATATCGCTTACGGGACGCAAGTTCCGGTTCCCCGAACGGGCCATTGTGGCAAAGGGTTCCGGCAGCATGGCAAGGGAAACGCGGCCCGCGATAAGGGCCTGGGCTATCTCCGGGTAGGCCAGCGAATAACCAAGAATCACATCAACATCGGGCCGGAGTCCCCTGGAAAGGAGGATCTTACGGAACACGTAATCCGGGGTGGCCCCCTGGCCCGCCACCTCCACGGTACGGCCCTTAAGGTCCCCGATCCGTTCAACCGCGCTGTCGGCGCTCAGAAGGCTCAACATTCCCAGGCCGGTAACCGCGGCAACCTGTATCCTGGTCCCGCCGGAGGCGATCTTTGCCGCCGTATCGGGGGGCAGTATGCCGATCTTCGCCTCCCCGGCCAGGAATTTCGCGGCCATCAGGTTCGCCTGGGCCAGGGCCTCCAGCGTAACCGTCGTACCGGGCAGAACGGGGGGTTCCTCAAAAAGCCGGATCATCCCGACCCCCGATGGCCCCCGGAGGCCGTAAATCACCAGTTCCTCCCGGACGGGCGGATCGCCGAATCTATCGGACTCGGCGGCGGCCCGCGCCCACAGGGGGACCCGGACGGCCAGACCGGCAAAAAGGATCAACGCGCTAACGATACGGAACAATTTTTTCATACATACCACCTTTACCACGATAGTTGGACTTGGGTTTCAAAAACCCGGCAATGAAGTTATAGCACAGTAACACCACCGGGGATACCGCTAAAAATCCCCGTCAAAGAATTTGAGGGCGTAGTAGAGGCCCCAATCCTGGTCGTTTGCCCAGGGATCAAGGAAGTTCGCCGGGACGCCGTTGACCGAAAGGGGGTACAGGCGGGCGCAGGAAGCGGAACCGTCCGGGTGGATAAGGCCCAACACGGCCCGGATCGAGTGTTCCGCGACAACGCGCATGTCCTCATCGCCGCGGGAGCGCCAGCACTCGGCGTAGGCCATACCGGTAAGGACGCTCCAGTAGTGGGGGAAGGTATCGCCGTAGAGCCGGCGTTTCCCGAACCAGAAACCGTCCCAATGGCGTATGGAAACCTCGTAGAGACAACTATCCGGCTGTCTGCCGTTGAAAAGCGAGAGAATTTCAAGCTGTTTCCTCGCGCCGGCAAGGTATTTTTCGTCTTTTGAGAAACGGTAGGCCTGAAAGAGGATGATCGCCGCCGGGGCCACAATGCTCTGCTCGTACTTGACCTCGTGAGCCGGATAGCCGGTACCGTTTTGAAGAACCCTGTCGGCGTGGTTCAGGAAGCGTTCCCTCAGGGCCGCCGCGTCATCCCGGAAGCCTTCCGCCTCAAGCCGGTCCAGGGCCTCGACCATCGGGATGCCGATGGCGTAAAAACCGCCGCCGCCCTTTTCGTAAAAGGCGCCCAGGACCTTAACCATGTAGCGCAGATAGGCCGTATCCTTCCAGAGACCGTACAGTTCCAGAAAAAACTGGGCGAACCAGGGGAAGTTGTAGAGCCGCACCCGGTCAACGGCGTGGTTGATGTCGTCAAAAACAGTCCCGGTTTCGGAATCGAACAGTTCCCGCAGCACAAACGCGATGTACTGTTTCAGGCTGGTTTCCAAAGCCGCGTTGGGATGGGAACGCAGGAACCGGGTCATAAGGACACCCATGCCGATACGCTCCCGGCTCCCGTTATGATCGCCGGTGTGGGTATAATAGGGGTGGCCTTCCTCGTTGTCGTAAATGAGGTAGGCCCCGTCCAGGGGGCTTCCAAGCCTGTGGTACTGCTGGTTTTTGGCGATAAAGGCGCAGCGGGCGGCGGCCAGATCGCCGGGGGAGGGCCTGGTAAGGAGGCGGTACCAGGTGTCCACGCCGTTGCCCCTGATAAAATATTTCCGCTCGCCGGGACAGACGGTTCCCGCCAGAGCGGGTTCCGCCTGGACAAGTTCCGTTTCCACCTGACCTTCCCGCCGCCGTACCTCAATGCCGCTTTGTTCTCCCTCGAAACACACAAAATGGCCGGCGCTTATTTCGATGTACGAGGGGTAGTCGCGGAGCCGGCGGTAGAAGTCGTCTTTCCCCTGGTGCCAAAAAAGTTCCCACGTTAACACAACGCTTTTACCGCTTTCCAGTCTCAGGGGCGAGGGGTGGAGGATAAAATCTCCCCGGTCGTTGCTTGCCTGTGAAGTATCCCGTTCAACGCTGTAGGCCCCAAGCCTCCCGCCGGTAAGGACCAGGCCCAGGTGCGGCGCTTCGCCGCCCATGCGGAGGCACATCACATAGCTTGAGGTCCCGCCGCACCAGATATGGGCATGGCAGCGGCTTGTCATACATAGGGCGGCCTCGTCGTAGTTATCGTTAAAGGGCGTGTAGATGCCTATGTCCCCCAAACAGGTAAACACCGGATAGTGAGACGTGTTGGTAACGGTGTAGGTCTCCCGCAACGTCCCGGCGGGGGTAAAGGCCCGGGCCACCGACACCACCATACCATCAGGAACCCTGACCGTACCCCAGGGGACGCGTCCTTCCACCCAGTTCATGCCGTAAGGATCGGCCGGGGACCTGAGATTTTTGATGACATCCCCTTCGGTTTCCACATAAAAAAAATCGTTTTCCAATTCAGGCACTCCCGAGGTGTTCCCAAAACCCGGTTGGCCTTGGAACACCTCTCCCTTGTTGATCTCTATTTTATTATGTGTTTCCCGAAAAGGCCACAAAAAGTTTTCTGTATACAAGCTGCGTACTAGAAGACCTCCCCGGCGAAGGGCATGGAGGCCATTGCCCCCCGGCGGGAAACCGTTATGGAAGCGGCCTTGCAGCCAAGACGCAGGGCTTCCGCCACATCACAGCCCCGCTGCCGGGCGGCCAGAAAAAAACCCGTAAACGTATCCCCGGCGCCGATGGTATCCACCACCGGAACATCGACACTGTCCTCCCTGGCCCGCAGGTCCCCGTGGGCATAGTAGGCCCCTCCCCTGCCCGCCGTCAGGATGATCTCCGCCCTCGGGAAACGGAACACAAGTTCCTCCAGGATCGACGCGGGCCCGGCGGAACCGGAACAGCCCGTCAGGGCCTCCGCCTCAATCTCGTTGACAAAGAGCAGGTCCGCCAGTTCCAGGGGCAGGCCCCCGATTCTCTGGTCAAAGGGTGAGGGGTTTAGGCACACCGTTATCCCCCTGGCCGCGGCGGTCCTCATCAACTCCGCGGTAAGGGGTATCTCGTTTTGAAGCAGCACCATGTCTCCCGGACCAAAGGCGGACATGATCGGCGCCGCTTCCCCGTTCATCAAGGCGCCGTTCCCCCCCTCGTAGAGGATTATGGAATTCTGCCCCCCCTTATCCACCTGGATGATGGCCTGCCCGGTGGCTCCCCCCCAGCGCAGAACATGACCGGTACGCACGCCGTAGGACTCAAGCAGTCCCAAAATGAACTCCCCGTCCGTTCCAATCTTACCGGCCATGTACACTTCCATCCCCGCCTTGGCCAGAGCGGTCGCCTGGTTGGCCCCCTTGCCCCCGGCGCTCCGTTCCAGGGCGTCAGAATTGATGGTCTCCCCCGGCGCCACGATGTGATCCACCGAAAAGATCAGATCGATGTTGAGGGACCCAAACACAAGGAATTTCATACCTGCCTTACACTGCCGCGTATCACCAGGCTTCCGGAAACCAGTATCTTTTCCGGCTGACCGGTCGCCGCGCCGTTTATCCGTTCCGAAAGCCGTTCAAGAGCCCGCTCCCCTATTTGGCGGGTGGAAACCCTAATCGAGGTCAGGGGCGGTTCGGTAACACAGCTTGAGGGAAGGTCGTCAAACCCGACAACACTCACATCCGCGGGGACGGCAAAGCCCCGCTCCCGCAGGGCCTTCATACAGCCATAGGCGATAATGTCGTTCATGCAGAGGAAGGCGCTGGGAAACGGGATCCGGGATGCCGGCCGGCCACCGGCAGCCGCCAAAAAGCGGGCCATGTCAATAACCGCCTGTTCATAGGCCGGATCCACCGCGACAATAAAATCTTCCCGTACCGGCAGGGAGAAATAATCCATAGCTTCCCGAAAACCTTCCTCCCGCATTTTGAAATTCCGGGTCTCGTAACTGGATGTTACCAGAGCGATATTCCGGTGCCCCATCCGGTAGAGGTAGTCAACGGAGCGGAATATCCCGTCCGCGTTATCGATGTCAACACAATCAAACAGCGCCAGGGGAAAGCAAGTATCAATAAACACCGTGGGCCGGGAAAGCGCGGTAAAAAACCCAATCTCATGCGCGGAAAGCTCAGTCCCCAGAACGATAAGGCCATCCGCCCGTTTGCCGTCCCCGGCCCCCAGTTCCGCCTTGACGATCTCCTCCACCGGGGTACGGTCAAAAAACGAGACTTCCAGCTTGTAATTGTGCCGTTTGGTTCCCCGTTCAATGCCTTCAAGGTATTCGGTAATAAAGGCGTTATGCCGCTCATTGATAATGTGGCCATGCTTGGCGATCTTGAGGAGTTTGATACCGGCCCCCTTCCCCTCCGGCCGCGAAACGGAACGATAGCCCAGGTCCCTGGCCAGGTCCATGATCCGTTTCCTCACATCCCCGGACACCCCCGGCTTACCGTTCAGGACCAGGGATACGGCGGAAGGGGAAACATCCGCCGCCCTGGCTATATCCATAATCTTCACCGCCATGCCTAGCAGTATACGGGGTATGCAAATTTTGTCAACAAAAGAACCATATATTTTAGTAAATTTTAGTATAAATTATAATATTCCCGACCATATAGCCGTTAAAAGCAGAAAATATTGCCTTTTTTTCAAAAAATTCGCTATTTTTACTTGACACATAACTAAAACAATGCAATGATTTATTATCGTATTTGGCAAATAGTTTAGTAAATTTTGCCGGACTATCTTTTCATCCCAAGGAGGCACGAGATGAAAAACGAGTACGTGGAACGGATCTACTCCGGCTTGCTGGGGAAGATTATCGGCATCAGACTGGGGGCCCCCATTGAAGGCTGGACTTACGACAAAATAAAAAATGTCTACGGCGAGTTAGACTACTACCCGGTAGATTATCGGGATTTCGCGGCGGACGATGACAGCAACGGTCCCCTGTTTTTCCTGCGGGCTCTGGAAGACGGCAGGGGGAAATTCAGCCTGACACCCGGGGCGGTAGGGGAGGCCCTGCTCAATTACGCGCCCTTTGAACACGGGTTTTTCTGGTGGGGCGGCTACGGTACTTCCACTGAACACACCGCCTATCTTAACCTTCGCGCCGGTATCCCCGCCCCCCGTTCCGGCAGCATCGAACAAAACGGCAGCGCGGTGGCGGAACAGATTGGGGGACAGATCTTCATTGACACCTGGGGTCTTGTGTGTCCGGGGAATCCCGATCTGGCGGCGGACTACGCGGAAAAGGCCGCAAGCGTTACCCACGGGGGCAACGGTGTCTACGGCGGTATATTTATCGCCTCCTGCATCGCCCATGCCTTCGAGGAGCGGAACATCCACCGTATCATCGAGAAAGGTTTAAGCTATATCCCCGCCGGCTGCGAATACGCCAGGGTGGTACGGGCGGTCATGGATTTTCATGAAAAAAATCCGAAAAACTGGCGGGACTGTTTCGCTTATATCCATGCCAACTGGGGCTATGACCGTTACCCGGGAAACTGCCATATCATTCCCAATACCGCGGTAGTAATTCTGGGACTGCTCTACGGGGAAGGTGATTTTTCCCGTACCATCACCATTACGAATATGTGCGGCTGGGATACGGACTGCAATGTGGGAAACGCGGGAACGATTATGGGAGTAGCCTGCGGCCTTGAGGGTATCGATGAAACGTGGCGGAAGCCTATCAACGATTTTATTGTTTGTTCCAGTGTTGTGGGTTCCATGAACATCATGGATATTCCCTACGTGGCCCTGTACATCGCGCGGCTTGCCTGGGCCATTGCCGGAGAAGAACTGGCCCAACCCTACCGGGAAATCGCCGCCTTCCGGTCCGACGCCTGCCACTTCGAATACCCGGGTTCCACCCACGCAATCCGGGTACGTTTCACCGGAAAGCAGGACAAGATCCAGGTAAATCTTAGCAACAGCGCCGAGGCGGCCCATACGGGGAAACGGAGTCTCAAAGTCCACATCACACCCCTGGGTGCCGCGGACCGGGTACTGGTCTTCAAGAAGACTCACTACGTTCCGGCTGATTTTCACGACTCCCGCTACGACCCAAGTTTTTCGCCCCTTCTCTATCCGGGCCAAACCGTTCATGGCAGCGTCATGCTTCCCGGTTACGCAGGCGGCGTACAGGCAGCCCTTTATGTCCACAACTCGGAAAACGGCGCCCTTATCGAAGGAGAAAAGAAGACCCTTGAAAAAGGCGCGTGGACGGAACTTACCCTCACGATTCCCGCGATGGAAGGGGCGATTATTGATGAGGCAGGTTTTGTATTCGACATACTGGGGGAACGACACAATGGCGCCGATCTGTGTTGTTTTATAGACGACCTGTGGTTTGAGGGAACGGCCAATTATACTGTTGATCTTGCCGTGGCAAGGCTTGAGTGCTGGTCCGGTCTTCACCGGGAGATTGCCCAATTCTCACGGCTCAAGGGTCTTTGGTACCTGGAAAACGGTTATGCCCACCTTTCCTGTGCCGATTTTGGTGAGGTTTACACCGGCCACCATACCTGGAACGACTACACCGCATCTTTCACGATCAAGCCCATCATCGGTCATGACCACTACGTCAACATACGGGTACAGGGGGCGCTCCGTTCCTACGCCGCGGGTTTTGCCGAATCCGGCAAACTGGTGTTTGAAAAAAACGAAAAATTCTATCGGCGTCTGGCGGAGATCCCCTTCGCCTGGGAACCGGGCAGGGACTACACCATCACGGTAAAGGCCCGGGGAAATCATTTTACGGTAGCGGTGGATGAAACGGAGTATATCTCCTATACCGACCATGAAAATCCCTATCTGTCAGGCTGTGTCGGCCTTTCCACCCGAAATGGCAGCCACTGTGCCTACAGGTTCATCAGGATCGGTTAACATGCCGGTTTCGATACCTTATTGGGGAATAAACACATGAGGCTGCTAATGCTCCGCGCCGGGGTTACGCGCGTAGTGGACAAGCGTAACCAGAAAACCGGCGGCCAGGAGGCAGATGTTGAGGACGAAGGGGAGGACGCGGGACAGCTCGGAGAGAACGCCGCCGATCCAGCCAAAGGGGGACGTGGCAAACATGATGATCATGTGCTGGATCGCCATGACACGCGCCCGCTCGCCGGCGTTGACGTGGAGGGCGACCAGGGATTCGGCAAGCATGGCCAGGATACCGAAGCCAAAGCCGTCGAAAAACAGGGACACACAGAGGACCACATAGGTAAGGGCCCCCGTTTGGGGGGTGGAGATCAAGAGGGTCTGGCCTGCCATGTAACTGGCAAAGCCCAGGAGCAGGGGAATTTTAAGGACCACCTTGGTGATGTGGGGGATAACCAGAAAGAAAAAGGCCAGGGCGATAAAGGAACGGAGCATGGGGAAAAATGGTAAAAGGGAATCGGGCACCCCCAGCCGCTTGCTGGCGATAACCTGCCAGAAGGTTGTGTTGATCATCCCCACGGCGCCGACCAGGGCGGTGATGGTAAGCGAAAAAATAGTCCCCCTGGACCTGCCGATGATCCGCAGTACACCGCCGTAACCGCCGATAAGGGAAAAGATACTCTTCCCCCTGGTTTCCCGCAGGCGGACCACGCCGGTCCGGGTTTCCCGTGAAAAGGTGTACAGAATAACTATCTTGGCGGTCATCACGACAAAGGCATTGGTGTAGAGGATCCTGATGGCGGGCACCAGGGTAAGCCGGGACACGAGAATGGAGGAGATGGGGGCGAACAGCGCGGAAAGCTGGCCGCATACAATGACCAGCGAATAGATGCGGGTAATCTGGCTTTTTTCAGCGTCCTCCACAAGGAGGCAGTCCCAGGAATTGGTTGTTACCTTCATGGCGCCGTTAAAAAGGGCCGCGACAAGGAAAAACCAGAAATTTTCCGCCTTGATCCAGATAAGACAGGGAATACTCCAGGCCAAAAAGTCAAAGACCGCCGTAGTCCGGCGGCGGCCCAGCTTGTCGGTAATGGGGCCGCCCAAAAACGCGAACACCACCTGGGAGAGCATGTACACCGTGGCGATAAATCCAATTTCCGTATCTTTAAGGCCCAGGGCGATCATGTAGACCGAGGCATAGGGCAGGCAGAGGTTCATGGAAAGGCCCCACATGGGTTCGGTATACACACAGGCCCGCGGATTTCCCCGCAGGCCCAGCAGTGTTTTAATTAAGGGATTGTTCATGAGGCTGTTTTAACCCGGCAAGCCGGCAACGGCGGTTCCAAAACGCGCGCGGTTTTGGAACCGGTTCATCAACTTGCCAATACCCGGTGGGTCTCCTTTAGCTGTTCCCTTATGGGAAGACTCTGGGGGCATTTTTTCTCGCAGGCCCCGCGGTTTACGCAGGCCGCCGCGTTCTCGTAGTTCCGCCAGGGAACTTTGCCAATCTCCGCGCAGGACTTCTTCGCGAATTCGGTAATTTGATATACCCGGTGGTAGTTCATGATGGCAAAAATCTCAGGGATATTAACATTCTTGGGACAGGGCATGCAATACTTACAGCCGGTACAGCCAGGGCCTTGCCCAAAAACACCTCGCAGCCTGTTGCACTTGTAGGTTTTTGCTCCACGTTGTGTCGCAAAAACCACGATAATTGGGCTGTTTACGCAGTTTGTAAGGTAAAATCGCCTCATAGGTGGTACCTATTCGGC
>JAIRND010000146.1 GCA_031258225.1 Treponema sp. | reverse complement strand
GGGGCGGGGCTCAGGGCTCCCCCTCCCCTTCCGCCGGATACTCCGTTTCAGCCGTGTCATCTTCCGCCTTTTCCCTGCGGGAAAGGGACTGCAATAGTTCATCAATGCTGTCCCGGTCTACACTCATGGCAAGGCTGGGGTAGAGGATAATCATCCCCTCGGCGTCGGAGGGATCACGGGAATCAATTTCGATAAGTTTATGGGACTGCAGGCGGCGCAGTACCTCTACAAGGCGGGTTTTCCTGATCTCGTCGCCAACCAGAACATTGTAACGCTGCACAAAATCGAAAACCGTAATCGAGGGAAAGGCTGTCAGGCTAAGTTCCAGCCTTTTTTCCTCGTACAAAAGCCGGGCGGTCAGAAGGGCGCAGGTTTCCTCCTTGCCCAGCCGGATACGGGTATCGCCGCCGCCCCGGAAGCATATCACCCCCAGACCCTCGTCCCGTATCAAACCCGCATCCATGCAGGAAAACCACGCGTCAAACAGTTCACTGTTGCGGATGGTAAAATCGTACAGTTCCTCTTCCCTGTCAATGCCCCGGATAATAAAGGTCCGTGTCAGCAGGGTCTTTACCGCGGCCTTGAAAAGGTCAAAATCGGTTTCGGTAAGCTCGGTAATAAGGTGAAGGCCCTCAAGGTCCTGTGTCATGTCTTTCTCCGTAATCTTACATCGGGTACCACATAGCCGCCGGTTCTAAGCCCTCCGGAATCCCCATCCTGGTTATCCTCAATGTCATACCCAAAGGCCGGGCGGGAATCCGCGTAGAGGACCGAGTAGATAAAGTGGATAAAGGACCGTTCATCCCTGACCAGGTCTCCGGCGAACAGAAGTCGTTCCCTGCCGCCCTGGTTGTCAAGCCATTCGCCGATGCGCCCAACCCCCAACTGCCGCCCAAGCCGGGCAAGCAGTTCCGCCTCCTCCCTCTCCATAGCTTCCCTGTCCACAGGGGAGATCTCACGGTTAAACCCGGTGTTCTCCCGCCGGTAACGATGGTACAGCGACTCCCGGGCAAAGGTCCTGACACGGTGAAGCCGGTGGGCCAGGCCGTGCCACAGTTCCCCTGTACCATCCTCCTCCTCTTTCGCGGTTCCCCGGTAAATTTCCCTGATCAGCGCGCCCAGTTTGCCCGCGATGGTGGAGTCCGGCTCCAGAAGCGCCTTGACCCGCTCCACGCTGGAACGGGAGTAGAGCATGTTCCGGCGGTCAATATCTTCCAGCAGGGGGTCCACCGCCCGCAGGGTGTCCCGAATATCTTCCAGCATGGCCGTAAGTCTCCGCCGGTTGTCCGCCTGGGGAAGGGAATTGTTGCGGGAAAGTTTACGGGCGCTTTCGTTAAGCCAGGCCTCGTCCGCCAACAGGTCCCCCACTTTTTTGATTATCCTGGGCCGGTAGCGGGAAAGGTTATCCGACGTTTTAAGCCGCTTGTAGGCCCCGTCCAAAATATCCGCCGCGTAGAGATCGTAGTGAAGGTGGAGGATGCCGCTGATATCCGACTGGGCGGCGCCGGCCGTAAGCCGGTCGTAGTGGCCCTTGATGCTTTGGGACAACACCTTGAGGGAATCGATAAGGGTCTGAGTGCTGCTGTGGGCATTCAACACCGCGTAGTGCCCGTTTTCCTTCACCGCGTCCCCGCAGAGAAGGGAGTAGATGGCCACCACATGGCTTTCATATTCGGTTTTAAGCCCCTCCTCCACCCGGGCCAGGGCCTCGAAAAACGGCCGTCCGTGGGGGGTAATATTGATGACCCGGCTGTAATCGCTCAGGGTTTCCTCGGAAAGCCAGCCGGTATGGATAAGCCGCCTGAGAAACAGGTTCGCCAGGGCCCGCTCCCCCACTCTCCGCTCCCCGGTTTCAGCCTCCCCCGGTCCACTCCGGTCCGTTTCCCCAGGAGGAGAATCAAAGTCCAGTTCCGGCGTTAGAAGGTCCCCACTTTCACCGTTGTTTCCGGGTCCACCGGCAGGGGGAAGATCATCGGCTCCCTCGTCGGCCAGGGTACTACGGTGCAGTCCAAGGTATTCGGTAAAAGAACGAATCACCTGCTCCCGCTCAAGTCCCCGCGCGTTCTCCTGAAAAAGCCGGTAGTACAACACAAGGAGCGCCCCGTAGTGTTCCCGGTTTGCCCCCACCAGGGGAGAAAAGAAATGAGCGGGCAGCGTGGAAAACAGACCGGAACCACTGGGCATAAAAACCACGCTCGGGAAAGGGCAGGTATTTGTCAAGGGACAGGATAAACGCTAGTACGCAGTCATGATTGTAATTGTGGGGTTTTTTGGTACTTCCGATGCTTCCCGAACCTCCACGACTCTGCCCTCGTTGTGGTGTAGTCAGACACCATTCAACCTGGGTTTTAGGTTTGATACCCTCCTAACCTTAACTCCCTATCGTGAACCGCTGCGGGGGCTATCCCCGCCCCTGCCGGGAGGCGGTAGAGGGTTACGTTCAGGGCGTATCAAACTGAACGACTCACAGTTTGAATGATAACTGCGTACTAGGGTGGATGACCGGGTTTGAACCGGCGACGGCCAGATCCACAATCTGGAACTCTACCACTGAGCTACATCCACCATACATGACTGCCCACCACCTGAAGTGTAGAACAGTCCCAGCTTCAAGATCATAGGCAAAGACCGCCGTTTTGTCAAGTCATCGCATTGACAGTCATCGCATTGGTACACCCATGTTGTACACCCAGGTACAAAGTTTAAACGCGGGCTGGGGACGCGTAAGCCATGCCCCAGCCTGCTAACGCATGTTCCAGGCAAACAGGGCCTGGAAAAGGCCGATAAGGAAGCCCAGAATGGCGCCGAAAATGTCGATCCACTTGAACTGGTTGGCCATTACGTCCAGGATGATCCCCTCCACCTTCAGCATGTCCATGCGGTCGATCCGGTCCCGTACCATCGTCTGTACGTCGATGGTGGCCAGGAGGGTTCCGATGTGGGAATCGGCGGCCCGGAACAGTTTTTCCGTAAGCAGGCTGTCCAGGTCCCCCTCCTCCCCGGCGCCGGATACAAGGCCCCTGAGCGTCCTGTCCAGGGAGTCCCCGGCAAAAAGGCTGGCGGCGGCGTGGGAGATAACCGAGGCGCGTACATCGTCCCGGCGGCCCTGCCGCTCCAGCCTGTCGATAAGATCGTCGATGATCGCGGGCATGTTTTCTTTGATGCCGCGGTCAAACTGGCCGGAGGCGATAAGAAGCCGCTGGATGGAGGAGAGACCGGTAACCGCCTTGTCCACAATTTCGCGCCCCTGTTCCACCAACTTGGCGTGAACCTCCGGCTTCCGGAGTAATCCGGTAAGGGCGGCAAGGCCGTGGGGGTAGAAGCGTTCCGCGGTTACGGCAAAGAGTTCCGGGATTCTCCGGGTATAGCCCGAAAGGACCAGGCGGAATTTTTCCCGCAGTTCCGCGTTGGCCAGCCGTTCCCGCAGAATCTCAGGGGTAAGGAGTTCCCGTTCCACCATGGCGCCGATACTCCGCGCCAGTCTGGCCCGCTCCCTGGGCAGGATGCCCGGAGTAAAGGGAATACGGATACCGAACAGGTAGTAGGGCCTAAGGGGGCGGAACAGCATCCGTATGGCAAGCACATTGGTAACAAAGCCGATAACCGCCCCGGCCAGCGGGGGGACAAGCAGGAGGAGAAGATTTTTCATTGGACAAGGGACTCCGAAGCGGTCCGGGCTTGGGCCTCGGTGGGGTACAGGTCGATGACGAGTTCCGGCAGCCAGCCCCGCGCGTCCGCTCCCTGGGGGGACTCAACCAGCACCCAGGATTCGGGGGGGACCTGATCGCCGGCCGCGGAACCGGCCCGGCGTTCCAGGACCCGGACCACCGAACCCCGCCGCAGGTAGCCCAGGGAAAGGGACCTGCTGTCCGGCTTGTCCGCCATGTGGGTATAGGACACGTTGATTACGCCGTATCCAATCTCCTCCCGGGACAGGGGGGGCATGGCGGGCGGATCCAGGCGTACCACCTCGTTCTTTTCGCAGGAAAGGGGAAGGGAAAGAATGACCATGACGGCAAGGAGCCCCCCCCTTACCGGGCGCGCAATCCCTTGACGGCGTAACTGGACAAGGCATACTCTCATACGATGAAGACGATACCCGTTTTTTGTATCTTCGTCAGTATTGAAGCGTCTTTTTTCCCACTTTACGCCGATTCCGGGCGGACCGGCCTTGCCGGATTAAACGATCTTACCCTTTCCCTGAACTCCCAATTCGGTATGCTGTGGGGTGTGGGGGAGGAACAGGTCTACGAAAACGACGATTCGGAGGGGCTGCTAAGCCAGCTCCTCTGGGATATCAAACCCCTGTGGTACGCGGGGATGGGCCTGGAATTCTCCCAGAAAGACCCGATGCCGAAATCCGGCGTCTTCGGCACCCTGTCCGTGAAATTCGGTATCCCCGCCGGAAGCGGTGTCATGGAAGACCGGGACTGGCTTGCCCCCGGAGCTGAGCTGAGCAATTTTTCCCGGCATGACAACCTTACCGAGGGGGCCATGATTCTGGACCTGGCGGTGGGATTGAGCATTCCCGCCTGGAATATTATGACCTTCCGCTTCTCTCTTGGTCTTTCCTATACGCGGTTTTCCTGGAGCGCCCGCGACGGGTACTACCGCTACGCGGAGGACGCGGCCCACAAACCACTGCCCCTTACGGCCTCTGTGCCGGCGGTTTCGATGAGCGGGACGGTACTATCCTACTCCCAGGATTGGATTGCCCTGCCCCTTTGCCTTCGCGTTTCGCTTTTCCCCACCAGGCTGTTTTCAGGCGCCATCTTCTGCGGCGCCGGTCCGGTACTTCATTTTTGGGGCGCGGACAACCACTACGCGCGAATAAACACCGTCTATTACGGCCAGTTTATCGATGAGGCGGGCGGCGGTTATCTCCTGGAACCCGGAGGGGAATTCAGATTTTCCCCGCTGAAAACATTCAGCCTCTCGCTGCGTGTATCCTGGCGCGATATTAGCGCCACCCCCCACGCGCTGTCGTTCGGCAGACACACCGGCTATGGAAAGCGGACCTGGCAATTTCTGGGCAATACCGCGGGCGGGCGCCTTCGCGGCATGGATCTAGGGATTGGCCTTGAGGTACGCCTTTAGGGCGGGGAGTATCTTGATATCCGAAGGGGCAAAATCCAGGCGTTCTATTTCCTCGATAGAGGCCCACTTCCACTCGTCATGATCGGTTAGAACAAGGGTTTTCGCCGGATCGGCAGTTTCAAACCGGATAAGGTAGGCCACCAGGTTCCGTTTAACGCCGTTATGGGTGAATACGGCGCGCTCAAGTTCCGCCTCCACCCGTATGGCAAGGGCGAATTCCTCCTGAAATTCCCGTACCAGGGCCGCTTCCCCAGTCTCCCCCTCCTCGGCCTTGCCCCCGGGGAATTCCCACTTACCCCCCAGACTGCCGCCGGGGAGCCGGCGGGCGACAAACAGCTTATCCTCCCGGCGGGCAATTCCCGCCACGGAAACCCCGGTGGCTTTCACGAGGCCGCTACAGCAACAAAACCCGTGGAAAGATAAAATGGATGATCGCGGCGGCCATGGCCGCGAATCCAATCCATTTACGGTTCACCGTGATGATCTGGGTCATCCTGCTGTCGCCTTCCTCAAAAAAACTGCGGCCGTGGTAGTAATCAAAGAGGAGGATGAAACCGGTTACCAGCCCGGTAGCCGCGGGAACCAGGTCCCCAACCACGGGAATATCCCCCTGGACCGGGGACAGAAGTTTGAGCAGCCCGGTTACGGCGCCGGCAATACCCAATATCAATCTAAACGTCTCATTCTGCAGGGAGAAACGGATTTCCGCCTCTACCGTACTTGCCCCCCCTCCCCCATTATTGGTGAAAAGGACGAAGCCCGCGGCCGCGTTAAGCAAGATCGACAAAAAATAAAACTGAATCATCCTAACTCCGTCTTAAAAAATGCAAGAAAAGCCACTTAGAATCTACTTTGTTTTGATGGCAAAAGCAAGGCCAGCCCCTTCCCCGGCCCCCTCGTGGGAAATCCGCACCACAAACCGCGTTCCCTCAAATGGTATGGAAAAGCTGAATTCTTCCGACGCGCGGGAACTAAAGGTAAGCCGGTAGGGGTACATCGCCGGCCCGGCGTCCGGCCCCGAGGGCGAATCGGCGTCTTCCCCCGGGAAAACGGCAATGTCAAGGGGGCCCGTATAGGCCGCCCCGTCGTCCCGGCGGTTTTTTTTAAGGTTTACCACGGTAACTCCCCCGTAACGGGCCGCGCTTACCGAAACCCGGTTGCCGTAATAATCCCGCGCCCCCTGTCCCCGGGTGGAAATATTTATCGCCACCGTGATAAGCACAAGGGCAACCATCGTTCCGAACAGGATGGCGTTGGGCCGCGAGGAAAGGAGGGGACGGAAAAGGTTGAATTTGGGCTTCCGGTCCTCTTTGTACAGGGCCTGGACGCCGGGCGGGGCCTTGGAGAGCCGCCGGTCGCGGGAATAGTAAAACAACGGTTCTTCCCCTTCGCCGTGTTTTTCGCTCAGGGCCATGCCATCGTTGGGCCGGCCGGGTTTTTCGTTCTCAATCACATCAGGCACATCAGGTTCCTCCCCCGTCGCCGGGCCCGTAAGCCGGAAGCCAGGCCCGGCCCGCCAGATCCGCCGCGATACCGGCAAGTTCCATCGAGTCGGCAAAACGGTTCCGTATCCGGGGATCGGCGGCCGCGCGGATAAGGAGGCTTGCCCCGGCCAGAGCGCAGGCGAACAGATCGGCCCCGGAAGCCCGGCAACGCGCCGCGATACCGGCGCAGAACCCCGCCAGCAGGTCCCCGCTCCCCCCCGCGCCAAGCGCCGGGTTCATGCCGTCCACTACCGCCACCCTCCCGTCCGGCGCCGCGGCGATCATCACGTGACTCTTGAACAGGAAGACCGCCCCCCGCTCCCGGGCCAGGGTACGGAGCGCCGGCACGGGGGCGGCGAGGAGTTCCTCCCGGTCTGTGCCCGAATAGGCCGCCAGTTCCCCCGGATGGGGGGTAAGCAGGGCGTTTCCGTGGAATACCCGGTCCCTTGCCAGAAAGACGGCGTCCGCGTCCAGCACAAGCGGGACGCCCCGTTCCTCCAGGGCCAGGGCTTCTTCCAGGGAACCCAGCCGGTCCGGCCCCCTGCCCCAGCCGGGCCCCAGAAGCAGGGCATCCGGGGCAAAACGGGATTCCCGGCCCCCCGGCCCCGCCGGGCTGATATCGACCATCAGGGAGGAAGCGGACGCGGCCAGGATGGGGTAAATGGGGGGATCGACAAGGAGCCGTACCAGACCGGCGCCGGCGGCCTGGGCGCCCCGGGCGGCAATCCGGGCCGCGCCTGTCGCGCCGGGGGAACCCGCCCGTATCTCCGCCAGACCCCGGGTGTACTTGTAGGAGTCGGCGGGACAGGGGGGGATCAGGGTACGGCAATACTCCCAGCTTACCAGGTCCGCCGCGCGGTACCTTTCCGTGAGCGCGGCGGGAAACACGCCCCCCACATGGAGAATACGGCCGCACCTGGACCGGGCCGCGGGGTTGTACAGACAGAGTTTCTCCGGCTCAATGGCAAGCACCGCGTCCGCCTCCACCACGGGCATACCGGGCTTCCAGTCGTCGGAAAGGCCGCTGGGCAGATCCACGGAGACAACCAACGGACGCTCCGCGTAGCTACGGACCCGCCGCGCCAGAAGAACGGCGTCTTCGCGGAGCGGTCCCTGGAGGCCCGTACCGGCAATGCCGTCAATGATAAGCCGGGCCTTCCCCAGGGGCCCGTCCGGGTACATCCGCGCCTCCGTTTCCAGGGCAGAATCGGAAAAAACAAGAACCCTCACCCCCATTTTTTGAAGCGAGTCGCGGGCTTGCGAGCGCGGACTCCGCTCATCCGGTCCGGAGGCCTGTCCGGGGGCCTTGGTCATGATGATAAGGGACCGTTCCGCGGCCAGACGCCCCCCAAGGATCAGGGAGCGGAGGATCACCAGGGCGTCGGCGGCGTTGTTCCCCTGACCGGCCAGAACCACCACGGGGGCCGGCGATTCCCCAAAAAATCCCGGAAACGTTTCCACCAGAACCTGGGCCGCGCGGCGTCCCGCGGCCTCCACCAGGGCAAAACGATCAAAGGACCATTCCGCGGCCGCTTCCGCGTCCATCTCCCGCGACGCGGCGGCGCCGATAAGGGCCTCCCGGACAGCGCGCCGGTCAGGGTTCAGGGCCATGAGGCCGTCCCCTCCGTCAGTATCCTGTCGGTACGCCACCAGACAAGTTTCGCCTCGTAATCGCCGACCAGAATGGCGGAAATAATGCCGTCCTCGGAAAGGTCAAAGCTGTTCAGGTAGAGTTCTTCCTTATCCACGTTGATAAGTCCCCGGCTCTGCTCCAGGCTCGCGGAGGGCGCCACCACCTTCCCGTCCCCGGAAGCATTTTCGACACGGCCGCGTTCCCCGTTCCGCCGGAGGATAAGAATGGAGTAGCCCTCGTCAACGGGAAACGAGAGAAATACCCTGCCCTCCCCGGCGATCCCCATCATGGAGTAGAGCATCCACAGGGTTTGGCGGCGGCCGTTTACAAAGGCCGTCTGTTCCAGAAACGGAACCTCAAGGCAATCCACGTAGGCGCCGGTTCCGGGATCCATCACCCAGATCAGGGAGCTATCCGGTTCCGTTCCCACACGGGTATCGGTGGAATCGTCGTAGATGTCCCGGTAGTAGTCAACTTTCAGGTAGAGTTCGCGGGAATCCGGGGCGGCCATGATGGCGTCCACCGACGCGGAAACCTCCGGCCAGTCCGGCGGCGCCGGTATGGCGTTGTTTTTCAGGTTGATCACCAGGGGACCCCTGCCGCCGGAACCGTACCAGTAGACCACCCAGCCGCTGGTCTGGCGGCACACAACCACCAGCTCGTCCCGCACGGTCGTGTAGATTCCGGCAATCCGGGAGAAGGGGGTTCCCCCTACCCCC
>JAIRND010000142.1 GCA_031258225.1 Treponema sp. | reverse complement strand
GCAGGCTACCCGGTGGCCCGGCGCCGCCTCCCGCAGTTCCGGCGCGGCCTGGGCGCATTGCCCTTTCGCCCGCGGGCAGAGGGTGTTAAAACGGCAGCCCGGGGGACTGTCCATGGGGCTGGGGATTTCCCCCGCCAGGATATCCCGCTTCCGGGCGCGGGTAAGCTCCGGGTCCGGGATGGGAACCGCCTGCAAAAGAGACCTGGTATAGGGGTGGAGGGGCTTGTTGCAAAGTTCGTAGCTTTCCGCCACCTCCACCACGCAGCCCAGGTACATGACGGCGATCCGCCGGGAAATGTGGCGCACCACCGATATGTCGTGGGCGATAAACAGGTAGGTCAGCCCCAACTCCGCCTGCATGTCCTCCAGCATATTCACAATTTGGGATTGAATCGATACATCCAGGGCGGAGACCGGCTCGTCGCAGACGATAAATTCCGGCTCCACGGCCAGGGCGCGGGCAATACCGATCCGCTGCTGCTGTCCTCCGGAAAACTCGTGGGGATAGCGGTTGGCTTGTTCACTGTTCAGCCCCACCCGTTCCAGCAGGGTTTCGATCCGTTCCCTCCGTTCCCCACGGGAGGAAGCCAGCTTATGAATGTCCAGGGCCTCCCCCACAATGTCTCCAACGGTCATCCGGGGGTTCAAAGAGGACGAGGGGTCCTGAAAGATGATCTGCATCTTGCGCCGGTAGGGGAGCATGTTCACCCGGGTAATATCCTCCCCCTTAAAGAAAATTTTCCCCGAACTGGGCTCGTAAAGCCGCAGGATGGTCCGGCCCAGCGTGGTTTTTCCACAGCCCGACTCCCCCACCAGGCCCAGGGTTTCCCCCCGTTCAATGTCCAGCGGGGCGGATTCGACGGCGTGGATGTACCGTACCCTGCCCTCCTTGACCCGGAAGTACTTCTTAAGGTTTTCCAAACGCAAAAGGGGACTGTTACTCATGGCCCGCCCCTTCCGTCCGGGCCTGGGACAGCCAGCAGTACACCCGGTGCTTTTCCCCGATAAGGCGCCGCGGGGGGAAGCGCGTAAGACAGACGCGCATGCAGCGGTCGCAGCGGGGGGCAAAGGGACAGCCCGGGTTGGGGTTCAGCATATTGATGGGGCTTCCCTCAATGGGGATAAGCCGCTCACCCTGTTTTTCATCGATGCGGGGCATGGAACGGAGCAGACCCTGGGTATAGGGGTGGACGGAGCGGTAAAAAATATCCCCCGCCGTCCCCTGCTCCACAATATGCCCCCCGTACATCACCGAAACCGTATCGCAAATTTCGGCGATAACCGCCAGATTGTGGGTGATAAAGATCACCGCCATACGGGTCTTTTCCTGGACGGCCTTCATCAGTTCAAGAATTTGGGCCTGGATCGTTACATCCAGAGCGGTGGTGGGTTCGTCGGCGATAAGCAGTTGGGGTTCGCAGATAAGCCCCAGGGCGATCATCACCCGCTGGCGCATCCCCCCGGAAAATTCGTGGGGGTACTGCCTCATCCGCCGCTCCGGGTTGGTGATCCCCACCAGGCGCAGCATTTCCAGGGCCCGCTCCCGTGAGCGCGCCACGGTAACCGCCGGGTTATGCTGCCGGTACACCCCCATCAGTTGGTTCCCGATGGTGTATACCGGGTTAAGGCTTTCCATTGGGTTTTGAAAGATCATGCTTATCCGGCTGCCCCGTATCTTTTCCATGTCCCTGGGACTAAAGGAAAAGAGGTCCTGCCCCTCAAAGGAAACCGAACCCCCCGTTACCCGGCCGGGGGATTCCAAAATCCCCATGATGGAGTAGGCCTCCACACTTTTCCCGGACCCGGATTCCCCCACAATCCCCATGACCTCCCCGTAATCAAGGTCGTAGGAGATGCCCCCCACGGCTTTTACCTCTCCTACGGGGGTAAAAAACGAGACACGCAGGTCCCGCACTTCCAAAAGTTTCTGTTCCGCCATCTGTCCCCTACTTTTTAAGCCGCGGGTCCAGAGCATCCCGCAGGCCGTCCCCAAAGAGGTTAAACGCCAGGATCATGACACTTAAAATAGCCGCCGGAATGATCAGCCGGTAGGTATAGGTGTACATACCCCCCAGCGCGTCGGAGGCCAGGGACCCAAGACTTGTCATGGGGGCGTTAACCCCCACCCCCAGGAACGAAAGGAAGGATTCCAGAAATATGGCGATGGGAATCTGCAGACAGGTGGCGGCCACCAGGGGCCCCACGCAGTTGGGGAGCAGGTGCTTCAGGATGATCCGCCGGTTGGAGGCCCCCAGGGCGCGGGCGGCGATAACGTACTCCTGCTGTTTAAGCTGGAGGATCTGCCCCCGGATGATCCGGGCCAGCGTGGTCCAGTAGAGCAGGGCAAAGGCCATGAAGATGGCGATAATGCTGGGCCCCAGGACAATGACAAACCTTCCCAGGGCATTGGTCTGGTTGGCATCGGCAAAGGACGAGAGAAGCGGCTTAAGGGTTACCGCCAGAAGGAGTACCACCAGCACATCCGGGACCGAATAGATAATATCCACGATCCGCATCATCACCAGGTCCACCCGGCCCCCCAGGTAGCCCGACAGGGAGCCGTAGAGAACCCCGATAACCAGGGTCAGCACCGCAGCCACAATGCCGATAAGCATGGACACCCGCGTACCGTACATCAGACGTACCAGCGTATCCCTGCCGTGGGTATCGGTCCCAAAAACGTGGGGGAACACCCGTTCTCCCGCGGCAATCCGGGCCAGCTCGGTTTCGGCGTAGCGCATGGGCGCCAGGTTGGAACTGCCCCGGATCTGCTCATCGTAATGGTAGGGGACGCACAGGGGCCCCGCGTAGGCAAAGAGGATAAGGAAAACGATAACCCCCGCGGAAACCATCGCGATGTAGTTCTTTTTAAGCCGCCGCCAGGCGTCCTTCCAGTACGAAACGCTCTTGTGCTGGGGAATGAACGATAGTTTCTCCTCCGCCGAAGCCGCCTCAAAATCTTGAGGATTCTCACCACCTTGAAGGTCCATCATGCCTCCTCGTTGGAAAGCTGTATGCGGGGGTCAACCAACTTGTACAACACATCCACGACAAAACTCATGATGATCACCAGGCCGGCGAAAAAGATCGTAGTCCCCATGATCAGGGGGTAGTCCCGGTTGCTGATACTCTGCACAAAGTAGCGCCCCAGACCGGGGATGTTGAACACGGTTTCCACCACAAAGCCGCCGGTCAGTATCGCCGCGGTAACGGGCCCCAGGTAGGTAATCACCGGGATCAGGGCGTTTCTTAGGGCGTGCTTGAAGATCAGCACCGGAATTGGAAGGCCGTAGGCCCGGACGGTTTTGATGTACTCCTTGCCCAGGACTTCCAGCATGGAGGACCTGGTATACCGGGCAATTGAACACATGGGGGTAAGCCCCAGGGTAAAACAGGGGAGTACGTAGCTGATGGCCCCCCGGCTCAGGCCCGCGGTGGGGAAGATCTTGAAAACCCCGCCGGCAAAACAGACCAACAGCACCGTGGCGGACACAAAACTTGGAAAGGCGATCCCCGCGGTGGTAACGATCTGCAACAGGCTATCCTGCCATTTCCCCCTGGTATAGGCCGCCAGGCAGCCCAGGGCCACCCCGGTGACAAGCGCCCAGCTTAGGGCGATAATCCCGACCAGGGCGGAAACCGGGAACATCTCCCCGATAATGGTTGCCACAGGCCGGTTTTTCTGCATCTTAAGGGATACCCCCATGTCCCCCTTGAGGAGGGAGAGAATGTAGTTCTTCATCTGCACCGGCAGGGGTTTATCCAGACCGTATTTGGCCTCCAGTTCGGCCAGCACCCGTGGAGAAATTGCCTTTTCCCCCAGGAACGGCCCGCCGGGAACCGTATTCATCAGGATATAGGTTAGACAGATAACAAAAAAAATACTTACCAGAGATAAGAATACCCGCTTAAGGACGTATGCAAGCACCTACCCCTCCTTCCCATTCTTATCAAAGCCATCTGATATATGATTATACAATGACTGCCCCAGGAAGCCAATCCCCCGCCTCCAGCGGTTCAGGGCCGGCGCATATACATAACAGCCGTATATGGTTTTGCGGAGATTGCCGTGTGGTGCGTA
This sequence comes from Treponema sp., assembly GCA_031258225.1. Classification (GTDB taxonomy): domain Bacteria; phylum Spirochaetota; class Spirochaetia; order Treponematales; family Breznakiellaceae; genus JAISFT01. The sequence continues at coordinate 16,492 of JAIRND010000142.1, read as the reverse complement.
ATTTTTTCCTTTTTGTTGAAGGACAGGCGCTCCAACCTCGTGCTTGTCGTCAGGGCTCAGAGCGCGGCAATTTCATCTATGGAAAGCCCGGTCGCTTGGGCTATCTGCTCAATAGGTATACCAAGGTTCTTGAAATTTCGGACGAGTCTCAATTTTTCCTCCCGGCCTTTCTGTATCCCTTCCTGTATCCCTTCCCGGAGGGCGCCCTGTATGCGGGAGTACTCATCCCTCTGCGCCTTTAAACGCGCCTCGTAGATCATCCGGTTCGCCTCGTCTTCGCTCATCACCTGTAGTCTGCTATACGCTTCCCCTACCATTCGCTGTAATACCCGCCTTTGCCTATCTGTTCGGTTATCATGTTGGCCAGGTAATAGGTGGTCCGGGACCGCATCTCCGGCATGGCACAGACCTGTATGTCGATGTCGATGGATTTCCCACCGGCGGTACGCACCTTTACATCCAGGATTTCCAGTTTATCGTCGATGAATTCCCGCTTAAGGTGGGGGTCCACGATGGTCAATTCCACGAATTCCTCCTGGGCCAGTTCGGGGAGGGCTGCTTTAAGAAAATCGGCCAGGATATCCTTGCTGCTTTCGTCGCCGAACAGGAGTTTGAAGGCAACATCAACTTTGGGAAGCATGATAGGCATATCCCCACTATACCGGGCAATAGGGGAGAAAACAAGCACGGCACGGCGCGGTTCCCGCACTATCCGGAATTGGCCGCAAATTATCACGGACCTCACAAACACCACGAACTTTTATATTCAAAGTGGCGCTGTTGTTCGTGTTTTTCGTGTTTGTGGTTAAATTTTGTTAGTCATATCCGTGTTTTCGTAGGACAGGCAGACGGGCTTGCCGGTCTTGGCGTCAGGAACCAATTCCGCCTCAATCTGGTAGATTTCCCGCAGATTTTCCCGTGTAACGACCCGTTCGGGGGGGCCTTCCGCCAGGACGGCGCCGTCTTTCATGGCCAGGATATGATCGGCAAAACGGGATGCGTTGTTAAGTTCGTGGAGCACCATAACTACCGTGCGGCCTTCCCGGCGGTTAAGGGCGGCCAAAAGGGTGAGTATTTCCATTTGGTGGGCCATGTCCAGGAAGGTTGTCGGTTCGTCCAGGAGCATAAACTCTGTTTTTTGGCACAGGGTCATGGCTATCCAGGCCCGCTGGCGCTGTCCGCCGGAAAGATCCGCCAAAAGCCGGTCATGAAACTCCTCAATCCCGGCGGTACGCAGGGACTCCCGGATGATCTCAAAATCTTCCCGTTTCAGGGCGCCAAAGCCGCGCTTGTGGGGAAAACGGCCATAGGCTACCAGTTCTTCTACGGTCATGCCATCCGGGGCGCGGGGGCCCTGGGGAAGCACGGCCATGTGCCGGGCAATTTCCCGTGAGGAAACGGCGTGTACATCCCGTCCGTCAAGCCGGATGATCCCGCGTTCCGGTTTCAGGATCCGGGCGATGCCCTTTAGAAGGGTGGATTTTCCGCATCCGTTGGCCCCGATGATAACCGTTACCGCGCCCTTGGGGATCGACACGCCCAGGTTCTGAATCACGGGTTTGCCGCCGTACCCAAGGCTCAGGTTTTCGGTCATAATACCAGTTTCCATGCGATCCCTTTCCTATTGTTTTACCATAAGGTAGATGAAGTAGGGCGCCCCCACCAGGGAAACTACGATACCGATATGCAGTTCCAGGGGGGCGAACATGTTCCGGGCGATAATGTCGGAACCGGTTACCAGCAGCATCCCGGTAAGGATGGCCACGGGTGTGCAGTACCGGCGCTGGGGGCCGGTCAGCTTGCCGGCAATATGCGGGGCGATAAGCCCCACAAAGGCGATGCTTCCCGCGACAGAGGTGGCTACCGCGGCCAGAGCCGCCGCTATGGCGATAAGCAGCCGCCGGCGCTGTTCCGTATTTACCCCCAGGCCGCGGGCAACCTCGTCCCCCAGCGTAAAGACATCCAGATAGCGGGACTGGTACAGCGCGGCGGCACACAGAACCAGGAGCGGCGGGGTTACGGCGATAACATAACTCCAGCTTACCCCCCAGATACTGCCGGAGGTCCAGGAGAGAACCCGGTTAAAATCGCGGTTGTCAAACGTGAGCTGCAGAATAACGATCAGCGCGTTAAAGCCGGCGTTCACCGCGATCCCCATGAGCAGGAGCCGCCGGGGTTTCATCCCCCGCCGCCAGGCCAGAACATAAATAAGAACCGCCGCGCCAAGGCCCCCGGCAAGGGCAATAAGGGGCATCGTAAAAATGGTAAAGGCCGGCAGGGAATAGTAGTTGTTCCCGTTGGTCAGATAGATGTACACCACCACAAACATGGCGGCCCCGCTGGAAATGCCGATGATCCCCGGTTCGGCCAGATCGTTGCGCGTTACGCTTTGGAGGATGACGCCGGAAACCGCCAGGGCGCCTCCCACCAGGAGCGCGATGAGGATCCGGGGCAGGCGGATCGTAAACAGGGCAATCCGCTGCTGCCGGGTCCCCTGACCAAGGACCGTGCGCAGCAGTTCCCCCGGCGAAATGGCCAGCGTCCCCAAATTCATGCTAAGAAGAACGGCGGCCAGGAGGAGCAGCAGCAGGACGGCAAAAACCAGGCGAAAGCGCCCGGCCCTGGAACGGACAGTCCTCATATCCGCCGTTCCTTTTTTACCATCCTGATAAGCACCGGCACCCCCAGGAGGGAGGTGATGGAACCCACGGGTATTTCAAAAGGACTGTTCAGGGTCCGGGCCAGAATATCGCCGTATATCATCAGGACGGCCCCGGTTACGATGGACAGGGGGATCACGCGGCGGTAATCCCCCCCTACGCCCAGCCGGACTATCTGGGGTACGATAAGGCAGACAAAGCCGATATTGCCCCCCACCGCCGCCGCCGCGCCGCTGAGAAGCACCACGCAGAGAAGGCCCGCGAAGCGCACACGGTTTGGCCGTTCCCCCAGGCCCACCGCCGCGTCATCGCCCAGGCTAAGAATCGTGATCTTGGGGGAGAGGAACAGGGCAAAGACCAGGGCCGACGCCGTGATCAGTAAAACCCGGACCATTCCCCAGGTAGCGCCGCCAAGCCCGCCGGCCATCCAGAAGGCAAGGTTCTTGCTGTTGTTGGTCAGAAGGGCAATCATGGCCGCCAGGGAAGAAAAGAGCATCCCCAGGGCCGTACCCGCCAGGAGCAGCCGCGTAATATCCAGGCCGGCCCGCTTGGTACTGAGAAGAAACACCAGAACCGCGCTGATCGAGGCCCCGGCAAACGCGAAAAACACCCTGCCGGGCAAACCCGGAACATCGCGGCTGGCCATGTAGATCGCCATAGCCAGTACGGCCCCCTGGTTCACCCCCATGATAGAGGGAGACGCGATGGGGTTACGGGTAAGGCCCTGCAGTATGGCCCCTCCGGCCGCGAGAAAGCCGCCGATCAGAAGGGCGCAGAGGGCGCGGGGCAGCCGGGAATCCCAAATGATCAACTGGGCCGTGCCGGTTTTTACCCTGCCGAAAATACCCTGAACAATATCACCGGGGCCTATGTTCTTGGCGCCCAGGCAGACAGAGAGAACCAGCCCGCCAAGAATCAGAACGAACTCAACGGCAAGGATAGGGATCACCCTGCCGCCGCGTTCATTCACCCCTGTCCCCATACGGGTCGTTCTCCGCGCGGGCCGGTTATTGAACCAGCAGGGTTTTCAGTTCATCCAGTAGCAGATTCTTCCCGTAGACGCTGTAGGCCTGGTTAAAGTAGGGGGACTGGGGCAGCCAGATAACATGGCCGGCCTTGACGCTCTCCATGCTGTTCCACACGGAACTGGCCTCCAGCGCCGCCCGGTCGTCCGCGGAGGCCAACACCACCATGTAATCCGCGTTTATCCCGGTAAGCCCCTCCAGAGTCGCGGTGGGCAGGGTGATACTGTTCTGTTCCGGCAGTTCAGGGGGTATTCCCAGGCCCATGTCGTTGTAGAACATATCCCCATAGGCCGCGCCGGTAAACAGGTAGTAGGAGGTGCCGGCGGTAAGGAAGGAGAAATACGTGGCCCCCGCGCCGTTGGCGGCCTTAATAGCGGCCCCCGTTTCCCGGGCCTTTGCCTCATAACCGGCAATATAGGATTCCACCGCGGCCTGCTCACCGAATATCTCCCCCACCATCCGCAGATCCCCCCGCCAGTCGTTTACCGTGGGTTCAATAACAATGGTGGTGGCTATGGCCCGCAACTGTTCGTAGGCCTTTTCCTGCCGGGGATTAATGATGATAAGGTCCGGTTCCACGGCAAGAATCGCCTCCACGTTCACCGTATCCGACATCGGATAGCCGATAATAACCGCCCCGGTCAGCAGTTCTTCCAGGTAGGAAGGAAACCGGGTGTAATCGTAGGCGTCTGAATCGGAGGTGGCCACCGGCTTGTGTCCGATAATACAGAGCATGTCGCTGATACCAGAGGCATCCGCGATACGCCGGGGATTTGCCGGAATGACGGCCGCTCCCCGCAGGGTGTTCACCGTCCGGGTCTCCGCCTCCGGCGCCGATACCCCTGGGGCCGGTTTATCGCAGCCTCCCAGGAAGACGAGCAGGGCAAGGCCCAGAGCCGGAACAACAACGCGATGTTTCATAGTGGTCTCCGTAGGACAAGATATGTTAGAAAATACTAACTGGTATAGTCTAGCAGTTTGTCGCGCTTCGCGTATAGACCCCAAAAAATCGCCTGTAAGGGCGATTTTTTACCCTGCAAACTGCGTAAGCACGCCGGATAATCGGGATTTTTTGCGGCATCAAGCGCAAAAAATCCACAAGTACGACAGGCTGCTAGCGGAGACAGGGAAGGATTGTCAAAGGCCGCCTGAACTTGGCCCACATCAGGAGGAGGAGTGCGGCTTAGCGGCGAAGTGGGAGGCGCGGAGCCGGGAACAGTGCCGGGAAGAGGATGTAAAGAAGCTGCGGAAGCATGGCATGGCCCCCGATATTAACTACAATCTAAAATCTCTTGATAATGCAATATATATACTGTATCATAAACCATGACGGCAAGGGAAATTATGGACAAGTTAAAAGTCTATGGATGGGTACTGGACAGAATTAACGGTTCTCATCATGTTTTTGTCAAAGTCGGCTGTCGCTCGGTTTCGGTTCCTTTTCATGGGAACAAGGACATAGGGCACCTTGCAAAAAAAATCCTCAAGGAAGCGGGGATTGAATAGGGGGGTATATGACCTACTACTGCACTATCGAGACAGAAGGGGATGAGTATATAGCCCAATTCCCCGATATGACCAATATCGTTACCTGCGGGTTTTCCCATGAGGAAGCTCTGGCAATGGCAAAGGAAGCCCTTGACGGATGTCTGGAAGCCGATATTTCCCGGGGCAACGTAATTTCCCCGCCTGTCTGTAGAGACGGGTATCCGGTAACGGTTGCCCCTCATATCGCCCTGTCCCTCCGGCTCCGGGAACTCCGGGGGGAACAGAGCCAAACTGATATAGCCCGGAAGCTGGGGCTTTCCTATCAGTCATACCAGCGTCTTGAAAACCCCCGCAAAGCAAACCCCACGGTAAAGACCCTTGAGCGGATCGCCCATGCCTATGGCCGGGAATTAAGTATTTCCATGTAACCCTGTCCGGTGTTGTTTGATAATTGATAATTTTATCGTAGTTCGTTGTTAATTGCTACCGGCAGGCCAACCGGAAGCCAATAGTACCCCACCTGCTGTGAGGGGCGACGTCTGCGCCCCCAGAGGCAACCGCGCAGATGTCATCCCCCCAACTACCGCCTAGCAGCACCCGGCACCAATTCGAAGCAGGCCCGGCGGGATCGGTTACCGTCTCCGTATTGCTGATAGCGCCACACCAGTCCCAGCCCCATTCCGTTACGTTCCCAGACATGTCGTAAAGCCCGGCGCCGTTTTCGGTTTTCGTCCCCACCGGGTGTACCCCGTAATCGGCACTGCCGGCTCCCACATCGTAGGCATTGACCTTATACCACGCAACATCCCCAAGGGTATCACTTCCCGCGTAGTTGTAAGACCAGTTGACCGTATCAGCTTGATTTCCCCCACGGGCTGCGTACTCCCACTCCGCCGCCGTGGGCAGCCGGTAGCCGTTGGCCCCCGGCTTCATCACCGCACTATCCACCGGCGTGCCGGTTCCGCTGTCATTCATCGAAACTCTCAGTACCGTGGTATGGCTATTGTCCGTGTAATACACCGGCTCTTTCCCGCTCATCTCGCTGTAGGCGTTGCACCACACGATTGCGTCACGCCAGTTGATAGTCGTAGCCGATTCATTCTTTGCCGCTGTGGGGGCCGCCCCGTCGGTCCCATTGTCTCCCTCCCGGCCCGGATTGGCAAAGGTGTATCCGTGGCCAGCCGCCCACTGGTACACCTCGTACCATAACTCGTAGGTGGTCTCGTACTTCGCGATCTTAAACGGACTAAGCGTTACCGTCCGGCCAGTGGGAAACATACCTTTGTTGGTGGAATCATACGCATACACATCATTGCCGATGATGGTTCCACCGGTCAACTGAACCATAGCCCGGTATTCGGCAGGGGTACTGAACGAGTAAGCGGCCGGCCCAGTCCCGTCCTCATCCACAGTTCCACAGCCGCTCAAAACCGCGGTTAGGATTCCGGCGATGGACGCAAAGGCCATCAGCTTCTTACAACGATCTGTTTTCATGTCTAACTCCTTGCGACTTGTTCAAAACAACGGGTATTAACGAGCAACCTTGTTAATAACTCCCCGCTCGACGGCAGGTTTTTACAACACCTATCAATTGCCCGTTGGACGGATCTATCCCCTGAAACACGACGAGGCCGAGCCGCATTGGCGTTCCGTTGGATTACGAGAAGATGGCGGTGAGCATTAGAGAGAGAGAGAGAGAGAGAGAGAGAGAGAGAGAGAGAGAGAGAGCAAAAATCGTGCCAAGTCCGGCTATTTCAGAGATTTTTTCTGAGAATTCGGCGTTGCCTGCCTTTACCATGAAAAGTAGCATACCAGCTTACAACAAATTTGTCAATTGACGCACAGGTCAGCGCATAAAATCATGCCGAAAGACTTTACAAAATCCGCTCATGTACGCCGGAAATCGCCTTCGCCGTGTCTATTTCCGAAGCACTTGTGAGGACGCCGCCCGCGATGAGCAGGCTGTTCGCCCTGGCAGCCCGCGGTTACCGCTTAGTTTTCCGCGTTAAGTTTTTCCAGGATCGGAACCAGGGACCGCAGGCGGACTACCCGGCCGCCCCCCAGTTCCGGGTAGGCCCGGTAGCGTTCCCCATCGTCCGAGAAGGGTGAACCCTGTTCCCCCGGAAACGGGGCATAGCGTTTCTGGGTCCAGTTAAGGGAAGGATCGCCAAGGGAAAGGTCCGTCCGTGAAGGGTCAAAGTAGATATAGGAATCGTGGACGCCCCGCTCGGCCAGGGGGGCCTCATCGGTACACTGCAGGTAGCGGATAAAGCCGGATTGCGGGTCCACGGCCTGAATGATGGCGGAATGGGACATTTCCCCATCGTAACCCCGGAACAGGAGGATGTCGCCGGGACGGAGCAGGGAGATGGTATCTTCCACGGGGATGATCTGGGAACTGCCTGAGTTGTAAAAGGCGGTCCCCACATAACGGGAGGGATCAATCCCGCCCCGGACCCCCAGGGTCCGGCTCAGGCTGCGTCCCAAATCCAGACCCCCTGTCCGGGCCACGTAGGAAAGGACATGCCAGACAAAGCCCGAACAGTCCATCCCCACAAGTCCCACGCAGTACAGGTAGTTGTACACATCGGCGTCTTCGATCCCGCGCCCGCTTGCCAGCACGTAGGGCCGGTGGGGAAGGCCCCGGTAAGCCCCGGCCTTCATGCGGGCAATGTCAAACAGATCGCGTGAACTGGTCCAGCTTTGACCGGGGATGTCAAAGATGATCACCTGTTCCCGGCCATCGCCCAGGGTACGCACGTAGGTATTAAAATCCGATGAATCGATAATGCCCTCGATGATCGGCCAGAGAAACGCGGGGTCCCCCTTTCCGCCGCCCAGGAACTCCCAGCCCTGGTCCACAAGTTTATCCCGCTCGTTGTTCTGGGCAAAGGGCATCCGTATGGTGATCACCTTTCCGTCCAGAATCCGGGTCTTGAAGCAGAGCCGGTAGGCTTCCTCGATGATCCCCTCCGGCCCGGAACCCCAGATGCGGGCGGGATCCTGGAACGCCGCCAGGTTTGCCGTCTCCTCAGCCCCCTCCTGGGCAGCGGCCCGGCAGAGGGAGAAAAAAACCGAAAACAGGGACAGGACCCGGAACAAGGGCCGGAACGGGGCCCGCGGCCTCATGGCCGGCTCGTCCCGCCTGTCTGTTCCTGGATCGACTGTTCCAGGGTTTTGAAGTACTCCACGGTTCCGGCCTCCAGTTCCACCGCGGCGGCATTGTCGCACATGATCGTTACCTTGGGGTGGTTTTGAAGGCAGGAGAGGGGGCAGCGGTGGCTTATGCCCCCCTCCACCGCGTCGCGCAGGGCCCGCGCCTTGTTACGGCCCGACGCGGCGACCAGGACTTCCCTGGCGTCCATGACGGTCCCCACCCCCACGGTCAGAGCCGCCCTGGGGACCTGTTTGATATCCCCGTCAAAAAAGCGGGCGTTAACGGCGCGGGTGTCTTCGGTCAGGATCTGCACCCGTGTCCGGGAGCTAAAGGACGAAAAGGGTTCATTAAAGGCAATGTGCCCGTCTTCTCCCATGCCGCCCAGGAACAGGTCGATGCCCCCCGCCGCCTTGATCGCCTCCTCGAAGGCCCCGCACTCCTCCTCCGGGTCGCGGGTCTCACCGTTTAGAATATGGACATTCGAGGCCCGGATATCAATATGGCTGAAAAAATTTTCCCACATAAAGGTGTGGTAGCTTTGGGGATGCCCCGTGGGAAGCCCCAGGTATTCATCCATGTTGAAGCTGATCACGCGGCTGAACGAGATTTTCCCCTCCCGGTACCTGCGGATAAGCTCCCGGTAGATGCCCAGCGGCGTAGAACCCGTCGGAAGTCCCAGCACAAAGGGCCGGTCTTCCTGAAACCGCGTTATCCGCTCCGCGATATACGCTGCCCCCGCCACACTCATTTCCTGGTACGTCTTAAAAATAACCAAACGCATGTATTCCTCCAGTTCGGGCGGACCTTTTGACAGGTCCCCCCCGTGAATAACCGCCGCCCGGCGAAAATTTGAACAATAGTCCCTATAGATTATAGGAGATGTACAAGGCCGGCGTGTAGACTTCCGGCAGCCTGTCGCGTTGGAGAATTCAGACGGAACCGCCCCAAAATTCAGGATTTTGGAACGGTTTTACCTATCAGCCTGCTTCAAAACCGGCGGTTTTGAAACAAACCTATCGTTTAAGAACCGAAACCACCCGTTCAAGCACCTTTTTCCGGTCCAACGGTTTAACAATGTAGCTTTTTGCCCCCATAAGAAGGGACTTTTTGACCACATCTTCCTTTCCCAGGGCGCTGACCATGATAACGCAGGCATTTTTGTCAAATTCCAGGATCTTCTCCAGGGCGGAAACCCCATCCATCACCGGCATGGTAATATCCATCGTTACCAAATCAACATTTGGATGCAATTCCTTATATTTCTCCACCCCCTGGGCCCCATCACCGGCTGTCGCGGCAACTTCAAAACCTTCGGAAGTAAAAATTTGACCAAGCTGCTTCGCAATAAACATGGAATCATCAACCACCAACACCCGATACGCGCTACCATCCGGTTTAACCCCCTCCGGCGGCTTTTCGTTGAGGTTAGGCATATTATCCTTTGCTGTCATGCGGTACGCTCCTCTTCTGACTATACTGTATGGGAAAGAACGTTACTCGTCAAGTGAGCGGCCCCAATCAAGCCCAGATTGACCGGACAGCCCCCCCTTCTTTCATTTTTATCCCGAATACCTCTTAATTCTACTATGTCTACCCCCTTCATGCTAGCACCTATGGCGGAAATTAGCCACCGCGCCCTGCGGGAACTTATTGAAGGATTTATGGACGATTCCACCGGCCCCGGGGAGCGGCCCGAGTACGTTACGGAGATGCTGAGCGCCGGGGCCCTGCTGGCGGGCGGCCCCTTTGAAGCGTGGTACCTGGACGCGGGGCCCTGCCCCGGACGGCTGGTATACCAGTTGACCGGTTCCAACCCGGCCCAGCTTGAGGGGGCGGCGGCCCTGCTGGACCGGAGGGACTGCCTGGGCGTTGACCTTAACATGGGCTGCGCCGCCCCGGCGATCCGCCGCACGGGGGCCGGAGTCTCCTGGATGGCGGATATGAACAGGGCCCTGGCTATGGTGGCCAGGGTACGGACGGTGGTACGGCGGCGGCTTAGCGTTAAACTGCGGCTGGGCGTCCTGCCGGAGGAGCCCCGCCTTCCCCCGGACGGGGCGCTCTTTGAGTACCTGGTCCGCTTCTGCCGGGCACTGGAGGCGGAGGGCGTACAGCTTATCACGCTGCACCCGCGCCTGGCCGGAGAAAAATTCAAGCGCCGCGCCCGCTGGGAGTACGTGGAAGCCCTGCGGGGGGAACTGCGTATCCCCGTGGCGGGGAACGGGGACATAGACAGCGCGGCGGAGTTGCTACGCCGGGCGGAAGGGGGCCGGGTCATGGTGGGCCGGGCCGCGGTCCGGCGACCCTGGATCTTCGCGGAGGCGCGGCGGGCGGGCCCGGGCCCGGTTAACCTGGAAGAAACGGCCCTCCGTTTTCTGGAACTCCTGGCCCGCTGCCAGCCCCCGGAGTTCCATATCAGCCGGGCCCGGCGCTTTTTCACCTACTTTTGCGACAACCTGACCTGGGGAACCCACGTCAAGAACCTGCTCAACCGGGAAGAAAGCCTCCAGAACATCGAACGCGCGTGGCGGGGGTACTTTGAGCAACACCCGGAAGAAAAATTCGTTTCTTTTTGTCCGGAATCCGTGCTACCATTTGGTATCGGCATGGGGGCACGATGAACCAGGAACAACAACCCGGTGTACCGGACAGTATACCGGCTCTTATCGCCCTGACGTTTAAGGCGGCGCCTCTGCCCGCCGCGCTGTGCGTGCTGGAACAGGCGGTTTCGGCCCTGCTCCCCGCCGTGGAGATTGCCGTTACCGCCCGGTTTGTGGACACGGCCCTGATCATCTTTGGCGGCGGGGACGGAAACATCCTTATTCCCCTGTTCCTGCTGATGGGGATTGTCGCCTGCCGGCTGCTCCTGCCGGGTTTGGCGAATTTCGCAAAGACCAGGCGGAACATGGGCCTTACCGGAACCTTAAGGCCGGCGGTGGCGGAAAAGCGGGCGACCCTGGAGTATCGTCATATCGAAGACAACAGCACCTGGGATCTGATCCAGCGGGTCGGAACGAATCCGGCGGAAAAAATCGCCAAAGGGTTTGACGACAGCCTGGTTATCGCGAGGATATTCGGGCAGCTTGTATCGGTGCTCGCGCTGCTGGCCTTTCAGGTGTGGTGGGCTGCCCTGGTAGTGGCGCTATTTGGCGCGCCCCTCCTGTGGTTGGCGTTCAAAGCCGGCAAGGGGAACTACCAGGCCGGCCGGGAAGCGGCTGTGTCGGAGCGGCGGGCGGACTATCTGTACGGTATCCTGACCGGCCGGGACGCTGTGGAGGAACGGGCCCTTTTTGGCTACACCGGCGCGGTGAATAATGCCTGGCATGAAAAATACGAGGACGGCCGGAAGATACGGGTTAAAGCCCTGGGAAAATTGATGGCTTCCCTTAAAGGTTCAAGCCTTATCGTTGTTTTTATCGCCGCCCTGTTTATTCTGGCGCTCCTTCCCCCGCTGGGCTCGGGGGCCATCAGTATCGGCATGTTCATGGGTTTTGTAACGGCTATTTTTAACCTGACCTATATAATGGGCAACGAACTGATATGGTTTACCGGGCAGATGGGAAAATCCCGGGAATACCTGAAAGACCTGTCGGCCTTTTTCGCCCTGAGCGGTCAGGAAGAAGCCCTGGCGTTTCCCGAAGCGCCGGACACGGCCGGCATGGAACCGCGTACCATAGAATTTGTCAACGTGAGTTTCCGCTATCCCGGAACCGAAAAAGATATTCTCAAAAATCTTTCGATGAAACTCCACGCGGGCCGCCATTACGCCTTTGTGGGCGCCAACGGCGCGGGCAAAACCACCATCACCAAACTTTTAACCGGTCTTTACACGAATTACGAAGGGGAGATCCTGATAGACGGCGTGGAACTGTCTCCGCGGGAACCGCGTCCACAGGAATTGCGCCCACAGGAACCGCGTCCGCAAGAATTGCGGCGCCTCCCCGCCGCCCGCGTTAAAGCCCTTTTCAGCGTGGTTTACCAGGATTTCGCCAAATATCAGGTTCCCTTAAAGGAATCCGTCGGCCTGGGCGCGGTTACGGCGGGTTCCGTTTCCGGGGCCGGCGCCGACGCGGTGTCCCAAGCCCTGGAAAAGATTGGCCTGGGGGAACTGGCGGCGGAACTGCCCCGGGGCCTGGACACGCCCCTGGGGAAAATACGGGAAGGAGGCGTTGATATTTCAGGCGGGCAGTGGCAGCGGGCCGCCATCGCCCGCTCGCTCGTGAATCCCGCGCCGGTGCATATCCTGGACGAGCCAACCGCCGCCCTTGATCCGGTGGCGGAAAGCGCGGTTTACGAACTCTACGGCGAAATAAGCAGGGGCAAGACCACGGTCTTTATCACCCACCGGCTTGGCGCGGCGCGGCTGGCCGATGAAATTCTGGTGATCGACGGGGGACGGGTTGCCGAAAAGGGGAGCCACGGGGAACTTATCGCAAAGGGCGGCCTGTACGCGGCAATGTACGAGTCCCAAAGGGGCTGGTATGCCTGACATGAAAACTGATATGAAAACGAAACCCAAAGAACTGAATGTGGTTACGGTATTTTCAAGGCTTGCGCCGGTCTGTTTCAAAAACAACACTTCGATTGTTTTTGAAATATCCCTCATGATAGTGAGCAGCCTGCTTAACGGCGCGGCCATTCTTTTGACCCAGCGCCTTCTGGACAGGGCGGCGGAATTTGCCGCCGGCGGCGCCGTCATGAGTTCCGTGCTTTCCGCCCTGGCGTTTCTGGCGCTGGCCCATGCCGGCAATCATATTTCTGTGGGCCTTATTAACTATACGGGTAACAAAAATCATTTGAAGATCGTCGGCATATTACGGAAAGAGATCAATAAAAAGGCGGCGCGTCTTGCCCCGGCAGATTTTGAAAACACCGAGATACTGAACTACATCAACAAGGCGGGGGAAGGCGCGTTTAACGCGGTGAGTTTTGTTATGACCACGATGGTCATTTTTGCATTGTTTCTGCCCTATTTCTGCTTCGTGGCCTGGTATCTTCTCAGCCTCAAGCCCCTTTTGGTGCTGGCCCTGGGAGCGGCCTTTATTCCGGCGGCCCTGATCCAGTTTTTGCGGGTCAAGGTATTTACCCGCCTGGAAGACGCATCGGCCCCGGTTAGGCGCGAAGCGGACTACTACGAACAATGTATGGCCGGACGGGAGTATTTCAAAGAAACCCGGATCCTGGGAGCCTACTGGTATTTCAAAAAACTCTTTACCGACTGTATCACGCTCCTCAACCGCCTGCGGTGGAAACACGAACTCAAGGCCAACGGTACGGAACTGGCGATGAAACTGCTGACCCTGGCCGCGTATATGGGGGTCATCTTCCTGCTGTATACCGCCCTCATGGGGCGGGAAATTTCCGTCGGCACATTCGCCGCGGTATACGCGTCAATCGATCAACTGTTCAGGATGATGAACGATCTTGTTACCATCCAGATAGGCGCTAACGCTTCCCGGCTTGGAACCATCCGCAACTACCTTGCGTTTATGGATCTTCCCGAACGGGGGGGCGCGGACAGGGCTGTTCCGAAAACACAGGGTATCCGCGTGGAAAACGTCTCGTTTACGTACCCCGCTTCCGAAACAAAGGCCGTGGATTCGGTGAGCTTTGAAATCAAGGGCGGCGAAACGGTAGCCATTGTGGGCGAAAACGGTTCCGGCAAATCCACCCTGGTGCGGCTCCTCACCGGCCTGTATCTGCCCGACCAGGGCCTTGTCTCCGTCGGTGGCGTTACTACGGCGGCGGCCTCCATGGAAAGCCTTTTTGAACATACATCCGCGGTGTTTCAGAAATACCAGCGCTACCAGATGACGCTGAAAGAAAATATCGGCATCAGCCGGATGGGAGCCGGCAATGATACGGCGGCCGATAGTGAAAAACTCAAGCTATCCTGCGCTCAGGCCGCGGTGGAAATGAAAGAATTTTCCGGCGGCTATGACACCATGCTGTCCCGGGAGTTCGGCGGCATCGATCTTTCAGGCGGACAGTGGCAGCGGGTGGCCATCGCCCGGGCTTTTTTTCGGGACCACGACCTTATCGTGCTGGACGAACCGACGGCGGCCATCGATCCCATCGAAGAATCAAGGATATACAACCGCTTTGCGGAAATCGTGCGGGACAAGACGGCGATCATCGTAACCCACCGCATGGGTTCGGTGCGGCTGGCGGACCGTATTCTGGTGATGAAAAAAGGCGCTCTGGTGGAAACCGGCACGCATGACGCTCTGGTCAATTCAGGCGGCGAGTACGAGCGGCTTTTCAATGCCCAGAAACAGTGGTACAGGCAGGCTTAGCCTGTCCGTACCGCTTCCAGGGGGATTGACGCGCTTATCCTAAAACCCGGCTCATCATTCCTGATGTAGATAGCCCCCTGCATCTGCCCGATAGAATCCTCCATAGCGGTAATACCAATGCCGAATTTGATAGGCATTTCCGCGCCGGTTCCGTTATCCGTTACCGACATGCCGATATGGGAAACGCTTTTCCAGCACACCACCGAAATTTCCGTGGCGTGGCCGTGTTTAAGCGCGTTGGTCAGGGTTTCCTGCAAAAAAGAAATAAAAAACGAATCGGTCTCTTTGGAAATGGTGGACGGCCATTCGCCGTAATCCATGCGTATCTCCACCTCCGTAGCCTTGTGGAACGATTCGACAAGGCTGAAAAACTCGTTTTGAAGGCTTACGCGGGACGTGGTGTACGAGCGGAAATCCCGCAGCAGATGGCGGATCTCGTTGATACCCCGCTCGGCGTAGTCCCGCGCGTCATCGACCAGTTTTTGTGCCTTCCCGGCATCCTTTTTTGAAACCGCGGAGGCCGCCTGCAGCATCATGATAAGGTTAATAAACACATAGCCGGTGGAATCGTGAATCTCCTTGCTCAGGCGCTTGCGGGCTTCCAGGGCCGTATCGTTTTGCAGCCGGAAAATTTTTTCAGAAACGCCGCGGTTTAGTTCGTTAAGACGGGCATTGACCGTCTCAAGCCCGGCGTTCCTGTTCCTTATTTTTTCCATTTCGGAACCGATAAAAGATACGACAAACGCCAAAAGACCGACGGGAACATAGATGATCAGCGCGGCCAGGTAAAAGGGGACGGCGATCCCCGCGGCAAAGATGGCAAGCCCCGATGTGTATCCCCAGCTAAAAACTATCGCGCCAAGTATCCCCAGACCAAGGGACAGGATCTTGCCGGCGGGAGCGGGCACCGCCAGGGCAAGGGCCACAAGGATACCGGGAATCCAGATGAATTCGGCGATAAGGAAACTGGGTTCGAAATAGGAGTAAAGAAGCACGACAAAATAATCGCTAAGAAGCAGTATAAAAAAATTAGCCGAGCGGAACAGAAAAAAATAGAGAACGGCGCTGAGGGACAGCCAGAGGAACACCAGCGGCAGGTTATTGGCCCCGCTGTCTTTCCCTGAATAAAACACAATGACAAAAATAGCCGGGAGGCAGATAATCCGGTAGCCGCCCAGTATTTTCAGCAGAAAGGACTTTATCCCCCTCCCGCTCCCCCCCTCAAATTTTTCATGTGTTTTCAAACTGCCCCTTCCGCGCAATCGTCATAACCTCCAGCCGGTCTTTACTGCCCACCTTGGCATAGATAGAACTGATGTAGTTCCGGACCGTTGGTTCGGATATAAAGAGGGTATCCGCTATTTTTTGGTTCGTATAACCCCTGCCCACCAGGGTAAGGATCTCCCGTTCCCGCTTGCCCAGACGTCCCGCGATCTCGTGGTATTTATCATGCTCCCCGGCATCCGGCCCGGCGGCCGCGCGGCGCAGGAGCTTTTCCAGCACCGTAGGGGAAAACAGGGCGGACCCGCGGAAAATGGCCCGGATCGACGCGATAAGGTCGTCGCTTTTGATGTTTTTAAGAATATACCCGTAGGCCCCGTTTTTTATCGCCTCCTCCACGTAATCATCCTCCAGAAAGGTGGTGAGCATGACGATCTTTATTCCGGGGTATTTCTGATGGAGTATCTTCGCCGCCTCCACCCCGTCCATTTCCGGCATCCTGATGTCCAGCAGAATAATGTCAGGCTTCTGCGCTTCGGCCATGTCGATGGCTTCCTGCCCGTTTGCCGCGATACCGGTTACCCGTATGTCTTCCGCCAGGGTCTCCAGCATGAGTTTAAGGTTGTCCACAAAGAGCCGCTGATCGTC
>JAIRND010000110.1 GCA_031258225.1 Treponema sp. | reverse complement strand
CACGCGCCCCCAAGCAGCCCCAACATGGCGGCGGCTGTTTCTTCCGGCGTGTCCCGCGCCTTCACGGTAAAGGCCGCCAGTTCCCGGTAAACCCGCCCCCGCCGCTCGTGGAGCAGCCGGTGGGTATGCCGGGGGTCCTCTGTGTCAAGAAAGGGGGGCAGTTCCCCGCTCTGTTCCGCCGCCGCCCTGATCCGTTCCCAGGCGGTTTCCACGGAAACCTCCAGGTACACCACCAGGGCGCGGCTTTTTTTCAGCAGATCCAGGGCCTTCCGGTTATCCGCCAGACCCCCCCCGGCCGCCACAACGCTGACACCGCCTGCCCCGCCGTCTTCCACGCGGCCGCGGCCCTCAAGAAGACCCCGCAGCGCCTCCGCCTCCGCCCCGCGAAAGACCTCGGGCCCCGCCCGGTAGAGAAGCCGGGGACTTTGCCCTGTGCGGCTCTCCACCAGGTCATCCAGGTCAACAAAACGGACCGGCCCCGCCGTTTCCGGTCCACCGGCGCTTTCCCAGAGCCGGACCAGGGCCTTCCCCGCGCTGGTCTTCCCCGAATGTTTGGGACCCACAATGATGATCACGCGATCAGCCGGACCACCCGTTTCCGTCATGGGCCTTACCCTAATCGTTTCATTGGCATTATGCTAGAGGAGTGAACGGCCTGCTGTTTTTGATTCTCATTGCCGCCCTGCCGGCGCTGCTCCTGTTCCTCTGGTACCGCCTGGTCCATTGCCCCCTTAGTCCCGGCTGGTTCCTTATTTTCCTGCTTGGCGGCGCCAGTTCCATGCTCCTTGCCCTGCTCCTGCAGAGACTCATCCCCGTCCTGTCCGGTCCTTCCACCAGCCTCCTGGGGGACATAGGGGCCACTCTATTCAACCAGTTTTGCCGGATTGCCGCCACGGAGGAACTGTCCCGGCTCCTGGTTTTTATGATTCTCTTTCCGCTTGCCCGGATCAAAGGCGAAAACGCCGTTCTGCGGGGCAGCGCCGCGGGCCTGGCCGCCGGGCTGGGCTTCGCGTTAATGGAAAACGCCTCCTACGGGGCCTCCGATATCGGAATAGCCCTGCTGCGAACCGTTACATCCGCCCCGCTGCATGGCGCCTGTGGAGCCAGAGTAGGAGCCGCCGCCGCCAGCCTTGGCGGGGCCCCTTTCCTCATACGCCTCCTTTCCGCCATAGCCATCCACGGGATGTACAACTTCATGATCTTCGGTTCCGGCGCCCTGGCCATCATGGCCATCCTGGCGGCCCTCTGCGCCCTAATCTCCTCGATTTTGTCAATCCGCGCCCAGATCAGGGACAGCGAATCGCGGCCCGCCTGAACAGTCAGATGAATAAACGCGTAGGACCCTGTTCCTTTCGGATTGGGCCAGACTGTGGAAGAACGACGCGAACTCACGGCGTTCACGGGAAGCGGAAAAGTAAAACCGCTGTGCGGGGCCGGCGCTCGCTTTACCGGATTATTTTTTCAGCGTATACTTGCCCTATGAGCGATGCGTTACAAAAGCCATTCACGGCAAATCGCCGTTTTACCTATGCCGATTACAAGGCATGGGACCTGAACGAAGGCGAACGTTTTGAACTTATCGAAGGAACGGCCTACGCCATGGCCGCCCCCAACGACTTCCATCAGGATATTCTTGTGGAACTGTCCAGACAAATGGGGAACTACCTGCGCGGCAAGCCCTGCAAGGTTCGTCCGGCGCCCTACGACGTGCGGCTCTTTTACGCGGAAGACGAAAGCGACGATACCGTGGTTCAGCCGGACATTTCCGTTATCTGCGGCGAAGAAAAGCGGGGGCCGGAAGGCTGCCGGGGAGCGCCGGATCTTGTGGTGGAGATCCTCTCCCCGTCAAACACCGCCAGCGAGTATATCCGTAAATTCAATCTTTACATGAAGGCCGGGGTACGGGAATACTGGATCGTGTCGCCTGAATCAAAAACCGTGCAGTCTTTTGTTCTGCAAAACGGCGCCTACATGGGGACGGTGTACGATTCCGGCGCGGCGCTTCCCTCAGCGGTTCTTGAAGGGCTTTCCATCACCCTGGCCGATGTTTTCGCCGGTTGACGGGGGCGAATCAAGCCTCCGTTTGGACTAACGCAACGCTAAAGATACTGCGGGGCTTGCCCCGCGGAGGCTTATTTTTGCTTCCGCTAATACAAGTGAATCAGCTACAGCCTCATGTTACTTTAAATTTTCCAGCTTCTTTCATAATTTAATTAAATATTCAAGTATATTTTGAATTTGGTATCTGAGCCAGTTCCAAAAAAAAGGCCGTTCCGGTCAAGCCGGAACGGCGCCTTCCCGAATTCGGGTCCGAAAACGTTTCCCCGGTTTACTGGAGAAGCTGAAGAACCGACTGGCCCCTCTGGTTGGCCTGGGCAAGCATTGCGGTACCGGACTGATTGAGGATCTGGTTTTTGGTGTACCAGACCATCTCGTTCGCCATGTTGGTATCGCGGATGCGGGATTCGGAAGCCTGCATATTTTCGGCTCCCACGTCCAGACCACGGACCGCGTGTTCCAAGCGATTCTGGTAGGCGCCAAGATCGGCTCTTTGCTTGTTGATGATCTTGATCGCCTGGTCGAGAGTTCCAATGGCACGGTTGGCACTGTCCAGACCGGACAGTGAAAGAATCGTCTCGTCTCCGACATTCCGAATACCGAGACCTTTCGCGGTCATGGTGCCGATAAACACCTGTTCCCGCTGATCCATGTTGGCGCCGATATGGAACCACATAGAAGCGGTGACCACGTTATCTCCGATAAGCCGCGCGAAACGGCCTGTGAGCAGGTTCATCCCGTTGAACTGGGCATGCGACGCAATCCGGTCTACTTCATCAACGAGGGCGGAAACTTCAATCTGAATGTACATCCTGTCCTCATCGGTGTAGATACCGTGGGCAGACTGAACCGCCAGTTCACGGAGACGCTGGACAATATCTTCGGTTTCCTGAAGGTAACCTTCCGTGGTCTGAATAAACGAGATACCGTTCTGGGCGTTGGTGGACGCCTGGTTCAAACCGCGGATCTGGCTGCGCAGTTTTTCAGAAACGGCGAGCCCCGAAGCATCATCCCCTGCGCGGTTGATGCGCAGCCCGCTGGATAGCTTCTCCATGTTTTTATCCAGATAGTTCTGGGTAACTTTAAGAGACCTGTCCGCGAACATTGCGCTCAAGTTGTGATTGATAATCATAATTCACTCCCTTGGCATTTTCAGCGCGTGCCGTCCCCTGACGGCCTCGCCGCTGCGGCATCCCTGCCGTCGGCATTCTGCCGGGGCGAAACGTAGAACGTTTCGCCTGGATAAGTCCGTAACACGGAACTTTCCCATGTGCCAGGGATCTTCCCGCTGGGAAAACCCCGGAACCCTCAACCCCCATCGTTCCCGGAAGGGTGAGGGGAGATTTCCGGTTTATAAGCCGAAAGTCCCTCTCCGAAAAATGCCAGGGGGCCCAACGGGCGCATAGCATTTCCCGGCTCCATACTAAATATCGGAGTTTGAGATTTTGACTTTAGCTAAAACAACAGGAGGGGGTTGTCCACGGACGGACAGGGGCTACATTCTGAATTCACTGCCCAGATAAACTTCGCGTACCATTTCGTTATTCAGTATATCTTCACGACCGCCGCGGGCGGCAATGGAACCGTCGGCGATGATAAAAGCCTCGGTGGTGATCTCCAGGGTATCGCGTACATTGTGATCGGTAATCAGTACCCCAATGCCTTTTTCCGCAAGGCTGCGGATGATCCGCTTGATCTCGTACACCGCGATAGGATCGATTCCCGCAAAGGGTTCATCCAGAAGCAGGAATTTTGGTTCGGTCGCCAGGGCCCGGGCAATCTCGGTACGCCTCCGTTCACCGCCGGAAAGGGTAAAGCCGTACTGCTTGCGGAGTTTCGCGATGCCGAATTCATCCAGCAGGGCTTCCAGCCGCTCTTTTTTTTCGGTTTTGCCGATGTCCCGGCGGCTTTCCAGAATGGCCCAGATGTTCTGTTCCACGGTAAGTTTGCGGAAGATAGACGCCTCCTGGGGAAGGTAGGCAATCCCCTGGCGGGCCCTGCGGTACATGGGTTCGGAGGTAATGTTTACCTGATCCATGTAAACTATCCCGGCCGTTGGCCGGTAGAACCCCACGATCATATAAAAAATGGTGGTTTTCCCCGCCCCGTTGGGTCCCAAAAGTCCCGCCACCTCGCCATTGCTCATGGAAAAATTAACGCCCCGTACTACTTCTTTCCGGCCGAATTTTTTGTGGAGATCCTTTACCGTTAGTATATGACTTTCACCGGCCATGCAGCCTCCGCGTTAATTCTTGATGGAACCGGAAACGGTCCCTTCCATCGTAACATCGTTCGTGTCCAGGTCCACGCGGATACGGTCCGCCCTGAATTCATCGTCTTTTTTGAAAACCACCGGAAAGCCTGAAAGATCCAAAAGTTTTTCCTGCCGCCGGTATACCCCATAATCGGAACGGCACACCATGTCATCCTTGAAAAGCCGGACCCCAATCTGGAAGACCACCACCTCCGCCTGTTCATCGTATTCAACAAAACGGCCCCTGGTAACAATTTCGTTTTTGCGGTCCTCCAGGATCGAGTTGCCCTCCAGCCGGGCGATTTTCAGCTTTCGGTCGTAACGGAGCCGGTCGGCCTGAAAGGAGATCTGTTTTTCATCGTCAAGTCCGGTAACGCCGCCGGAACAGTCAATAAACTGGTTATCGTCCCCCTGTATTTCAATTCTGCTGGCCCGCAGCAGGAGGTTGTCGGATCTGACTTCGGCGTTCCCCGTCAGTATCGTAATTTCCCGGCCGGAAGCCCGGCTGCCTGACATCCGGTCCGCCTTGAACGTAAAGGTATCTGCGGCGGCTGTTCCCGCGGCGCAGAACAGCGCGAAAACAAAAATCCCCCGGAAAAATCCGCTCATTGCCAGAACTCCAGGCCGGGCATGTCCACCGTGTCCCATATTTCGTTCTCTTCCGCCTCTTTCTCATCTTCATCCTTGTGGACGTAGACGCCCCCAATGGGACCGGCGAATTCCCAGGTGCGGTTTCTGGTATTGGCCTTAAAGCCGCGGCCCTGAAAACTGGTTCCATCGTCGCGGAATATCCTTACCACGTCTTCCGTCCCGGCGTTCAGTTGCCGCTCCTTGTCCTGCCAGGAGATGCTTTCGGTCTCAATGGTGATATTTTCCGAATCTACCGACAGGCTTACCCCGCCGGAAATACCGATGTTTCCCGAATCGAGTTCCACATGGGCGGAAGACGCCTGGCCGGTTGAATCGATCCGTTCTCCGTGATCGGTGAATTGTTCGAATGAAAAGTTACGCAGTTCCATAAGCTGCCTTTCCTCGTAGCGTTCCGCCCGCTCCGCCCGGAAGCGGACCTGGGGGTCCCCGTCCCGTACGCGGACATACTCCACATTGTCCATCTCAATATCGGGAAGGCCCAAATCTTCACTGCCCTGGCTGCCGTAATCAAAGGAACAGCCAACAACAAGGGAACAGAACAAAAGCAGTCCGCGGGGGAGAAGGCTAAGGTTCCGCATCGGTGCGTCCGGCGGAAAACTTGGGGCTTCCCCCGGTAACCAGCATACGCGCCTTGGCGGCGGCGATAAAATCCCGGAACAGGGGACTGGCCTGGGTCGGTTTGGACTTGAATTCCGGGTGAAACTGTACCCCCACACCCCAGGGGTGATTAGGCCACTCCACACATTCCACCAGGCCCCCATCCGGGGTAAACGCGGTCAGCTTTAAGCCTGTTCCGGCCATTTCCTCCCGGTACTTGTTGGAAAATTCGTAGCGGTGCCGGTGCCGTTCCCATATTTCCGTGGTTCCATAGGCGTTGTAGAGCCGGCTCTCCGGCTGCACCATGGTTTTACTGGCCCCCAGCCGCATGGTCCCGCCGTAGTCCTTCACGTTTACCTGTTCCGCCAACAGGCTGATCACCGGGTGCTTGGTATCCTCGTCAAATTCGCTTGAGTCCGCGTCTTCCCAGCCCAGCATGTTCCGGCCCCATTCGATAACCATGATCTGCATTCCCAGGCAGATGCCGAAGTAGGGCACACCGTTTTCCCTGGCCCAGGCCGCGGCCCTTACCATGCCGTTGATGCCCCGCTGGCCGAAACCGCCGGGTACCAGAATGCCATGAACCGGCCCCCCTTCGGCGTTTTCCCCCAGGGCCGCCTCCGGTTCTATGTTCTCCTCCAGCCGGGAAGCGTCCACCTTGACCAGCTCTACCTCTACCTCGTTTTCCATACCCGCGTGGGACAGGGCCTCGTAAACGGATTTGTAAGCATCGTGGAGTTCCATGTACTTACCGGCAATCCCTATGCGCACCTTGCCCTGGCGGGAACGGAATTTGTCCATCATGGAAATCCAGGGGGCCAGGTTCGCGTGCCGGCATTCCACCTCCATTTTTTTTAATACCACCTGGTCCAGCTTTTGGGCATGGAAGATCAGGGGTATCTCGTAGATGGTTGTCTCCACTTCGTAGGAACTAAAGACGGCGTCGCATTCCACATTGGTAAAAAGGGCGATCTTCCGGCGCGTTGGCTCGTCCAGCATCACCGGGGCCCGGCAGATAAGAATATCCGGCTGAATCCCCATTTCCTGCATGGCTTTAACCGAGTGTTGGGTTGGTTTGGTCTTTAGTTCCCCCCCGGCAACCACGGGGATCAGGGTAAGGTGGACGGAAATGGCGCTGCTTCTGCCGTACTCGTGGATAAGCTGGCGGTCGGCTTCCAGGAACGGGATGGATTCAATATCCCCAACCGTGCCGCCGATCTCCACAATTGCCACATCAACATCCGGGTCCCCCCTGGCAATGCCCTGGATCCGGCTTTTTATCTCATCGGTGATATGGGGGATAACCTGGACACAACGGCCCAGGAAACGGCCCTCCCGCTCATTGTTGATGACTTCCTTGTAGATCTGGCCGGTGGTCATGGAGTTTGCCCGGGAAAGGGAACTCCTGGTAAAGCGGGCGTAGTTCCCCAAATCCAGGTCCGTTTCCGCCCCATCATCGGTAACATAGACTTCGCCGTGCTGGTAGGGACTCATGGTGCCGGCGTCTACGTTGATATAGGGGTCGCATTTAATCATCCGGACGCTGAGCCCCCGTGCTTCCAGCAAAGCCCCCAGGGAAGAGGCGGCCACCCCTTTCCCCAGACCGGACAGCACGCCACCGGATACAAAGATCAGCTTATCCATGTGTAAACATTATTCTCTGTCCCCCGCCTCTCGTCAATGACCCTTTTATGGGACCAGACGGACTTACGCGACGGACTTGTGCGCAACGGCGGCATGTCTTTTGGCCAATACATTGACAGGGCTTGGTACGAGATTCTACTATAAAAATATGGCGGATCCAGTGTTTTTCAGCGATGCTGATTTTGAACTATACAAAGCACTTATCTATAGAGAAAGCGGTATAACATTTACTACGACAAATCGCTCAATTCTGGAAAGCCGGCTTAAAGAACAACTTCGTACCCTGGGCCTCAATTCGGTAAAATCTCACTATGCGAGAATCTCCACCAACAAAGAAGACCTCAAGAGCTTTCTGGACAGCATAACCACCAATCTTACCCGTTTTTTCCGCAACCAGGCCCATTTTGACGCGCTGGAACACTATGTGGTTCCGGAATTGATGAAGATCAAGCAGGGGAACAACATCATCAGGATATGGAGCGCCGGCTGTTCCACCGGGGAAGAACCCTATACCATCGCCATGCTGTTAAGCGAGATACTGCCCCCCCCCTGGAAATACGAAATTTTGGCCAGCGATATCAGCCTAAAGTGCCTTATGACCGCGAAAGAGGGCTTTTACGCCGATTCCCGGATCGTGGGAGTCCCCGACAACTACCTTAAAAAGTACTTTGATAAGGTTGACGGGGGCTATAAAGTCCATGCCGATCTGATGTCCAGAATACGTTTCGATTACCATAATCTGGCCAACGACTCAGGACAGCGGAATTTGGACCTGGTGTTTTGCCGGAATGTAATCATATATTTTGATGAAACCGCCCAAACCGCGGTGATCAACCGGTTTTGGGATTCTATGGCCGGCAAGTCTTTTTTGTTTATTGGCCACTCGGAATCCCTTTTTGGTATGAAGACCAAATTTGACTTTGTAAAGACCGAATGGGCAACTTTTTATCGGAAAAACTTGTAAGCCGCTCTGTCCGGCAAAGGCTTGCGGGGTTTGTAACGGCGGTGATTCAGGAGAATGCGGGTAAATTCTTGTTAACGGGTACGGCGTGCGAACGCGGCGGATGCCCGGCGTGGAGGAAAGGAGCAGTTTGTGGCCGATGAAATAGCAGTCTTAATCGTGGATGATTCCGCGTTGATGCGCAATTTGATAGGTAAAATGGTGGAGGCAACACCGGGCCTGGCGATTGCCGACAAGGCCATGAATGGGCGTTTTGCCCTGGACAAAATACCCCGGGTAAATCCCGATGTTATCGTTCTGGACCTGGAAATGCCGGAGATGAACGGGATCGAGTTCCTGCGGGAACGGAAGAAACAGGGCATTGAAATTCCCGTGATAATCCTTTCTTCCATTGCCGCCAAAGGCGCGGCGATTACGATGGAAGCCCTGTCCCTGGGGGCCAGTGATTTTATTCAAAAGCCCTCCGGTTCAATTTCGGAAGATATTCACACCGTCAAGGACAACCTGGTTGGGCTGCTGCTGAGCTACGGCGGCCAGTACCGCAGGACCCACGGAAAGAAGATTGTGTCCGCCAGCGAGGCTAAAGCGATAAATTCCGCCGCCGCGGAGAGCATGAGCAAGGGTACAATTTCCATTGCCTCAATTCTGGAACTCAATGGTTCCCATTCCGCGGTTCCCGCCAAACCCCCAACGCCCCTGCGCAAACCCGGCGTTACCGAGGTTGTGGCGATTGGCATTTCCACCGGGGGACCGGACGCCCTGCGGGTGGTTTTTTCCAAGCTGGACGCGGATCTTAAGGTGCCCATCGTGGTGGTCCAGCACATGCCCGCCGGTTTTACCAACGAATTTGCCAAGAGTCTGGACCGGGTCTGCCCCCTGGATGTGAAAGAGGCGGAGGAGGGGGATCCGCTTATCCCCGGCCGTATCCTTGTCGCCCAGGGGAACAAGCACCTGGAGGTGGGACGCAAAGGCGCCGCCGTGGTGGCCCGCCTTTCGGACGCCCCCCTGGTAAGCGGGCACCGGCCCAGCGCGGATGTGTTGTTCGCCTCCGTGGCCCTGACCTTCCAGAATCACGCCCTGGGGGTGATTATGACCGGCATGGGGCGGGACGGCGCGGCCCAATTGGGGACCATCTACAAAGAGGGTGGACTTACCCTGGGTCAGGACGAGGCCCGCGCGGTGGTTTACGGCATGCCCCGGGTCGCCTTTGAGTTGGGCCATGTGCAGGAACAGGTTCCCCTGGACAAGATGGCCCGCCGTATCTGCGACATCGCCAAGACAAACCGGTAGGTTTGTCAGACGAACCGGTAGGTCGTCAAGCAACCGTGATGATAATCGGCATAGATATTGGCAGCACGACTACAAAGACCGTGTCCGTAGAGGACGGCCTTTTGACGCGAAAGATCAAAACCCGCGCCCAGGACGCGGTTACCTCCGCCACCGGCGCGTTGGGGAAGCTGCTTATCGAAAATGATATTGAGATCTCGTGTATTTCCGGAATTGCCATCACCGGCGCCGGGGCCTCCAAAATAAAAAACAACATATTTGGCATTCCCACCCGGAAGATTGACGAGATACAGGCCATTGGAACGGGGGGGCTTTTTCTGGCCCAGGGCCGGGACGGCCTTCCCGCGGATCCAATCGTTATCACCAACGCGGGTACCGGCACGGCAATTATCCAGGCGGGAAAGAACGGGATTGTTCACCTGGGGGGATCCGGCGTCGGCGGGGGCACGATCTACGGGCTCGCGAAAAAATTGCTGCCCACCGCGGATTTTGGCGGCATCATGGAACTGGCAAAGGACGGAAGGCTGGACCAGGTGGACCTGCTCCTGTCGGATATTACCGATACGGAGATCAGCTTTCTTGGCCGCCAGGCAACCGCCGCCAACTTCGGCAAGACGCTGGACAGCGCCGTCAATTCCGACATTGCCCTGGCAATCCTTAACATGGTCTACCAGGTTATCGGTATGATCTCCGTCTTTGCCGCCCGGAGCGTTGGCGTGGACCGGGTTGTTGTTACCGGAAACGGCAGCAACAACCCCGTGGGAAAGCAGATACTGAAGACGATAAGCGCCATGTACGGGATCAGCTTTGAGTACCCCCAGGACGCGGAGTACACCACCGCGGTTGGGGCAGCCTTAAGCTGGCAGGATACCGCGCGTTGAGGCAGGCCCCCGCGTAAGGGCCCTAACCCGTCCCCGCTACACCCGTCCCTTGAGGAACTCAAGGCTCATGGCAAGGCTTTCAAACGGATCGACCAGGCAATTCGCGTCCTGCTCTATTACCGCGTAGGAAATACCCTGGGCCTTGCACAGGGGGATAATCTCGTCCCAGTCCATATTTCCCTGCCCAATCTCCGCGAACTGGCGGACCTGGTCCACCACCCGGTAATCCTTAAAGTGGATGGTTCTGATCCGGCCCTTGAGTTTCCTGATGTAGGCGGCGGGATTGGCGCCCCCGGCCTGCACCCAGAAGGTATCCAGCACAAAATCCAGGTCCGGACATTCGGCGGCAAGGCGTTCCAGCGTTGTAACGCCGTTCCACCTTTGCAATTCCAGGTCGTGGTTGTGATAGCTGAACATAAGCCCCGCGTCCCGTACCTGGGCGATGATCGTGTTGGCCTTTCTAATGAACCGGGTCCAGCCCTCGTAGGTATTGGGAAACACATCACCGGGCCGCATACCCAGGCCAATCTGAAGGCAGCCAAGGTCCTTGTGTTCCGCAATCACCTTTTTTAGCTCATCACGGTTCGCGAGCCGGGCCCAGGGCACGTGGGTTACGCAGACATCCAGGCCAAGTTCTTTAACCCAGCCCGCCAAAAGGCCGGCATCGCAGGGACCAAAGCCGGAAATCTGAATAACGTCAAAGCCCATCGCCTTGACTTTACGCAGGGTGGCTTCGATATCCTCCGGGGTCTTTGTGTAGTCCCGCACGTTATAAAGCTGTGCGCCTATTTTCATGAAGTACTCCTTTGGGGGGGACCCTGGTGTTCTTCTTGCTCCACAGGGTGTTTCCCGTTATTGTATCAAAGAGATGAACATAGAGCAAGAAAACCTGGAAGTCCGGTTCGGCGCCATAGACCGCTCGGATCGGCTTACCCTGGCCTCCACGTTTGATCTTTTTCAGGAAGCCGCCATCAACCACGCGGAAGCCCTGGGGGTTGGCCGGGACGCGATGGTCAAAACCGGTCAGCTCTGGGTGCTTTCCCGGCTCTCAGTCATCTGGGACCGGCGTCCTGTCTGGCGGGAGCAGATCGCCGTCCGCAGTTGGCCACGGGGCTGGGAAAAGCTGTTCGCCCTGCGGGATTACGATATTCGGGACCGGGAAGACCGTGCCGTTGTACGGGGACGAAGCTGCTGGATCATCCTGGACATGGAAAAACGCCGCCCCCTTAGACCCCAGGCGATAATGGAGACCCTTCCCCTTAACGAGGGGATAGACGCCATGACCGGAATTCCCGTCTCCCTTGAAAGCCGCGACGATCTGCGGCTTTTGGGGGAACGGCGGGCGCTCTACTCCGATGTTGATTACAACGGCCATGTAAACAACGCCCGGTATATCCAGTGGATTCAGGACCTTATGGACAGCGCCCTGCTTGAGCAATGCGGACGGGCCCGCCTGGACATTAACTACCTGGGGGAAGTGCGTCCCGGCGAAACCATAGAACTCTGGACCGCCGGCTTCCCCGCGGAAGGCTGGGACTGGGCCGCCGCCTTTGAGGGCCGCCGGCCGCCGGAACCCCCGGCTGCCGCCGCCCACGGCGCGCCGGTTTTCCGCTGCGAACTGCGGATAGCCAGGGTTGCCCCCGCGGGGCAGCCAAACGGCCAAAAAGCCCCTTGACAAAAGAAAAATCGTCCTGTATTCTTTGTATATATACAGCGCGAGGTAGAGCAGTTGGCAGCTCGTCGGGCTCATAACCCGGAGGTCGTAGGTTCGAGTCCTACCCTCGCTAACCATGAGGTCCGGTGGGGCATCGCCCCAGGGACGAAAACACTAGCAGTTTGTCGCGCTTCGCGCGTAAAACCCCAAAAATCGCCGAATAGGTACCACCTATGAGGCGATTTTACCTTTTTGATCGAGCTTCATTCAAAATTATTTTCAGTAAACTTTAGGGTTTTACAATTCTCTTTCACTGTTCTGACAACATGGTCGTCAATACCATCAGGAATATCAACTTGTATATCCATTGTGACTGTTATTTTTGCGCCTGGTAATTGTGCCATATGTTGCAATATTTCCTGATTGACTGTCCCGGCAATCGATCCAAGCTTATTGTGCTCTATGGTCACCGTTCCATAAAAATGGGTTGGGTTTTTCTTCAGTGGTTGCGTAGATTGCACAGATGGTTGCAACCCTATGTCAGGCATCCCATTGTCCCTTTCCCTTTCCCTGTTGCCTTTTGAAGTATCCTCTTTTTGCTTTTCAACTTGTGTTTTTGCAACCGTAAGATCTACGAGATAACCATCCGGGGAAATATTCAGGAAGCCCTTATCCCCAAGGACCAACCCCCTGTATATTCCTGCCTCACCGCTATCTTCAGCATAACCGAAAAAATCACCCGATCTTATACCGGACTGTAATGCGGAATAAAGTACTTGTTGGTTTTTAAGCCGATGCAAATAGACATATCGGGTATAATCTTCCCATAACTCCCTTATCGAAAACGCATCTTTCCCTTTCCATAAGTTAAACTGTCTCATTTCCATTAAAAGAATTTT
>JAIRND010000088.1 GCA_031258225.1 Treponema sp. | reverse complement strand
GCCTGTATGAATACCTTGATTGTATATCCACATCAACCTCGCTTCCCGCTTCCAGGACTATGTTTATATTACCATTCCCTGTTTCAAAATCAATGCTTTTCCCCTCTATCCCCCCGGTGTAATATATGCTTCCGGTCTTTGTATCCAATTGAATTGAATCCCAACTGCTTCTGTTAAGGGTACAATCCCCATTGTTCGTTTTTACATCAATCGAAGTACAATCAATATCATTAACCGTTATCCCGCCGTTTAGGGAAACAAACTTGATTGCCGCATCATCAGGTACCTGAACAGTTACCCTTGCCCTCTCAGTCAGGACAATCTGGTCCCCCCTGTTTTTTACATAGGTTATTCTCCCGTTACGGGGATCGGAGTTAATGCCTGTTGCGGCATCGGAAACAAGTCTTATAGTGTCCCCGTCTATATTTTCACTATAATTAAAATAGGCTGCATCAAAATTTTTAATTATATGCACCTGGCCGTCCGGTGATTTGTCAACAATAAGATCCAAAGAGTGCATGTTTGCGTCAACCGTAAAGTTTGCCGCATATACAGGCAGTCCAACCGTCGCAAGAGCCAGAAAAACCAACCGATTCACCATGGATTTCATTGTCGTCCTCCGGATTGTTATTTCCAACACTATCGCATATCTTTCGTATGAATGTCAACGCACGCGCACGCGCATATTTTCCATGGGGCGGCTTTCCAGATACCGGGTAAGGCTTTCATCCCAGGGGGGTATTGCCAGGCCCAGGGCTGTTTTGATCTTTGCCGTGTCCAGCACCGAATAGGCGGGCCGGGTAACTCTGGCGGGGTAATCGGCGCTGCCGCAGGGCAGTACCGCGCAGTCTTTCTTTATGAAGCCAAGCCTGCGGCCCTGGCGGTAGATTTCCCGCGCAAAGTCGAACCAGGTAACGGCCCCTTCGTTGGTGTAGTGGTAGAGGCCGGTAACAGGCGCGGCGCGGGCCATGCCGGGGACCTCACAGGCCAGAATTAGGGCAAGCAGGGTCCGGGACAGATCGGCCGCCCAGGTGGGGCTGCCGCGCTGATCATCTACCACCTTTACCTCTTCCCGCTCGTTCATCTGGCGCAGCATGGTATGAACAAAGTTATTGCCATGCTCGCCGTAAAGCCAGGCGGTACGGATGATATACGAATCCGCGTTGTTTTCCAGTACCTGCCGCTCCCCGTCCCGCTTGGTAAGGCCGTAGACCCCGATGGGATTGGTATCGTCATCTTCCCGGTAGGGCCTGGGAAGCCCCCCTGCCTGGGGGATACCCTTGCCATCAAAGACATAATCGGTGGAAATGTGAATAAGCCGGGCTCCGAACCGTTTTGCCGTCCGGGCTATGGCGCCGGGCCCCACGGTGTTCAGGTTCCGGCAGGTCTCAACATCGTCCTCCGCCTTATCTACCGCGGTATAGGCGGCGCAGTTAACAATCCAGCCAATCCGGCCCCGGACGCTCTGCCCTTCCGCATAGGCGTTCAGGGCCGATGGATCGGTAATATCGACCTCCCGGTCGGTACCGGTAAAGGGGACGCCGCGTTTTTCAAGGAGCCGGGAGAGTTCCGTCCCCAGCATCCCTTTGCTGCCGATGAGCCAGAGCCGTGTTCCGCCGGGCCAGGGGAGGTGTTCGGGCATCAGGGCTGGGACCGCCTTCCACCCGTTCCGGCGGAGGCAAGGGACGCGAAGGCGGGGAGTTTTTTATCCTTGCCGGACAACATATAGTCCATACCTATGTCCGGCCACGTTATCGCAATATCGGGATCGTTCCAGACGATCCCCCCTTCGTCTTCGGGGTGATAAAAATCGGTACACTTGTAGGCAAAGACAGCGGATTCGCTTACTACCAAAAAGCCGTGCGCAAAGCCGGGGGGAATATAAAACTGGTTCTGCTTTTCGCCGCTCAGCATGACGGCGTGCCACTTACCGTAACCGGGAGAGGCGGGCCGTATATCAACCGCTACGTCAAAGACCTCGCCAAAGACGGCCCGGACCAGTTTGCCCTGGGGATGGTCCTTCTGAAAGTGAAGGCCCCTAAGTACCCCCTTTACCGAACGGGACTGGTTATCCTGAACAAAGGGAACCGCGATACCCGCGGCGGCGTAGTCACGCTGGGAATAGTTTTCAAAAAAATAGCCCCGGCTGTCCGCAAACACGGTGGGTTGAATTTCAAAAAGGCCCGGAAGGGGACAGGGGGTAAAGGTAAACGGCATATCCTTACTCTTACTGGCTTTCGGCGATGTACGTTAGATAATCGCCATAGGCGGTTTTGTAGTTCCGGGCAAGGGCCGCAAGGTCGTCCCGTGATATCCAGTTGTTGGCAAAGGCAATTTCCTCGATACAGGAAACGTACATGCCCTGCCGCTTTTGGATGGTGGCGATAAAGTTGGAGGCCTCCAAAAGACCATCGTAGGTGCCCGTGTCCAGCCAGGCCATACCGCGCCCCAGTATCTCGACGGAAAGGCGGCCCTGTTCCAGATACACGTTGTTGACGGCGGTTATCTCGATTTCTCCCCGCGCGGACGGCTGTACTGACCGGGCTATTTCCACCACCGTGGGATCGTAAAAATAAAGGCCCGGAACCGCGTAGTGGGACCTGGGGTTTGCCGGTTTTTCCTCGATGGAAAGGGCTTTACCCTGGCTGTCGAATTCCACAACCCCATAGGCGCCGGGGTCCTTTACGTAATAGCCGAATATCGCCCCGCCCCCCTTCTCCACGGCGGCGGCGGCGGACTGCAGGGTCCGGCCAAACCCGCGGCCGTAAAACACGTTGTCCCCCAGCACCATTGCCGAGGAATCGCCGTTAATAAACCCGGCGCCGATGATGAACGCGTCGGCCAGGCCCCGTGGATGTTCCTGAACCTGGTAATCAAACCGCATCCCCAGCCATTCCCCGCCGCCAAACAGTTCCCGAAACATGGGAAGATCCCGGGGGGTTGAGATGATCAGCACCTCGCGGATACCGGCAAGCATCAGCACCGACAGGGGGTAATAAATCATCGGCTTGTCGTACAGGGGGAGTATCTGCTTTGACACCGCCAGGGTAAGGGGGTAAAGCCGGGTACCGCTGCCCCCGGCAAGGATAATACCTTTCAACGTGTTTCCTCCGGTACCAGAAAGATCCTGCCACTTTTCGTCCCGGCGTCTCTTGCGGCGGAATCACAGTACCCGGCGTCAGCGGCGGCCGTAGTTTTCCTCCACCCAGTAGCGGTACTCCCCGCTGCGGATGCGGTCAATCCAGGTTGTATTGGCCATGTACCATTCCACGGTTTTGATCAGGCCCTCCTCAAAGGAGGTCCCCCGCTTCCAGCCCAGTTCGTTTTTTATTTTGGAACAGTCAATGGCATAACGCCGGTCGTGTCCGGGGCGATCTTTTACAAACTTGATGGTTTTGTGTATCTTCTGGGGATTCTTGCCGGTCTTTTCCGCTATTATTCTGATAAGATCGTCGATGATGACAACATTCTCCCGCTCGTTTTCCCCGCCGATGTTGTACTTTTCTCCGAATTTGCCATTGACCAGGATGGTCCAGATTGACCGGGCATGGTCTTCCACAAAGAGCCAATCCCTGATGTTTTTACCGTCTCCATACACCGGCAGGCTCTTCCCCTCCAGCATGTTTATGATCATCAGGGGGATAAGCTTTTCGGGAAACTGGTAGGGGCCAAAGTTATTGGAACAGTTAGACAGGGTAACCGGAAGGCCGTAGGTATGATGCCAGGCCATAACCAGATGATCGCTCGCGGCTTTGCTGGCCGAATAGGGAGACCGTGGATCGTAGGGGGTTGTTTCCGTAAAGGAACCGGTTTCTCCCAGGGAACCATAGACTTCATCGGTGCTGATATGGTGAAAAATTACGCCGGGGGTATACTCCGCAGTGGGAGATACCGGAAGAGGCTTGGAAGGCTCGCCGGATCCAACCTGCCAACGGCGGCGGGCCACATCCAACAGGGCAAAGGTGCCCATTACATTGGTCTTTATAAAGGTCTCTGGTCCCAGGATCGACCGGTCCACATGGCTTTCCGCCGCAAAGTTAACCACCGTATCAATATTGTACCTGGCAAATATCTCTTCCAGCCGCTGCCGGTCGCAGATATCGCCAAGTTCAAAGAAGTACCGGACCTTTGAACCGCTGTCGATGCCGAATTCCTTCTCAATGCTCTGAAGGCTCGTGATGTTTCCCGCGTAGGTAAGGGCATCCAGGTTGATGATCCGGCCCGTAAACTCCGGCGTATGCTTAAACAGGAGGTAGATAAAATTTACGCCAATGAACCCGCAACCGCCGGTAACTAATATATTTTGTAAGCTACGCATATTTCCACCGGTACAAATAGATTATCAGCATACCATATTCACCCTGTAAGCGCAATCATTTGAGGAAATAGTGCAGCAGGTGCTGGTCCATCAGCACAAAAAAACCCAAAAGTCCTGTGTAAACCGCGAACCCCCACAGGGATCTCTCCCGGACAATCTTGAGCATGATCGTAATGGCAAAAAAACCTACAAGCGCGGCGCTTAAGGTTCCCGTAATCATGGGTACAACTCCAATGTCCCCTGCCCCTCCCCCGGAACCCGCCAGGTCTTTGATCTGCAGGACCAGGGCCCCCAACATCGCCGGAATCGAAAGCAAAAAGGAAAACCGGGCGGCAAAATCCCGGTCCAGCCCCCGGCCCAGGGAGGCGGAAAGGGTGGAACCGGAGCGGGAGACCCCGGGAACAATGGCGATTGCCTGAAAAATCCCGATAAGCAGGGAATCCAGCCAGGTCATTTCCCCTTTTTGACGCGGGGCCAGAGTTTTTTTCGAGAGAATCTCCGCAAGGGCCAGGAAAATCGAGGTAACAAGAAACGCGAACCCCAGAAACGCCCCGGATTCAAAGGCCGCTTCGATAACATCACCAAAAACCAGGGCAACGGCCACCGCCGGCAGGGTTCCCAGAACAAGATATGCGGTAAGGGGCTGGACGGGCTGCCTTAAGATGCCCCAAATCTCGTTCCGCAGAACCACCAGCACCGCAATCAGGGTCCCCCCATGAAGCAGGGTATCGAAGAACAGGACCGGCACGGAAATTCCAAGTATTTTCTGAAAAAGAACCAGATGCCCGGAACTGCTTACCGGGAGGAATTCGGTAAGCCCCTGAATGGCCCCCAGTATAATGCTTTCAACAATGTTCATGCCCTACAGTACCTAAGAGCCGCGATCCGGCGCAAGAAGCCTTGGGCGGGGCGGTTTAGTCCAGCTTTATCCAGGTCAGTTCATGTTTGTTGTAACAGAGGTGCAGTACCTGGCCGCCGGGAATTTCCGCGAAGCGCCGGGCGGTATCCTGATCCGGCGTACCCTGCATCTTGAGGGTACAGACAAAATTCGCGCGGATTCCGGCGGTGAATAGCCGCTCCACCCATTCGTAAAGCCGGGGCGGATAGCAGGCCACATCGCAGAAAACCCAGTCAACCGGTCCAAATTCCGTGGGATCAAGGGTAAACGCGTCGTGTTTGATGTAGCGTACCGCGGGTAGACCATCGGGACCGGTCATGGCAAGGATACGCGGCTCCGGTTCCGCCCGGTCAACGGCGATTACCCGGGCCCCCAGGCGGGCCAGTGCCCAGGTCCAACCACCGGGACTTGCCCCGGCGTCCAGGCAGCGTTGACCAGGGCCGGGCCAGCGGCGGCAGCGGACCAGGCTTTCCCAGAGTTTAAGGTAGGCCCGGCTTGGGGGGCCTTCCTTGTCTTCCTCAAACCGGATACTACCGGCGGGAAACGGACTGGAACAACACGCGGACCCCACCAGCCTGTGATCGTCCAGCAGTGTCCAGGCCCCCAGGGGCGAATCGGGGAGCAGCCAGGGGAAGGTTCGGGGCCTGCGGGAGACGGAAGGCATAAGGGAATCGATAAGCGTGCCCCGGCGGAAATTGGTGTGGAGTACCGGCGCCCAATTCCGCTGTATGGCCCGCAGATGCCGGACCGCTTCGGAGATCGAATCGAATTCCAACAAGAAGGGCCGGAGCCAGACATTTTGATGCCAGAATACCGGGGTTTCCGGCGCGTTATTCACATAATACAGGGGCCCCCAGGGTCCGGGGGGCAGAGCGGAAGTACTCCCGGTAAACCCCAATTCGATCTCCAGGTGAGACTCAAAACCCGCAGCCGCCTGGTATACCCGCCCGGAAAGAGGAGTTTCGCTAACTGTGGCTTCCCTTCCAGGAAAGGTAGTCTACATAGCGTTGGAACAACTTACCCTTGGGTGAGGCGGTAATGGCAAACCCCACATCCCCGGAATACCCTGCCATACTAATCCAGACTACCTTTACATTAAGGTCAAAACGTCCAATTTTTGAACTTGCCTCCGGAATAACCTCTAAGGTGTAGGTGGAATTGACATTAATATCCGCCAACGAAGTACATTCGACACGGCAACCGGTAACGGAAATATCTTTAAGAATGCTCTCTTGCTCCATGATTCCCCGGAATTTTACCTTAGCGTATGTTCGGTACCGGGTATGAGAACGGTGATTCACTTCCCTTATCGATCCCTCTCTCTGAAAAAATCCTGGAAGACAATCCGCTGAAAGCTGTGTCATAATTCATTCTCCAGGAACGACGGGGATTCGTCAACTACGTTGAAACATAAGGACATAACTTTGAATATTTCCCTTCTTTACGCTTCTATCCGGGCCCATGGCGGCGTGATCTTCTCCAAATCCGGTGGTCCAGGCGGCCAAAACGTCAACAAAGTAAACACAAAAGTCTGTCTGCGTATCAAAATTCAGGACATAGAGGGTCTTTCGGAAGCCGAACTGGCCCGGCTTCGAAAAACCCTTGCCTCGCGTATCACGTCAAAGGATGAACTTGTCATTGCCTCCTCCACTGAACGATCCCAACGGCTTAACCTGGAGCGTTCTTATTCGCGCCTTGAAAACCTTATCAGCGCATCGGCGCGGATTCCCGCGTACCGTCGTCCTTCCAAACCCAGCCGCGCGTCACAGGAACAGAGGGTACACCGTAAATACCTTCACAGCCTTAAAAAGAAGGACAGAAAACTCCCCCCAGAAGACTAGTACGCAGTCATCATTCAACCTGTGGATAGTTCAGTTTGATACGTGCCTTGTCCTGACCTTAACCTTCCCCCTGATCCGGCAGGGACGGTTAATCAATCTGCATGGGCATGACAACGTGAAAAAAGTCTTTTTCCGGTACAGGCTGAATGGTTATCGCCTTTGTGGGGTCGCTGAACTTTATGCCGATGTCGTCTTCCTTCATCG
>JAIRND010000060.1 GCA_031258225.1 Treponema sp. | reverse complement strand
AGGAGGAGGAGCCGGGGTTCCGCGGCCAGGGCCCGCGCAATCGCCACCCGCTGCCGTTCCCCCCCGGAAAGGGTGTCCACACGCCGTTTTTCCCAACCCGGCAGCCGTACCGCCGCGAGGGCCCCGGCCACAACCCGGCGGCGCCTGTCCCCCGCGATCCCCCGCAGAAAGGGCCCGTACCCCACGTTCCCCCCCACGGAAAGGTGGGGAAACAGGGCCAGGTCCTGAAATACCACGGCAATCCCCCGTTTCCAGGGGGGCAGGGCGGCGACGTCTTCGCCGTCCAGGAATATCTTCCCCGCGTCCTCCTGAATAAGCCCGGCGATAAGGTTCAGGACGCTGGTTTTGCCGCAGCCGGAGGGTCCCGCCAGGACCAGGGTTTCCCCGGGGGACACGTCAAGTTCCCCGATGCGAAGGCGGAACCCCCCGGGGAAGGACTTTACCAGTCCCCGTATCTTAAGTCCCACGGCCCAGGTCCGACAGAGAAAAGAGGACGGCGCAGCAGACGATAAGCAGGGTCCCCCCCGCGCAGGCCGCCCCGTAGCGGTAGGCCCCCGCGGCCCGGTAGATGAACAGGGGCAGGGTTTCCCATCCCTCCATTCCCAGCATCATGACGGCGTTAAGTTCCCCCAGACTTATGGCCGCGGCAAAGGCCCAGGCGGAACGAAGCCGGCCGGAGGCAATGGGCAGGGCCAGGGTCAGGATCCGGGCCAGAGGACCCGCGCCAAAGACCGTACCGGCCCTCATCACGGTGGGGGGCAGGTTGGCGAGCCCCTGGGAGATGGAGTTAAACGCGAAGGGCAGGGCGATGACGCCGTGGACCAGCGTTACCGAAAGAAAGGAACGGGAATGTTCCCGGCCGTAGAGGATGAGCCAGCCCAGACCCAGGACGATCCCCGACGAGGCCAGAGGGGAAACCGCGGCGACCCTGAGCAGCGTCGTTATAGGCCCGCCCCGTTTCCCGCCTCCCCGGCCAAGGCCGGGCGTTAGGCCGGCCTCGCTTGTCAGGATAGCCCCATTGGCAAGAAGCGCCAGAAGGCAGGAGAGAGCGGCGGAACAGCAGGCCAGGATCAGTGAACGGCCCAGGGCGGGCAGGGCCCCCTCCCCGGACATCCGCCACCAGTAGAGACTGAATTCCCTCGAACCGGCGCGGGAGGCCCGTTGAAGCAGGGATTCCAGCGGGATCGAGAGGATCGGCCCCAGGACAAGGACGATCATAACCAGGCCGTAGAACCCCAGGGCAAGACGGGCGCCGGGCCCCTCCTTCCCGGTCATCAGACGGTTCCGGTCGGCGGCGGTGTTGATCCTGTCAAGGCGTCCAGAGAGAACAAGGTAGAACAGAAACGCCGCCGCGGCGATGGCGGTTTCCACAAGGGCCAGAATCCCCGCCGCCCCGTAGTCCAGGCTGATCCTGGCGTAACGGTAGATCTCCACCGCCAGGGTGCTTGTGGCGGGGCCTCCCCCCAGGACCAGGACCACGGCGAAACTGGTAAAACAGTACAGGAACACCAGCAGCGCCGCTGAAACGATGCCGGGCAGGCAGAGGGGCAGGAGGATTGAGAACAGGGCCCGGGGCGGGGAGGCGCCCAGGCTTGCCGCCACGGGGAGGTAGGCCCCGCGTGCCTGTTCCAGACTGTCCCCCGCCAGGCGCAGCACCAGGGGAAAGTTGTAGAACGCGTGGGCCAGGATAATCGCCTCCGGCCGGTAGAGGATCCTCAGAGGTTCGGCGCCGTTCAGGGCCGCCAGGGCCCGGTTTATCCAGCCTGAATTCCCGAAAAAAAGCGCGAAACCCAGGACCACGAGGATCGGCGGCAGGGCGAAGGGCAGGGCGGACAGGGAGCGCAGAAAGCGGCGAAACGGGGAGACCCTTCCCCGTCCGCCCCCCGGCGAGGAGAGGAACCACGCGCCGGGAAGACCCAGGCCCAGGGCCAGAAGCGTACTCAGGACCGCCTGCTTCAGCGTAAAGACCAGGGTGGGCAGGACCTGACGCGGCAAAGCCAGGTAATCCCGGCCCGTTCCGGTAAGCCCCAGGCCCAGACTCGCGGCGTAGGGCGCCCCGAAGGCCAGAACCGCCAGGGCCAAAGGCGGCAGCGCCATCAGCCACGCCGCCGCCCGGTCGTGGCTCCGGCGGGACACCGTTCCGGCCATGTTAGCGCCGTGTCTCCCTCATCAACAGCGCCCACTCATTCAGTTCCGCCTCTGTGGGGGCTTCGGTTCTGAGGATCCTGCCGCTTTGGGGGGCAATGCGGAAGGAAGCGGGCAGGGGGATCCGGATCACCGGGTACATCCAGTTACCCAGGGGGATAAGGGCCTGGAAACCGGGACTTACCATGTAGTCAAGAAAGGCGCGGGCGTCTTCCTTGTTGCTCGCGGCCCTCAGAAGCCCCGCCAGTTCCACCTGGATGGGGTGCCCCTCCCCAAAGATAGCCGCCTTAAAACGCTCAGACCCCTCGTACTCCAGATGGTAGCTGGGACTGGTGGTGTAGGACAGCACCAGGGGGGCCTCCTCGTTGGTAAAGAGCCCGTAACCGGTACTCCAACTCTCGGCGATAGTCAGAATGGAGGGGGCAAGCCGCCGCCAGTAGTCCCGCCACCCCTCGCCGTACACCGCCCGCACCCAGGCGAAGAAACCGATCCCCGGCGAGGAACTGCGGGGGTCCAGCAGGATGATCTTCCCCGCGTACTGTTCCCCGGTCAGTTCCTCAAGACCGGACGGGGCGCGGGGCAGGCTCTGGGAGTCGTACACAAAGGCAAAGTAACTGTAATCGAACGGGATAAGGGACCAACCCGGATCGATAAGAAGTTCCGGCGCGATGTTTTCCGCCCCGGCGGGTTTGTAGGCTTCCAGCAGCCCCGACGCCAGGGCGCGGGAAGTCAAATTCTGGTCCAGCCCCAGAATAATGTCCGCCTGGGCCCCCGCCCCCTCCACAAGAAGCCGGGCCAGCAGTTCCCCCGCGTCCCCGTGGCTTACCCAACGGACCGTGATACCCGTCTGTTCAAAAAAGTCCTTTGACACCGCCGGTCCGGGCCCCCATTCGGAACTAAAGGAATCGTAGGTCCAGATCACCAACTCCCGCGCCTTCGCCTCAACCTTCCCCGTCGCAAACAGGGGAGCCCCAAGGAGGATCGCGAAAACGGCCAACGCGGCGATTCTTTTACACATGGCATACTCCTCGCGTTACGGGGCCGCCCTGAATAAACCGGACCGGAATAAAGTGGGTAGACGCAATACGGCGGAAAAATTGCTCCCTACGCCGGCATTATCCGGATCAGGTTCAACGGGTCTAATCTCAGGCGGGCGCTATGGGAACTATCCGGAACATCATGACTTTCCGGACAAGCCCTGGGGAAAACCCCACAGCCCGGCCACCCCGAACGACATCTCACTATAAAATTCCGCCGCGCCCCTGTCAATTCCCCGCCAGGTTCCGGGCGCCACATCAGATGCAATCTCCTTTACAGGGGTCCCTTTACCGGGTCCCCTTTACAGGGGTCCCCTTTACAGGGGGGCGGAATCAACGTATGGTCAAAGTAAGGGGTACTATCATGTCAACACAGCGGATACCGGACTGGAGAGCCACAGCCGACGAAATTTGGGCCATGATGAGAGAAACCGACAGGCGGATAAAAGAAAACGCCGAGCAGTTGAAAGAGACCGACCGGCAGATGAAAGAAACCGATAAACGGCTGGAAAAAAATGCCAGAGAGATGGAAGCCCTGAAAAAAACCGTTGAGCGGGTAACCGCCAACGTCGGCGGCCTCAACCGGTCCCTGGGCGAACTTATCGAGACGCTTATCGCCGCCCGCCTGTGGGAGAAATTCCCGGACCATAACCTTAAACGGGCATACCAGCGGGTACCGATATTCGATGAGCACAGCCGTGTGATGACGGACATAGACATCCTGCTTTCCGATACCAGCCTGGTAATGGCGGTGGAGGTAAAACGTGAACTTGACAGGATAAAAGATGTAGACGAACACGTAAAACGAATGGAACTTATACGGCGGTACCCCCCGGCGGAAGTCGCGGGTAAAACGATGTTGGGGGCGATGGCGGGTGGAATTGTGGATGCCGATGTACGGCGTTATGCTTACGCGAACGGTTTTTTTGTACTTGAACTTACAGGCGACACGGTTGAACTTATTCCGCCGCCGGATGGATTTGTGCCAAAGAAGTGGTGAACGAAGGACCGGAACGGGTACCGTGAAAGAACAAAACCTGGCCCGCCGCTTCCGCTAATATTTTATTGCTATGCCCGCGCTGTTTGGCGTAATGAAAATAGATACTTGATTATTACTTTTATCGTTTGCCAACAGCTTTCCAAAACTTTTTCCCACGGTTTTGCCCACGGCATACCCTATTAAAGCTCCGGCCAGGGCTTCTGATGCCCAATGTACATCCAATGTAACACCAAAACCAATCAAGGCGGCGTATGAGAATACGCCTATTTTTAGCCACAGCTTGTCGTTATAAATTTCGGATAATGTCGCCGCCGCCGCAAACGCGTTGGCTGTATGACCGCTTGGCCAGCCTCCAATAAAATTGGTATCGAACCAATCGAATTCATTACTGAAATTGTCCGTCCGCGCATTCCGCGTGTGATCAAGTTCTGTTACAATACCGGGCAGCGATCTGCCGGTAATCATTTTTAATGGTGTCTGGATAGCCAATGTCAGCATAAGTGTCTGTGCCAATGCTATTCCCGCGATTTGTAATTTTTCATCTTTCGCAAGCCGTCCTATCGCATAGGTTAAAATTGGTGTTACGGCGGGGGTAATATACCCAATGTACAATCCCGGACGTCCCCAATGAAGTTTGTTCCAAAATTATACGCAATGGAATGTAACATATTCCATCCCATATCGTGAAATACTAATGTGAGTTTTGGTGTGTATTGGGGGGGGGGGGGGGGGTGGGGGAGTTTAAATTTAATTGGAAAAAATTTTAATTTAAAGTTTTTTGATAAATAAAAAAAAGCAGATAAT
>JAIRND010000038.1 GCA_031258225.1 Treponema sp. | reverse complement strand
GACTGGGAATCCTGCGCATCTTCACCTCGCGGTATACCAAGGACTACGGCTTTACCCGCTGGTTTGAGCAGGGGTACCGTTACTATCAGGAAAATCCCGAACCGGTTCAGGGACAGATGAGCCAGGCCAATGTCAGCTCCTACGCGATTCAAGTGGGATTTCCCGCGGAGCCCGGGGAAATTGACGCCTTCATCGAGGCTTGTTCCGCTACGGTCCCCTATGCCTCCGTCTCCCTGGGCGGTTACTTTTCCGGCGCCGATACCCTGGCCCGCTCGGAGCTGGCCTACTACCAGGGGGATTTAAATAAGGCGGAACAGTTTGCCCGGCAGGCGGTGTTTCAGGGCAGGGGAAATAACCAGTACGAGGTAGAAAACCGCGCCCTTTTCTACCTTATGCGGATCGGCATCCACAAGGGTGACGCCGCGGGAATCCGGGAACTGGAACGGCAGATGAAAACCCTGTTGGAAAGGGGCGACCACTATAACCGTTATATCATCCACGATATTATTATGGGACGCATTTATGTCCGGCTCGATCTGGCGCAAAAAGTCGCCCCTTGGCTTAGAAAAGAACGCGAGGAATGGGAATTGAACGCCCTGTTCCGCGGTTTTGATACAATGATAAAAATCTGGTGCCTGCTTGCCGAAAAAAATTACCCGGCGGCCTTGCGGACCCTGGAGACAGAACGGGTCAAAGGCGAGTTGGAAAGTTTTCTTTTGGGCTTCCTGGAGATGAACGCCATGGAAGCGGTGATCCGCCACCAGCTTGGCGACCGGGAAGGCGCCTTCAAAGCCCTAAAAAGAGCCTACGACGCGGCCCTCCCTAATGCCATCGTTATGCCCTTCATTGAGCTGGGGGAATCCATGCACGGCCTGGTCAACGCCGTCCTTAAGGTCCGTTCAGAAAACGGCGCCGAACCCGCCGAATTTTCACAGAACTGGCTGTACGCCATACGCAGGGACGCTTCGGCCTACGCGAAAAAGCGTTCGCTGGTGGCGGCCCAGTATTCGGGCCGGGACACTCCCCTTCCTCCGGACTTTTCCGCGCATGAACGCGCCATATTGCGGAGTCTTTCCCAGGGCCGCACGGTTGAAGAAATTGCCGGAGAAATGAACATCTCCGACAACATGGTAAAAAGTGTCATACGAAGCCTGTACAGTGCGCTGGGCGCGGCAAACCGGGCCGATGCCGTCCGCATTGCCACCTCCAGGGGGCTGCTCTAAACGTGTCCCGCAAAGATAGATGTAAATATTTGCCAGGCATATTTGCCAGGCATATTTGCCAGGCATTATGCCAAGTCAGTTAAAAGGCATAACCAAGACCAAAGTATACAACAACGGAGGGATATACGCCTTCACCAAGCCCTAAATCTTTTTCAAACGGAGTTATGGCAAAAGGAATTCTTATACCCGGAGATATAAAAAGTTTGCCCGGCGCGCCGATATCAATTGTCCAGCCAAACCCGGGGGCAATTATAAAACTTCCCTCTCCATCCGACTCCTCCCACTCATCATAACCCCCCTCCCAGGTCTTCGTATAGGAATTGTAATTTTTATAAGGATCATAATGCCGCTCCATGTACTTAACCTCAAAATGAGCGCCCCCCAGGCTAAGTTCCGTGAAAAACTTCCGGCCAGAGGGATACCAGCGCCCGGCCACGCCTCCGCCGCCAATCGTAATTGAGGTGGCAAGATCATCGCTTAAAAAAGGCGTCGGCAGGAAGTTAAAGCCGC
This sequence comes from Treponema sp., assembly GCA_031258225.1. Lineage (GTDB taxonomy): Bacteria > Spirochaetota > Spirochaetia > Treponematales > Breznakiellaceae > JAISFT01. Next base: position 9,536 of record JAIRND010000038.1, on the reverse strand, counting down.
TGTACAGACCAACGGTAAAGTAGGGGGTAATGACAAATTCATACCGGGCGCCGCCGCCAAGGACGCTTGCTTCGGCGGAAACAAAGTGGGTCTGCGCGAAAACCCCACCCCCACAAACCACCGCAAGCACCAAAAATAGAAAAACACGCTTTTTCATACGACACTCCTCACAAACCGAAAATGGTTCATTGCCTTATGCCTATTCGTGGTACTGACGGCTGCGTTTCGGTAGATGCCGGCACAGCCGGCGCATTACCGCTACCCGCGCCGCCGCTGCCATCGTTAAAATATACCGACGTTGTTTGGGTCGTAGTGGTGGTATCACCGATTATTACCGTTACGCTTGTGGTTTCCGTCAAGGTGTCCATATACTTAATGGCAAGCGCCGAACCGTACCATGTCGTAATATGACTGCTGGGGAACATGGTCGCTTGAACCTTCTTGTCAATTACCACATTGATAATGGCGTCTGCCCCAATCGCCTGCGCCTCTTTCAGCAAGGCCTGGTAGGTGAATATCTGGCCTTCATTACCCCCGCTCGTGGTAACCGCAAGCTGGGTTTCGGTAAATACAAGCCCCACCGTTTGAAAATCTTTTACGGGGGTGCGGATATTCTCACCGAAATTCCCATCATTCGTACCTTCCGTAGTGGCCGTAGTGGTAACGCATCCGGTAACAGCCAAAACCGCAAAGGCGGCCAAGGTAACCAATACCCAATCAAATAATTTGTTTTTCATAAAAAACTCCTTTGCGGTCTTTCCCACCGCCAGTTTGTCTATGCCATACAAAGGCAAAAATTATTTTGCCCGGATACCTTATCCAAAAGGGGAACGCGGTACTTTTCGTGAACGAGGAATAAGTAGTAAAAAAATACTATACGGTTGTACGAGAGAGAGAGAGAGAGAGAGAGAGAGAGAGAGAGAGAGGCAAAAACCGTGCCAAGGTTGGCTATTTTAGGGAAATTTTTACACTTTTTTTTAATATTCATAGGTATTTTATACCACGTTATCAAGCCGTTTGTCAATATTTTTTAAGAAAAATTTGCGGGTACATGGACGGCCAGGGGGCGGGCAGGTGGCTATACAGAAGTCCCGAAACAGGGATAGGATAGTTGGACATCAGATATCTTGAGACTGTCAGTCCCCAAGGGAGACCCTGTTATGCCACAGCCACGGATGAATCTTATCTCGATTCGGAAGAAGGAAAAGGTAACCGACCTGGTGCTGGTTCAGATTAAAGAATCCATCATGCGGGGAGAGCTAATCCCCGGGGACAGACTTCCCGGTGCCAGCGATCTTGCGGGCAAACTGGGTGTGGGAATTTCCTCCGTCCGGGAAGCCATTAAAATGCTGGAAAGCATGGGGGCCGTGGAATCCCGCCAGGGGGAGGGCACGTTTATCTGCGACGCCTGCCACGAGGGGGCGGCCAACGCCTTTGAAATTCAGCTTATGCTGCTGCCCCGGACTGCGGAGCATCTGGTCCGGTTCCGGGAGATGTTTGAAACCGCCTATACCCAGTTGGCCATGAGGGAGGCCACACCGGAAGACCTTAACCGGGTGGAGGCGGTGGTCCTGGGCCAGGAGGCAAAGGTAAAAGAACGGCCGCCGCACACCCCCACCTCGGCCCAGGATGAACTGGACTTCCACCGCAGCGTTCTCCACTGCACCCACAACCCCTACGTTATCAAAATTGGGGAGGTCTCCCTTAAACTCCTCTTTGATGTGCTCCAGGATCGCCTGGCCCCGTTGAGCATCGCCAATGCCGCGCGGGATCACCGCGAAATACTGGAGGCCCTTCGTAACAAAGACATGGAACATTTGAACGAAGTTTTTAAGCGGAGTTTTCCAAACTGGTTCGCCCGCCTGCGGAATGGGGAAGACCAACATAGCGAAGGTTGACTGTTCCCGGTCCCGTGCTTTTTTCCGCGCTGCGTGTATACTTTTTCTCCTGTTCGCCTTATAGTTAATAATAAATGACAGGTATTCAAGAAGACGCGTTCTACGATTTTCTCGACAGCATAGCCGAACCCTTCACCCTGGATGATGTCATTTCGTTTATCAGAATGATGGAGCCCAAGCAAACCGGGCGGCTGCGTGTGGAACTGTCATCGCTGCTTGGTTCCCGTAAACTCGCGTTCCAGTTGGATAACCGCCGCTGGGTATCGCGGCGGGGCTGTTTTGAATCGGTACCTTTCGTTATAACCCCCAGCAAAATGGAACTACTCAACGGTATCCTTATTCCGGGACACCGCTGCATTCCCTTCGCCAACCCCTCCCTGCTCCCCCAGGAGTACAGTTTTCTCTGGAAGGGGCGCTCTGTCCCCGTTACCACGACGGAGGGGCCGCCGGAGGAGTTTTACCCCTACTACACCCTTTTTGGCGAGGAATACGCCGCCCAATACGTGGCCCGGGATAACCCGGAAAACGAGGAAGCCTTTACCAATGCCCTCTACGAAGACCCCGCGGAAGTTGCCATCAAGACCCTGGACATGCGGAACATCTACCGGGAGGTTTCCTTTGTCCCCGGTGATCACCTGGTGGTCCATACCAAGGACTGGAAAGAGGGGGTCTTTGAACTTACAAAGGTGGACAAGGATGCCTGGACCCAGGCGGATATCTACGCCTGGATCGAGGCGGCGGAGGGCGGTTTTGAGGACGCCTTTGAGTTCCTGGGTCCCGGCGCTTCCACGGAGGAACAACTGGCCTACGCCTACTGGTACGGCGGCAGACGGATGCGGGACATTCCCGCCTGTTCCATGGAAAATTTTATGTACGAGGAGACGGACCGCATAGAAACCGTTCCCTACGGCATAGAAACCCGCTTCTGGTACGCCGGCAAGGAAATTCCCGATATAAACTACATTGCGGGCAACCAACTGCCCCCGGATCAAACCACGGTGGAAAGTATCCTGTTCCACCGCCAGATCCCCGTGTCCGAGTACGTTGTCCAGTCGTATGTGCGGGACGCCCTGTTCCGCAGGGAGGAGGATTGCTCATCGGTTCTGGAACGGATAGTGCCCCCCATTATCCGGCTGGACGAGCAGGAACTGAAGTACCTTAACTCCTATATTGCCGAAACCTATAGTGAATTCCGGCTTTTCTACACCTTTTTTGCGGATCAGACTATGGGTCCCATCCGGCAGCGGGTGGGGGAACTGCATACCGCGGTTATTGAACTTTACACCAGGCTAAAAAAAAGCCGCGTGGACCCCTCCGCCCTGCCCACCCACACCTATATTGTGCTTTCCCAGATACAGAACCACGCCGCCGCGGTGCTGGAAGACATGGATACCAATGAAAGCCCGCCGCCCGACGAGCTGGAAGCTATCGATTCCTCCCTGGACAGCATGATCGATGCCTACGACGACATTAAAGAACTTATCGAAGATGCCATAAGCTCTTTCCGCCGGAACAACCTTTCGCTGGTAAATCCCGGCAAGGAGGGTAAAATAAACCCCTGGCGGATGATCCAGATCAGCATTGGGGGTACAACGGTCTGGCGCCGGATAACCGTCCCGGAAAATTTTCAGTTGATGGACCTCCACGCGATCATTCGGAGCGTTTTTAACTGGACAGGCCGCCACAACTACCAGTTCGGCGTCGATAAAGCCGTCCAGGGCATAACCAGTACCAACGTCATAGAGGCCAAGCATAAAATAGCCGATCTGTGCGACGAGGGTATTACCGAGCTGTTCTACGAGTACGGAAACAACTGGACGGTTAAGGTTATCATCCTGCCCCGCTACGACGGCGGGGAAGAGGAAACCCTGCGCTGCGTGGCCGGCGCCGGCGCGGCCCCCCCGGAACAGGTGGAAGGGCCCCTGCGCTTCCGTAAAGATGTCTCCGCCCTGGAACGGGGGCCGGACAAGGAGAAACAGGCCGCCATTGAGGAACTGGGACCGGACTTTAAGCCGGACTTTTTTGATCGTGAAACCTGTAACCAGGTTCTCAATTCGATATTTTCAGTACACGGAAGCGTCCAGAATGACAGCATGGGAAGATAAGACCGGCCCGCATGACGACGTTCCCCTCTCAACCCTGGTTGAAAGGGGGGGAATATACTACAACGTTTCGGGAAGCGGCATAGAAACATTCGTTACGGAGCTTATCCGGCTAATTCCCGGCCTTAACGACATGGAACCGCCGGGAAACCCCGGCTTCAAAACGGACCTGATCCGGGCCGTGCTGGAACGGGAGGCCCTTATGTCCACCGGTATAGGCCAGGGTATAGCCCTGCCCCATCCCCGCAACCCGCTGACAATAGACGCCGAACGGCAATATGTCAGCATCGGTTTCCCCGCCGCCCCGCTTGACTGGAAGGCCCTGGACGGCAGGCCGGTTCACACGGCGCTGCTCATCGTGTCCTCGTCCGCGAAATTTCACCTCCACACCCTGTTAAAGATCAACTTCCTCTGCCGGAACGAGGACTTTCTTTCCCTGCTCAAAAGCCGGGCCCCCCGGGATCGTATCGCCGGCGCCATCCGGGAAGTGGAACAGAGCTGGGCATAGGGGTTGACGGTGTTGTTTTCTGTGGGAATGTCAGTATACTGCTGTCATTCAGCGTACTGTCGTAATAACAAAGTTCGTAAAGGAGTTCATCATGAATATCACCGCCCTTGAACATATCGCCCTCAGCGTCCGCGCCCTCAGCATGGACGCCATCCAAAAGGCCAAGTCCGGACACCCCGGTTTACCCCTGGGAACCGCGGAATTGGGGGCCATTCTCTACGGGGAAATCCTGCGCCATGACCCCGCGGACCCCGCCTGGCCGGACCGGGACCGTTTTATCCTTTCCGCGGGCCACGGCTCCATGCTCCTCTACTCCCTGCTGCACCTCTCCGGTTACGACGATATAAGCCTTGACGACATCAAAAACTTCCGGCAGATTGGCTCCCGCGCGGCGGGACACCCCGAATACGGCCTGGTCCGGGGCATTGAGGCCACCTCCGGCCCCCTGGGGCAGGGTCTTTCCATGGCGGTGGGTTTTGCCATCGCGGAGACCATGCTGGCCGTCCGGTTCAATACCGCCCGCCGCCGGATTGTGGACCACTACACCTACGTCCTGGCCGGGGACGGCTGTCTGATGGAGGGGGTCTCCTCGGAGGCCGGTTCCCTGGCGGGCCGGCTGGGCCTGGGAAAACTCGTCGTTTTTTACGATTCCAACCATATCACCATCGACGGCAGCACCTCTCTGGCCTTTACCGAGGACGTGGCCGCGCGCTACGGGGCCTACGGCTGGCAGGTTCTGCGGGGTTCCATGTACAACTTTGAGGAACTGGCCCGGCTTGTCTCCCAGGCACAGCGGGAAACCGCCAAACCAAGCCTGGTCATCCTTGAATCCACCATCGGGAAGGGGGCCCCCACCAAACAAAATACCGCCGAAGTCCACGGCGCCCCCCTTGGCGCGGAGGAGATCACCGCCGCCCGCGCCGCCCTGGGCATCCCCGCCGGAGCGGAAGGGGATTTCTATATCAGCCCAAAAGCGATGGAGTTTTTCGCGGTAAAACGGGCGGAGTGGAAAAAGGCCCGGCAGGCCTGGCAGACGGAATTCGATGCCTGGTCCCGGGAGGAACCCGGACTGCGGAAGCAGTGGGACCATTTCCACTCAGGCGCTCCTGCCCCTTCCACCGGGGACGATCCCCACAGGCCCGCAATCTCCCTGCCCGTTTTCAAGGAGGGCGATAAAATCGCCACCCGTACCGCCGGCAACAAGGCGCTGGAGGCCATTTCCGCCGCCTGCCTTAACCTGGTGGGCGGTTCCGCGGATCTAAAAAGCCCCAACGCCGTAGGTTTCTCCACCACCGCCTATTCCCCCACGAACCGGGAAGGCCGGTATATCCACTTTGGTATTCGGGAATTCGCTATGGCCGCCATTGCCAACGGTATCCAACTGCACGGCGGTCTACGGGCGTTCTGCGCCACCTTTATGGTCTTTTCCGATTACCTGCGGCCGGCCCTGCGGCTTTCCGCCCTTATGGACCAGCCGGTGATCTACGTCCTTACCCACGATTCCATCTTTGTCGGCGAGGACGGCCCCACCCACCAGCCCATAGAACACCTGGCCTCCCTGCGGGCCATCCCCAGGGTCCGTGTGCTCCGCCCCGCAGACGCGGAAGAAACGGCGGAAGCCTGGGCAATGGCACTAGAGCGCCATGATGGCCCGACGATCCTTGCCCTATCCCGGCAGAACATCACCGTGTTCCCCAAGGACGACCCCGATTGGCGGAATACCATCCGCACCGGCGCTTACATTGTAAAAAACGCCGGCGCAAGCCCCAATGCCGTGATCATCGCCACCGGTTCCGAAGTGGGCCTGGCCCTGGAAGCGGCGCGGTTGGTGGAAGCGGGGGGGAAGAAGGTCCGGGTCGTTTCGATGATAAGCCGGGAACTCTTTGAGTCCCAGCCGGAGGCCGTCCATCAGAGCATTATCCCCCCCGGCGCGCGGGTCATCTGCTGTGAAGCGGGCATCAAAAGCGGCTGGGAACGCTGGGCCAGGCCGGAGGACATCCTCTCGGTAGACCGATTCGGCATCTCTGGCCCCGCCGGCAAGGTTGCCGAAGCCCTGGGCTTCACCGCCGGCGCGCTGGCGGCAATTATCAACCGATAGCGGTATCCCCAAAATTTCCCAATTTGGGAAGATCGATGTCCCGTACGGCCAGCCGTGCGCAATGCGGCGCCTTGACTCCGGCCCTCTTTTTCATTATTGTATAAAAACTTTGAAGTAACATGACGCCCTGTCGGGCGCCGGTTACGCCAAAGTATACAGTGGCCAAGCCAAATGTTATGAACCACAACCCTTCGGGTTGCGTTCCTGGAGCGGTGTCCGAGCGGTTGAAGGAGACGGTTTCGAAAACCGTTGAACTCGTAAGGGTTCCGGGGGTTCGAATCCCCCCTGCTCCGTTATTCATGCGGTTTGACAATTGATTTTCCGGACGTATGATCCCCTCATACATCCCTGGAGCGGTGCGAGAGCGGCCGAATCGGGCTCCCTGCTAAGGAGTTATACCCCGAAAGGGTATCGGGGGTTCGAATCCCCCCTGCTCCGTATTCATGCGCAATGCGTTGCGCTTTGCGCTTTGGAAACACAGTAATTGGGGGCTTCGAAGGCTTTTACGGCCCAAAGCGGGAGGCCGGAAGGCGAATCCCCCTACCAGAGGTTGTAGCTCAGTTGGATAGAGCAGCAGATTGCGGATCTGCAGGTCGCACGTTCGAATCGTGTCAGCCTCAACAGGCTGCTATCACACGGCAGTAGTCTTCAAGGGGGGCGTCCCCAACTCCACCGCCCGCCGCCAGGCGGCCTCCACTGCGTCCATCACGGCGCCCCGGAAACCTGCCCGCTCCAGGGCCGCTACCCCGGCAATCGTGGTGCCCGCCGGGGACGTAACCATATCTTTAAGTTCCCCCGGGTGCCTGCCCGTTTCGCGTACCATCGCCGCCGCGCCCAACACCGTCTGGGCGGCGTAGGCCAGGGCCTTATCGCGGGGCAAACCGGCCTTTACGCCCCCATCCGCCAGGGCCTCGATAAACATATAGACAAAGGCCGGGCCCGATCCGGACAGGCCCGTTACCGCGTCCAGGCAGGACTCCGACACCCGGTCCACCACTCCCGCGGCGGAGAGCATCCCCTCCAGTTCTTCCAGGGCCGCCGTCCCAAGTTCCGGCGATGCGGCCAACGCGATCATCCCCCTGGCGACAAGGGCCGGCGTATTGGGCATGATACGGGCCACCGGAACCCCGGCAGCCCCGTGCCGCAGCAGCAGGGACTGTATACTCCCAATGGTCCAGCCCGCCGCCATGGAGACCAGGGCACCAAAGCCACCGTTCCGCGCTCCCAGAACCGGCGCTATCTCCTCCAGCACCGCGGACATCACCTGGGGCTTTACCGCCAGAAAGACATAAGCACCCCCCCGGACGGCTTCGGTATTCGTTTCCAGGGCCCCCGCCCCCAGGACCTTCGCCGCGCCCAGGGCCTTGCCATGATCGGCGTCGGTAAACACAATACGCTCCGCCCCCACGCGGGCCGCCGCCCCCTTCATCAGGGCACAGCCCATGTTCCCACTGCCAATGCAGACCACCGTACCGGTCATTGCGGCTTCTCCTTAACCAAAAAGACAGTCCCCCGCTGGGTTCCCGCCGCCAGACAATCCAGCGCCCGCGGCCTTCCGCCGTTTGTAATGACAGTGGGAATACCGTAGTTCAGGGCCCGTTCCGCCGCGGCAATCTTGGTAGCAATCCCCCCCGTACCAAAACTATTGGCGCTGCCCAGCGTAATACGCCCCTTCAAACCGGCGCTATCCTCCACCTCGTCCACAAATTCCGCGTCAGGACACTCCTTGGGATTCTCGGTGTAAATCCCGTCAATATCACTAAACAGAACCAGCAGATCGGCGCTCCACAGAATCGCCGACTGGGCCGCCAGCGTATCGTTATCGCCAATCTTTATCTCCTCCACCGAAACCGTGTCATTCTCGTTGATGATGGGGACAATCCCCTCGTCCACCAGCGTAAACAGCGTGTTCCGCATATTCAGAGTACGGATCGGATCCCCAAAATCATCCTGTGTCAGAAGTATCTGCGCAATATGGACCCCATAGCTTCCAAACGCCTGCTTCCAGGCCCCCATCAGCTCCACCTGACCCACCGCGCACAGAGCCTGCCGGTAATGAATGTCCCGCTTCCGGGCCCACTTATCCATTGTGGAAAGCCCCGCCACCTGGGCCCCGGAAGAAACCAGGACCACCTGCTTCCCCCTGTCAATCAAACCCGCCGCCTGCTCCGCGAACTCCGCAAGAAAGGGGGTATTGATCCGGCCGCCATCACCGGCCAGGGTAGTGGAACCAAACTTAAAAACGATCTTTCGGGATTCCGCAAATAGTTTAGGTATTATCATGCCACGGCGAGTATAGCACAACCGGCGGTTCCGCGTCCAAGTCAACTCCCCAGGAGTTTGCCGCGCCTCGCGTGCAAAACCCCAAAAAATCCACAAGTGCAACAGGCTGCTAGTACGCAGTCATCATTCAACCTGTGAGTAGTCAGTTTGATACGCCTGAACGTAACTCTCTACCGCCCCCGCAGCGGTTCACGATAGGGAGTTAAGGTTAGGCGGCTATCAAACCTAAAACCTCAGGTTGAATGGTGACTTATCCAAATTTGGTGCCTGGCACCATGCTCCATGCCAAACAGGGTTGTGCGATTTCGGGAAGCATCGGAACCAAAAACCCCCCACAATGCCGTTGCCCTGCCTCACCACTCCCGCGCCTTAAAGTTTTCCGGCGTGTCCGCCACGACAACCGAGTCCCCGGACTGTACCAGCACGTAGAGCCCTTTCCTCTGCCCGTACTTCCTTACCTCATCGGCTACCGCCATCCCGGCTACCGCCCCAACCAGCTTCCTTCTGTCTCCCCTCTTGTCCAACTGCTCCCTTACCTTCTCTATCCGCTCAAGATGCTCATCCACATCCCGTTCCGTAAGTACTGACTTCACCTCCACAGGCATGGCGTACTCCCCGTTCTCCAGCAGTATGTCCACCTGCGCGAC
>JAIRND010000037.1 GCA_031258225.1 Treponema sp. | reverse complement strand
TGAGTCGTTCAGTTTGATACGTGCCTTGTCCTGACCTTAACCTTCCCCCTGATCCGGCAGGGACGGGGATAGCCCGGTGGAAAAACGCTTGTAGAATCCGCCTGCGCTATTTTCAATACTTCGGTGCGCCGCTCAGGTTAAAACCTTCGCGCCTTTTTCCCGTATCTTCACGTTCAATGAGCACCGGGCGTGTGTCACATTTTTTGGATAAACGCTCCTTAACGGAGCGATTTTACTTCGCCTGGCGGGGAATTCCAAGGCGCTTGCGCCATGTTTATCCCCGGGCTATCCCCGCCCCCGCAGCGGTTCACGATAGGGATTAAGGTTAGGCGGCTATCAAACCTAAAACCTCAGGTTGAATGGTGTCTGACGCAAATTTGGCGCCTGGCACCATCGGCGTTTACTTTTGTTTGCGGGGGCTTTTTCTTGATCGTTGTATCAGGCCACGATGGTGGTTATCGTGGGTATAAGGGCCGGTTGAACAAACAACGTAAGCTGATCTGGGGAGCGGCCTGCCGCTCCCCAGCGGGTTGCTGTTGGAGGAAATCAACAGATCGTTATACCTAAGTAAACGCGCATGGTGCCTGTCACCCATGCATCGGAAGCATCAAAAAACCCCCACAATTACAATCATGACTGCGTACTAGGAGCCTGTGGGGGCCGCGCCGTTCTCCTTGTGCATGTTAAAGTCCACCCAGACCTGGGTATGTTTTTTGATTGCCCGGACGGCGCGGTCCTCGTCCCGGGCAAAAAGGGCGTTGTGCAATTCCTGGTGAATTTCAAAGGCCCCGGGCTGTTTGGAATTGATGGTCGGCGAAAACAGATCGATGATAAAATAATAGATGCTCTCAAGGATCGTGTTATGGGAAAACTGCCCCATAAGCTGGTGGTACTTCAGATCAACGGCGTTACATTCCTGGATGGTACTGTTCCGCGAGGACAGGACCTGTTCAAATTCCCCGATAACCGCGTTTAACAGTTCAAATTCTTCATCGGCGGCGTTTTTTACCAGGAGCCGGACAATGCCCTCCTCCAGAATTTGCCGGATTTCAATAAGGGATTGATAATCCCTGTCCTGAACCAGAATTTGAAAGAGGAGGGGATCAAAGAGCCGTGTGTTGGAGGCCGTGCTTATATAGGTTCCGTCCCCCCGTTTTATTTCCACTATGCCAAAGGCGGAAAGGATCTTCATCGCCTCCCGCACGGAACCGCGGCTTACCTTGAGGCCCTCCGCCAGCGCCTGCTCCGACGGGATCATTTCCGAGGGGGCTATTTTCCGCTCAATCAGGAGCTGTTTAATCTTATTCACCACCACATCAACGGTGGTGGGGCGTTTCTCCTCCACGGAAAACAGATGATGCTTAACCATTGTTACTCCTCATAAAAGAGATACTCGATATTCACCGGGGGAATATCCGGCAAAATCGCCTCATGGCTGGGAGAAATTACCAGACCTGTCGGAAAGATCCGCCGGAGTTCCGCGACCTTTTCCCGGATCATGGCCGGTTCCCCGCAGATCAGCAGATTCTGGGCGTCCACGCCGCCGCAGAACGATACCCGGTCCCCAAAATCCCGCTTCAACGACGCCGGTTCCATCCCCTCCGCGAGGGCCTGAATTGGGTGGATGGCATCCGCGCCGGCGTTGATAAGATCGCCGATAATATCGCGGATGGAACCGCAGGAATGGTACATGACCTTGACCCCGTACCCGTGGGCCTGTTCTATCAGCGCCTTGGCGCCGGGCATGACAAAGCGCCGAATCGCGCCGGCGGATAGCATGAGGCCCTGCTGGCTGCCCATGTCGTTGCCGATTAGCACGGCGTCAAGCCGGCCCCTTGTGTTTTCGTAGAAGACCTTATTTGCCCGCAGGTAAAAATCCAGAATTTTGTTGTTGACCAGTTCATAACCCGCGGGGTTGTCGTACATGGCAAGGAAAGCGTTTTCCATGCCAAAGGCCGCGCAGGCGTCCTGAAAATGGGCCGACCACAGGACCCCCAGCACGGCCTTGCCCCGGGGCACCGCCGCCGCCGCCCTTTCGCAGGCGGCCGGATCGATGTAGCGTTCCGGTTCGGGCCAATCGAAACGGTCCACGTCTTCCTCCCCCGCGTCGATGGAAAAATACCCCGGACGGGTCAGGGTCCGTTCCCCGGAGGCCTTTCCGCCGCCCTGAAAATCAAAGGCGTTGTAGATCGCCCTGGAATAAGGCGAATCGTAGGGCAGTTCCACCGGAAACAGGTCATCCCCCAGTTTTAGCCGGAGTTCCGCCACGCCGGAAACCCCGAAATGCGCAAACAGGCCCGGCAGGGCCCGTTCATCGGGTATGCCCAGCCAGCGGGCGGGACGGTCAACATCCCGCCGGGCGATGGTCCGGTTAAAACGTTCCGCGCTGGTCAACCTTGTACTCCTCCCTGGCGGGGGTGAAACATTCGATAAATTCCGTATCCTCCAGCACGGTAAGGGAATGGCCCTCCATGGAATCAAAAAGGTAGGCGTCTCCCGCCTCAAGCGGATGTTCCCCGTCGTCCTTGGTGAAACAGACCTTCCCCTTGATGATGATCCCGTTCTGAATTGCCTCGTGCCGGTGAAATTCCAGAACCGCCCCCTTTTTGATAAAAAAATAGCAGAGCATGGTTTTGTCATTGTAGGTAACGGTTACCCGTTCCAGACCGGGGCGAATTTCCACCCGCTTTTCGTTATAGATATTGCCGAAGGGCTTGCTGTCCGGTTTCATGGATTTTCTCCCCGGGAAGCGGCCCGCTCCCGGACGGCGGCAAGCAGTTCCCGCCAGCTTTTAATAAAACTGTTTCTGAACAACTCAACGCCGCCGTAGTCAAAAAATTCTTCCGGTTTAAGGCCGTCCTCGTCCCAGGCTTCCGCGTAACCGGGGAGTTCCCCGCGCAGTATTTCTACGGTTTCCGGCGCCGCCTGTTCCCCGATACGGGAAACCACCGGCGGGCGGGTCCTGATAAGTTCATCGGCGGTTCCCCTCCAGTTAATCGTAACCGCCAGATCCCCGCCCACCAGTTCCGTAAAATCCGCCAGCTTCCGGGCGCCGCCGCCGATCATGCGTCCGGGACAGTTCCGTTCGCCAAGAAGGGCGTATTGCCGTTTCGCTATGGAGATGCCCGCCTGGGAAAGAATTTCCGGGGCAATGTTCAGGTTCCGCTCCCGGGCCAGGGCCTGAAAATAATCATCCAGGATTCCGGTAATGTGGGTAACGTAAAAAACCGGTTCGCGCCCGCTTTCCCGCGAGGCATCCCGGTAGGCTTCACAGATACGGAGCGCCTGGGAAACGGTCATTACTTCGGTGGCCATAACCGGGCAATTTTCCCGCGCCAGGGTCGTTATGGCCCGTATGCCCGCCCGCGTTACGGGGATCTTTACCATGATGTTCGCCGCGATCTTCCGGGCGGTCCTGCCCTCCCGGATAATGGCGTTGGGGTCCCCCTCCGTAAGGGGATCGCCCTGAATGGTAACAAAGCCCTCCGTTCCGCCGGACGCCTCGTACAGGGGCATAAACAGATCCGAAAGCCCCTTGACCAGGGCCCTCTGCAGCGCCCCGGCCGCCTCCGCGCCGGAACGGGCCGGGGACAGTTCCCGGTCCAGGAGCCGCCTTGCCTCCGCCGCCCCGGCGCTTGCCAGCATCTTGGCGGCATAGGAAGGATTGGTGGTACACCCCACCGCCCCGGCGGCTATGGCGTATTCCGCTTCCCGGATCGTGGGGTTGTTGATCCAGAAGCGCGTCGGGGTTTTTTGGGCCACCTCAAGAAAATAACCGGTTTCCGGCATCGTCATTCCCTCCATTTTTTTCCAGAAGCAGGCGTCCCGCGCCGGCAATAGCATCGACGCTTAACCCGTAAGCGTCAAGCAGGGGATCGGCGTGGCCGGATTCGGGGAAGCGGTCTTCCAGGCCGCGGCGGATAAGGGTTCCCGGGCACCCCCCGGCGATTATCTCCGCCACGGCGCTCCCAAGCCCCCCGGTTATCTGATGGTCCTCCACGGTTACGACCCTGCCGCAGCGGCGTATCAGGGCGCTTATTCCCGGCACGTCCAGGGGACGCAGGGTGGCGACTTCGGCCAGGACCCCCCGGATACCCTCCCGCCTCAGAGTGTCCAGGGCCGCGGCGGCACGGGAAATAACGGGGCCGCAGGAAAAGAGAACCAGATCGTCGCCGTAATCCAGCACCGTTTTTATCGTTCCCAGCTCAAAGGGTACGGCGGGATCGAAGAACCGTTCCTCGGCGCCGCTGCCAATACGGATGTACACCGGCCCGTCGATATCCACGGAGGCGATAAGGGCCTTGCGTACCTGGCCGCCGTCCGCGGGGACAAGGATGGTAATCCCCGGAATGGTCCGTAAAATACCGATATCCTCAAAAAACTGATGGCTTACCCCCTCGCGCTGCCCGCCGGCCATGCCGCCGTTGACCCCCGCCAGGCGCACCTTGAGGTTGGGATAGGCGACAAAGGTACGGATCTGCTCGCAGGCCCGCATGGTCAAAAAACCCGCGTAGGTGGCGATGTAGGGGATAAACCCCGACGCGGCAAGGCCCGCGCAAAAATCGACCCCCTGCTGTTCGGCGATACCCACCTCAAAAAACCGGTCCGGCCAGCGGGCGGCGAAGGCTTCCGAGCGGACCACCTTGACGGAGTCGGTGGAAACAAAGACCACCCGGTCATTGGCGGCGGCGATTTCCATGAGCCCCTCGGAAAACCCGGCGCGGGTACTATCCGGCGGCATGGGGGGCCTCCCGCTCAAGTTCCCGGATAGCCTGGCGGTACTCATCTTCGGTAAAGGTCCGTTTGTGCCAGGAATTATCCCCGATCATGAAGGAAACCCCCCGCCCCTTGAGGGTTTTGGCGATGATCGCCGAAGGCCGGACGGTTTCCCGCCGGGCCTGGGCAAGGGCGGAAATAAAGGCGGAGCTATCGTGGCCGTCCACGGACAGGACTTGCCAGCCAAAGGCCTCCCACTTTTTATCGATGGGGCAGGCGCCGGAGATCTCGTCAATGGTACCGCCGCTCTGGTACCCGTTATTATCCACGATCACCGTAAGGGCCGCGGCCTTCAAATGCCCCGCGGCCAGGGCCGCCTCCCAGATCAGGCCCTCGCTTAGTTCCCCGTCCCCGGTCATAACGTACACGCGGTAGTCCTTTTTCAACATCCGGGCCGCCATGACCATACCAAGGCCCTGAGAAACGCCGTTCCCCAGGGAACCGGCGGTGGCGTCCACCCCGGGGGGCTTACCCGCCACGGGGTGTCCCTGGAGGCGGGAATTCAGCATGCGCAGGGTAAACAGCTCTTCCCGGGGGAAAAAGCCCCGCCGGGCCAGAGCCGCGTACAGGACCGGACAGGCGTGGCCCTTGGAAAGAATGAAGCGGTCCCGGTCTTCCCAATCGGGGCGTTCGGGATCGACGCGCATCACGTGAAAGTACAGGGCGGCGATCATGTCCGCGGCGGACATGCAGGGGCCGGGGTGGCCGTCACCGGTACGGTACACCATCTCCACCACGTCCCGGCGCAGCAGGTTCCCCAGGGCCTCTATTCTGTCGATCCCTTCCCGGCCGGTCACCCGCTAGTCCTCCCCAGTCTCCCCGGCCAGAATGGACCGGACCATTTCTATGGCCCGCCGGGGACTTGAAAACACGGGTTTCCCCAGGGCCCCGGCCAACTGTTCTTCCATCCGGGCCATCGACGCCTGGGCAAGGAGGATGACATCGCAGTCCCCGGCGATTCCCCGCGCGGTTTCCAGAATGCCCTGGTCGTGGCCTCCGGTATCCCCGGCGTTCAGGGAGGCAAAGGCGCCCTCCGCCAGACCCGTGACCACGACGGGGGTTCTGTCGAGCCGTTTCGCCCAGCGGTATACCAGGTTTGCCGTGGGTTCCAGGGTGGTAGACAGGGTGGCGACAACCCCGATCCTCCTGTACCGGCTAACCGCCTCCCTGGTCATGGCGTCATCGATCCTGACGATGGGCACCGGTATAAAGGGACGGGCCTCGTAAACCACCTCCCCGATGGAGGAACAGGTGTTCAGGATAAGGTCCGCCCCGTCCTCGCTCAGGGCCTGGTAATAGGCCAGCAGCCGCCGCCTGACCGCCAGGGTAGCGCCGCCGGCCCTGGCGACCTCCCCGATAAGGGAGTCGTCGAGCAGGTTGATTATCCGGTAATCCGGAAGCATATCGTGTAACAACGAAGACAGGGGCGCCAGCAGGGCGGCGCCGGTATAAACCGCGGCGATTTTTTTCATTGTATCATCCATCCATCCTACTTGTCATCAAACATCCGATGTTTAATGGATTTTCATTAAACCACGCCTGATCCGGAATGTCAATAACGACATAACGACAAAATTGTTCTTGACAACGTAAAAAAATCGTGCTTTAATTCAAAGACAGGATATCAGACGTTTGATGTTTATGGACGCCTGTGCGGGGAGAGACTATGGGAAACGACCAACGGGGCCTTAAAGGGGAGGGCATAAAAACTCATCTCGCGTTATTCGGCAAGACCCTTTACCGGCAGCGCGGTTTACTGCTGCTCTGCCTGCCGGCCTTGCTGATCATCATCATCTTTAAGTACGGATCGATGTACGGCATCCTTATCGCCTTTAAGAACTACCGGGCCTCCCGTGGTGTCTGGGGAAGCGCCTGGCTTGATCCCTGGTACAGGAACTTTCAAACCTTCTTCCGGAATCCCGCGTCGCTTCCGCTGATCTGGAACACGGTCCATATCGGTGTCCTGACCATGATCTTTAGTTTTCCGGCGCCCATCGTCTTTGCCATGCTGCTGAATGAACTCAAAAGCCCCGGCTTCAAACGGGTGGTCCAGTCCATTTCCTACATCCCCCACTTCATTTCCGTCATCGTGGTGGTGGGGATGCTGAGAAGTTTCGGCGCCATGGACGGCCTGTTCAATACGCTGCGCGCCTTTTTCGGCCTTCCGGCGGTCAACATGAACGACGGCGTCCGCTACTTTTACGCGATGTTCATCGGTTCCCATATCTGGCAGACCTTTGGCTGGAGCGCGATCATCTACATCGCCGCCCTGTCGAATGTGGACCCCACCCTTTACGACGTGGCCACCATCGACGGGGCGAACCGCCGGCAGAAGGCGTTGAATATCGCCTGGCCGGCCATACTGCCCACAACCACCATCATGCTGATTATGAATATGGGCGGCGTGCTTAACTCCGATTATCAGAAAATATTGCTTATGCAAAACGATACCAACAGAAGTTCCATCGACGTTATTTCCAGCTTTGTGTACCGCGAGGGCATCCTGGGGGCGCGTTTTGAGTATACCACCGCGGTAAATCTGATGCTGTCGGTAGTCGCGTTTTTGCTGGTCGTCGTTACCAACAAAATAGTACAGAAGATCAACAACGAAAACAGTTTGTGGTAGGGAACGCGGAACATGATTAACAGGAAATACATTCATCCCGGCGCCGTGATTTTTGATGTGGTTCTGGTCATGGTTATGCTTGTTCTGGTGGTGAGCATTGTCTACCCCTTCCTGAACATCATCGCCGTTTCGTTAAGCACCCCCACGGCCATCGCCACCGGCCGGGTCGGCTGGTTTCCCGTGGGCCTGAACCTGAAAGGCTACGAGATGGTCTTTGGCAGGGCCCAGATTTGGATAGCCTATGGCAATACGCTGATCTACGCGATTGCGGGAACCGCGCTTAACCTGCTTGTTACCTCGATGATCTCCTACGCGCTGATGCTCAGGGAATTTGTTCTGCGCAAACCTATCACCGTGCTGCTTACCATCACCATGTTCTTTTCCGGCGGCATGGTTCCCTCCTACATCCTTATCCAGAATCTGGGCCTGATGAACACCCTATGGGCCATTGTGCTGCCATCCTGTGTTTCGGCCTACAACGTGTTTATCTACCGGGCTTTTTTCAGGAGCATCCCCGCGGAGATGCGGGAGGCGGCCTTTATCGACGGGGCGGGGGAGTGGCGCATCCTGTTTGGAATTTATGTACCCCTTTCCAAGGCCCTGTACGCCACCTTCGGCCTTTTCGCGGTAGTCGGATTCTGGAATATGTGGTTTGAGCCCCTGTTGTACATCAAGGACAATCTGAAACAGCCGATTCAGATTATTCTCAGGCAGATACTCTTTACGTCCCAGATGATCGCCGTGGAAGGGGCGGGGGAAGCGGTGAACCTTAACCTTATCAACCCAAAAAATGTCCAGTTTGCCTGTATCGTCGCCACCGTGTGGCCGCTGATGTGTATTTACCCCTTTCTGCAGAAATATTTTGAGAAGGGCATGATGATTGGAGCCGTCAAGGGATAACAATTCCGGAAGTACATGGTCGTAGACCGTGTTTGACATAATGAACGATCGATGACGATCGATGAGGATCGATGAGGAGGCTTTGAATGAAAGCGGTAAGAGTGGCAGTGGGCGTTTTGGCGATGGTCGTGGTGATCGCCGGATGCGGTAACAAAACAACGGGACAGGCGTCCCAGACCCGGGAAGCCGGCGCCATGTCGGCCCTGACCGGCAACACCCTGAAATTTTCGGCGTCCATACCGAATTTTGGGACAAGCCCGACGGGTACCCTGGTTCAGGAGGAGTGGAAAAAACGGATGGAGGCGTATCTTGGCTGTACCCTTGATATCTCCTGGACATTGACCCCCTGGGCCGATTACCGGAACAACGAGCAGGTGATCCTTGCCAGCGGGAATCTGCCGGACGTGTTCACCTACACCTGGGGTAACATGATCAACGCCTACGGGGAGGACGGCCAGGTTCTGGATATCGCCAGGTACAGGGACGTGATGAGCTACTATCCCCGTTTTATCGAGGGGACCCCCGGCAAAGAGGCCTTTGCCTACAACGCGGACGGGACGGGGTATTACTTCATGGACGGTTTTGTGAACGACGATAACTACACCGGCGCCCAGTCCTTTACCGGCTTTATCTATCGTTTCGATGTGCTTCAAAAACACAACCTGTTTCCGGCGACCACCCTGGCAGAATTTGACGCCCTGTGCGCCAGGTTAAAGCAGTTGTACCCGAATCTGTACGTCATCAATAACACCGCGGATTCCTACGCCTTCTACCGGGGATTTGTCGGGATCTTCCACACCTGGGATACCCTGTACTGGAACGGAAACGCCTGGGCCTATGGTCCCGTTGAAGACAACTTCCGGGAGATGCTGCGCTACATCAACAAGCTGTACGCCGCCGGGTATATCGACCCCGAATTTGCCACCGACAACAGCGATCTTGCGACGGAAAAGGCCACCACCGGTAAAAACCTTATCTGGACAACGGCGTGGGCCGGCATGGCCGGCGCCTGGAACGATACCAAGATCGATCCGGCCTACATCTACGGCCTTGCCTATCTTCCCCAAAACCCGGCATACGGCGTGCCGTGGAAGTGGGGTTCCAAGCTGCCGGGTACCAGCCTTCCCAACAGGGCCGACGGCAACAACTTTGGTATCGCCATTTCCGCCAGGGCGCCCAATCCGGAGTGGATCGTCAAACTTGTTGACTACCAGTATTCGCCTGAAATGGTGGAACTGCAAAATTGGGGTGTTGAGGGCGTTACCTACACCAAAGACGCCGGGGTCAAGCGGTTTACCCCGGAGATCCTGAGCGCCCAGAATCCGGTGCAGGCCCTGGCCAACTACGGCGTTACCTCGTCGGCGGCCTGCCGTACCGGTATTCCCTTTACCCCCCAGGATTTTACGCCCCAGGTGGGCCAGATCCGCGAGGAGATGTGGTGGAGCCCCGGCGACGGGTACCACATGGACAAGTACTGGATAGCCAGCGCCAAATACGGCGGTCCTGAATCGATCTGTCCCACCGATATGGCTCCCATTGTGCGCCTGACCGCCGATGAGTCTACCGCGCGGGCACAACTGGTCAACGCCTGCGATACCATCGCCAAGGAACGGGCGGTTAAATTTATCACCGGGGAACTGAGCCTGGATAAAGACTGGGATTCCTACGTCAACGCCATACGGTACGCGGTTGACGATTTTCAGGGTACGCTGGATATGCTGAACACCAACACGGTGCGGTAATCCGGCTGTACGGCGCGTCGCGTTTTACGCGCCGCGTTTTACGCGCCGCGTTTTACGCGCGCGAATTGTTAGCGGCCTGCCGCGCTTGTGGGTTTCATGGTTTTTTCAACGAAAAAATCATGAAACCCACGATTTCTTTATGGCCTACTGTGCCCCGGGTTTTTTTCCACCCAAAGTATCTTACCGCCACAACAATAAACATTATCGTCTGGGCGATGGCGATACGCATGGTTGGAGAAGTTTCAACGCCGTCTGACGAAACTACATGAATAAGGTTGACGCTTACATTATTGATAAAGTGTACCACCATACCGTCCCACAATGAAGATGCCTGTTTAAACTGCATTCCAAGCTGAACTGAAAAAAGAAAACTGCTTCCAAGCAGCATGAATGCCGTCATGATGGCGCCTGTCAGGGATTGACTGCCGTCAACAAAATTACGCAGAGGCATGACGCTATGCCATATCCACAACGCCGCAAAGCGCAACGCGGCAGGCAGACATTCGGCGGCTATATTTGGCATATAGAGTCTCCTTACCAACAACAGTACAGCAAAACTACCGGGGCAAGTATCCTTTTGGGCTAAAGCCCCGCGGAATCCTGGCAGCCGTACAGTTCCACCCGCGACAGAATGCCAACCGGCCGTATCCTGTACGATTCGGTCCATTCATCGCCGCGTGTGCGGTACGCGTCCGGGCCGTACCACTTAAAATCATCGTTGGCGTTGTGCAGCGAACCAAAGGCGTTCTGCCGGCTGCCGTAACAGCATATCTCAAGGGTATGCTCACCCGCGCCGATGTGTTCCAGGCGGAGCTGGTGCGGGGAAAAGGCGACGCGGCCCCTTGTTTTACCGTCCACGTAAACTTCCAAGAGCGGCGCCGAGAAATGCGGTACCACGATGCTAAGGGGCCCGTCCCGCTTCATGGTAAAATGGCCGCGGTAGTAAATGTTCCCCGTGTAGAACGGCAGGCCCTGGCGCGTAACGTCCCCGAATCCAAGCGCGGCGGGGAAGGGCGTAAGGTGGGGGGCGCCGGTAAAGTCCACGCCGAAGTTACCCAGCAGGTGCAACGCCTCGATGTTGGTGTTACGTCCAAAGGGCATATCGATCTCAAGCCGGTTTCCGCCTTTCCGGACAGCCGGAAGCGGAACACGGCGGATAAACGCGTCAACAAACCAGGAACCGTCCATGATATGTTCGGGATTCGGTACGGCCGCCGCCTGTTCCCCGTTCAGCGTTATACGCGCGCCGCCGGGACGCTCTATCCCCAGGGAACATCCGGCGATGTCCAGGTCCGAATCAAATTCGAAAATCAGGCGTACGCGGTGTTGTACCGGTTCCTCCGGGGTACACCAGGGCTGGGCGGCGAGACTCTGCCGTTCGGGCCAGCCAAGTTCGGCGCGGATCGCGTTATCCAGGCGAAGCAGTTCCACGCGGCCGCCGGGGGGGCCGCCGTCGAGGGAATAGCGGGCGTAGTCCAGCAGGAGGTCATTGGGTTCCGAAAGCCGGAAGCCGTCCGGCTTATCGATAATCACCGGTACGCCCTCCGGCATGGGGCCCTGGGTCCAGAGGGCCCGCGGGTTCCCCGGTTCCGGGCACACCGGTTCCGGGCGCCGTCCGGGTTTCAGATGGAGCAGGATGCTGTCCTCCGCGTAAAGGTTCAGGGTAAAGAAGGTGCCGCCATCCACGGCGCGCGATTCCCCGCGGCGGATTGAGCCGTCGGCCGTATCATAGATGTCAATGTCCCACAGGCCCCGTATCCGGCCCTGATAACATTCAGGCGCGCCGGTACGGAATTTCCGCCGGTTAACATGGCAGATAAAAAGCCAGCGGCCCTCCCCGTCTTCCCTCATCTGGTAGAACAGGTTGTCCGCCGGTTGGCCCTCCGGCGCGGGTTTCCCCATGAACAGGGAACGTGTCTGTCCGAAACGAAGGGACAGATCCCGAAAGGGTTCCAGGGCCTTAAGGATTGCCTCCCGTGAAAAGGAACACCGCCGCGAGCGTTCCGCGAGGCGGGCCGCCCTGTTGGAGGGCTCCGCGTCGGTCAACTCCGCCACATCCCCGGCAAAGATCAGCGTTCCCCCGGATTCCCGGAATTGTTCAAGCCGTTCCAGCGTCGAAGAACGCAGCGTCCTGGTTCCCGGTACAAGAACCGCCTGATACGACATCTGTCCTACCCGCAGGGGGGCGCCGGCCTGGGGACAGAGACCGGGCAAGAGGGATTCGCTTATAAAGTCAAAATCGATAAGGCCGTACAAAAGCCAGCGGACAAGGTTTTCAAAATTTTCGTCAAGCTGGTTACGTTGTTCCTGGGTTTGATCGTTGGGGCCAAAGGCGAGCCAGAAGGATTCGATGGGGTGGATCACCGCCACGCGGCGTATGGGCCTGCCGCGCGTAAGAACCGTGTTAAGCCGGCTAAAATGATCCTCAATAAGCGGATAACACTCCCACCAGGGGGATTGGTACAGGATCGACGCCGGCCAGTCCCGTTTCGCCTCGCCTTCCATCGACATAAACGAAAGATGCTGGCAGCGTATGGTAATTCCAAGCGCCGCCTGCCAATCGCCCTGCAGTTTGTGGCCCTTAAAATCGAAGTCCCACTGGGTTACGCCGTAGAGTTCGCTGATGGTCCCCTCCCGTCCGTACTGGGCGCTTACGCTTGCGGCCTGTTTTGCCGTGGTAAATTCCCTGTCGTCAATCAGGATATCAATGCCGGGGATCTGGAATCCCCGGTAGCAGCGCATCGCTTCGCCAAGCCGCAGGGTCTGCTGAAAGAGCGTCCGCTCGGAAAGCAAATGGCCGGTAAAGGCGATGCCGCGCGGGCCGCACCAGTGACCAATGGTGTCCACGTAGGACGATACAAAACGTTCGCACACATGATCGTGGTAACGCCATCGGTGTACGCTCGCGCGGCCTTCGGGCAGTTCCCACACCAGTTCCGGCAGCTTGTCCAGAATTTCGTAGCCATACACCGCCCGGTAAGTATCGTTGAAGTCGTCGGTATAGGCAAGGGTAATATCGCTGTCGCCCTCCGCGCGGGACGGCGGCCAGCGGCCGCGGAAGTTGGGCTCATCGGTAAAGATGCCGGGCACCGTCTTGCCGAATTCATCCCCCAGGTGTTGGTAGTAACGCTCGTGGGTCAGGCTGATAAAACGTTCCACGGCCTTTTTGTTCATCACGTCAAGGTAGGTCTGGTTGTTGTACCAGGGGCTTTCCGGTTCAATCTCCACAAACACGTGCCATACCTTTCCCCCGTCATTCCCGGCGCGTTCCACCCGGTCGTAGGAAGCGAGGCGGCCTTTTTCAAGGACCACGCGGTAGGACGCCAGGTAGTAGCCCCCGGGCTTGCCGCCCCCGGCAACTTTCCGGTCAAAGGCGGCGCGATCCGGACAGTAGGTATCCCTGTTTTCCCTGCTCATCCTGATATACCGGGCGCGTGTTGAAACATCCCCGGTAACCAGGCCCCCCGCCGCGCCGGAGGGGAAACGATCCTCGTCGTAGAGCCAGCAGAGCATGCCGGTGTTCCGGGCGACGGAAGCCGCCAGCTTGACCAGGCGCATGAATTCATCGCCCAGATACACGGTCGCAAGCCCGGTGCGGGCGTGGACAAAGAAACCGCCAAATCCCATGCGCCGGAACATCTCCGCCTGGGTAAGTACCAGTTCATCGGTAATCCGGGTGTTCCACGACCAGAAGGGAGCGCCCCGGTATTCGGCCGTGGGATTCCGGAACAGTTCCGTTGAAAGTTTTGGTTCATGACCGCGGGGGTATAGCATTCCGGTCCCCTTAGCTTAGTTTTAGGACAACGGCGTACTCACAGGGTTTTTCCGGGGGCAGCCGTATGTCCAGCCCTTCCGGGCCGCGGGAAAATTCAAGGGGCCGTTCATCGCCCAGAAGTGTTACCGCGCGTAGTTCCGGTAACAGGCCGCCCCGGCCGAACGCGCGGATCGAAATTTTACGGTCATCGGGCCAGCCAAAGGTAATGGCATAGACATCGTTTCCCTTGCGGGTAAAACGGAAATCCCGGCAGCCATACGTTTGTTCCTCAGCGGGATCGCTCTCCACGCCCTCCTTGATCTGCGCGTTGATCTTGTCAACGTCAAAGTTCGAATCGGCGCCGGCGGAGGGTCCTTCGCCGAATATATCAAAGGGCCGGGTACCGTAAATGGCCTCGCCGTTTACCCTGAGCCAGGCCCCGACCGATTCCAGCGAGCGGACCGCGTCGGGGTGAAAGGTCCCGTCCACCCGGGGGCCGGCGTTCAACAGCAAGTTCCCGTTTTTTGAGACCACGTCGCAGAGCTGGGCGATAAGTCCCGCGGGCCCGCGGTACGTGGGTTCCTGTACAATACACCACGTTACCTGGGCTTCCAGCCGGTCATCGGTCTGCCAGGGGAAGGGTTTGATATCCGAAAAACGGCCGCGCTCAATATCGCGGATCCCCGCGCCCTGGGGGAAGTCATCCTGCTTGTACGTGATGATCGCCCGGGAATTTTTGTGTATATAGTCGGCAACGCGGAACCGGTACCTCTCGTCGATGATGAACGCGCGGCTGTCGAAGTACACCACGTCGGGCTGGTACTTCGCCACAACTTCCTCAACCTTGGCCGCCCACATTTCGTTAAAGCGGGCATCCGGCCTGCGCGCCGGGTTGTAACGGTTGGTTTCCAGGGGCAGCGCTTCCCAGTAGTACGTTTCATTGGCCGGATCGTAGACATCGGCATCGGGATCGGTGGACATGAACCAGCCCCAGAGCCACTGGTGATGGAAGGTCGCGAGGAATTTTATATCCCGGCGGCGGAAGGCTTTGGCGCACAGACCGGTAATGTCCTTCTTTGGGCCGTAGTTAACGCAGTTTACCGGATTCACCCGGCTGTCCCAGAGGGAAAAGTTATCCGCGTGTTCGGAAACCGGGCCCGCGTACCTGACGCCGGCGCGGACCATTAGATCGGCCCATTCATCGGCGTCGAATTTTTCGCCGGTAAGCCCCCCGTAAAAATCCTTGTAGCCGGCATCGCGCAGGGAACCGTAGGTCTTTTCATGGTAAAGGTTCTGGGCAAGCCCCTTGGCGTACATATTCCGCGAGTACCATTCGTTTTGGCAGGCGGGGACGCTGTAGGGCCCCCAGTGAAAAAACATGCCGAATTTCGCGTCCCGGAACCAATCGGGCGTTTCCCCTGTAACCGAATCCCACTGGGCCATGCTATCCTCCGCTTGATACGCGGCGCCGCGTGCCGCGCCGTGATGATCCGGCAAAACATAGGACGTTTGATGTTTTTTGTCAATACCGCCCTGGGTCCAATCCCCCGCACCGTGCGTAACTATCTACAAAGTACCCCAAAAACCTTGAAAAAATGAGTAGTTATACTCATGACAAACAGGTTTT
>JAIRND010000033.1 GCA_031258225.1 Treponema sp. | reverse complement strand
AAAAAATCGCCGAATGGGTACCACCTATGAGGCGATTTTACCTTGCAAACTCCGTAAGCAGCCCATTTATCGTGGTTTTTGCGACACAACGTGGAGCAAAAACCTACAAGTACAACAGGCTGCTAGCTTGGCAACAAAGCCAGGGCCAGGGCCCCCTTGGGGTCCTTCTCCCGGCTGTTAAGGGTTTTCGCGGCGGCGATGAAACGCGTCAGGCTGCTCCCGGATTTTTCGTATAGTTCCCGGTAGAAACTGTTTCCCTCGTAGTAAAGCCGGTACAGGTCCAGGTAGGCGTTGTTGACCGCCAGTTTTGAAAAGCCCCGGTAGTTATCGCTCGTAAAAAGGGTATCGTAGTCCCGCTCAAACCGCTCCTGGCTCTCCCGGATAATCTCCGCTTTGCGGGCAAGTTTTTCCTCCTGTGGCGCGGCGCTGTTGTAAACCGCCTCCAGTTCCGCGATAAGACCGCGAAGGTAGGCCACATAGGTAGTGTTGTCCGCATCGGAATCAAAAATTGCCTGGTACTCTGCTGATTCCCTGCCGTAATGTTGTTCAATGTACATCCGGGCGCCTTCGCTGCCCACAAATTCCGCCAGTTCTTCGTTAAACTGGGACTGGCCCTTGATGTACACGGTAGCGTGGAGAAGTTCATGGATAAGAAGATCGGCAAGGCGGTAGACTGGATAGTCCCGCATGTAGGAGTAAAGCGGATCCGTAAACCAGCCCAGGGTGCTAAAAGCGTCTACGCCACGGACCCACACGTCCAGCCCTCTTTTTTCCAGCCTGTCCCGTTCCTTGCGGGCGCCATCCACGTTGAAAAAGCCCTTGTAGGGAACCTTGCCCACCACGGGGAACCACCATTCATGACGGGTAAACGAATCCCGCGCACTGGCGGAAACCACCGCAGCCAGGTAGTCCCGGTCCAATTCCACATACCGGGTATAGTTGGCGCTCTCCTTCAGACCCAGCTCCGCGGCAAAACGCCGTATGTCATAGACCCGCTCCACAAAACGGGCTGTTCTTTCCGCGTCCTCATCGGAAGGAAGCCCGCCGGCGTCCTCCCGTCCGGACAGTTCCTCCAGCGGGACCGCGCGGCCCAGGTAGCCCAGCATCGTTACCCCCTGGGTAAGGGTATAACAGCCTGAAAAGAGAAAACCCGCCGCCCCAAGCAGGACCAGGGCAACGGCTTGGGGTAGGACGGGATGAAAGGGAGGATGGACGCTCATGACTGCAAATTTAATACCCGGACATGGTTCCGTCAATGTGTACGGATAAAGATACCGCGGGGCTTGCCCCGCGGAGGCTCATCTCCCACCGGTTAATATTGAAAATATTCCCGGAAACATTTTCCTGAATATTACACCGGCACCAACCAACGCAAAAATACAAAACAATGCCCCACCAAAATAATGTACCAAAAGCCAACCACCATTCATGGGCATTATCTTTACACTTAATTTTATTATCACGGCCATAACTATCCCATGCGTCGCATATACCCAAAATGCGTATTGCTCCAGCCATGCAAATAATTTATATATTTTATCTTCTTTTATAAAATTGTAACTTACTTTCATAAAAAACATTATTCCTGTTATGATGTTTACGGCAGAAATTATTACTTCTTCGAAAAACAGGCTTGTTATTATGGTTATTGTATACATGGCGGCTATGTCCAATGTTTTTATGTTATCCAAATGTTTATAATTTATATTATATTTTACAATTATTTCTGTTCCGCCGGCTGAA
This sequence comes from Treponema sp., assembly GCA_031258225.1. Lineage (GTDB taxonomy): Bacteria > Spirochaetota > Spirochaetia > Treponematales > Breznakiellaceae > JAISFT01. Next base: position 24,154 of record JAIRND010000033.1, on the reverse strand, counting down.
TTAACCCCTGTGTCTATTACCCCGCTGTGAATAAATACCACAAAAACGATTAACAAAAAACGTAACGAATATATCCTTTTAGATAATTCATTATCAATAGGTACAAATGTTACCTATTTTATTGTACATAAAAATCTCCTTTTTGTCAAGCGATTAAATTTGAATAGACTTGTTCGATAACCCGGTTGGTTGTCTCACAAGTCCTGTAATTTCTCGCCTTTCAGGCTGCGAAATTACTGTTTTTTAGCGGAAGTTGTTCAGAAACTGAAGTTTCTAAACAACCCTAATAGTTTTTTTGGCTCCGCGCAGGGGAGAAGCAGAATCCGCGCCGTTCAGCATCGTTAATCCTGATCAGCAGGCGGTAATGAGACCAGCTTAATTCGTGCCCGGAGCAAGACCGGGGATGTCCGGCCGTTACCGCATAGCCTTGGGTCCCCGGCAGTTCACACAGCCCAGCACATGAACATGGGACTTGCCGGGCCGTTCAAAAATCCGGGCGAACAGGTATTCGGTGTCGGCAATGGGCTTGTGGCAGACCGGACAGACACGGCGGCGGCGCTTTTCCGCTTCACCTTCCAGACAGTAGGGACAGCCCATGATATGCATGATCCGGTCCTTGCCGTTCCGGGAGGGATAGACAGCGGATTTTACGAGTCTGCCGGGGGGGAGCCTGGCGGTACAGACCGGACAGGTCTGGGGGTCTCCGGGGCTGCCGGCAATACCCCTGTCCCCTTCCGTTGAATTCCGCGGGCCTTTCCTCCCCGGCCGGGGCATCCGGAAAAACAGCGTATACCCAAACCAAAACAGGGCGCAGGCGATAATCAAAAACAATAAAATTGATAAAAGACTCATGCCGGTAGTAAAATCCTGTTTTTAGACCCTTTGACAGTGGCAAAAGCGCCATTTTCCGGTATAGTTCTGCCGTGGCAACTCTGTATATTATCGGCACCCCCATTGGGAATTTGGGGGATTTGAGCTTTCGGGCGGTAGAAACCCTTAAATCCGTGGCCCTGGTGGCCTGTGAGGACACCCGGCGGACGCTTAAACTGCTGAATCATCTGGAGATACGCCTTCCCCTGCTCTCCTGCCGTTCCCAGAACGAAAAATCCGCCGCCGCCAGGGTCGTGGCCGTTCTGGACCAGGGGAAGGACGCGGCCTACGCCAGCGACGCGGGTACCCCCGGCCTCAGCGACCCCGGCCAGGCGCTGGTACGAACGGCCGTGGAAGCGGGCCACCGGGTTATCCCCATACCCGGCCCCTCCGCCTTTGCCAGCCTGGTAAGCGTGGCCGGGGGAATGGACAAGACGGTGATCTTTGAAGGCTTCCTTTCCCCCAAACCGGGCAAACGGCGCGCCCGGCTCCGGGAACTTCTGGACTCCGGCGCCGCCTTTGTGCTTTACGAGTCCCCCTTCCGGGTACTCAAGCTTTTTCAGGATCTAACCGAATTTGATGGAGACCGGTATGTGTGCCTTGGCCGGGAGATGACCAAACTCCACGAGGAGTACCTTCGAGGTAAAGCGGTGGAAATTTTCCCCATTTTAGAACAAAATTCCGAACAAAAAGGCGAATTTTCTCTTTACGTATCTGGTAAAAATGCCAAACAATGTGTAGACTATTGCATGTAAACTATTGATGAATAAATGCCGATAATCGGCATAGGTAGGTTGATATGATGATCGACAGAATAGGTTATACAGAGCCAATTCAGAGCGGTAAGCGGCCCGGAAGAAACGAGCCTGTTAACCGCGGCTCACCATCCGATTCTATAAGTCTCTCATCGGAAGCGCTTGAGAAGGCAGAGATCTACCGGGCAACCGATCTGGTTTCCGCCGCTGCCGATGTCCGCGCCGAGCGGATTAAGGAACTCAAGGCCAAGATCGACGATCCATCCTACATTGATAATCGTGTACTGGAAGCTACGGCGGATAAAATCATGGAGGCTTTCGGGCTTTAAGGGGCCTTTGAGCGCCAACCGGGGGGTGGACCGGCCGTGGCTTTACTTCAACCACTTAAATTTACCAATTCCGGTCATATTTTCATCGACGCAAATGATGATCCTGTTGTTATCGCCCTTATGTTGGATATTATCCCTTACCGGGAAGAGTTCTGCCTGTCCCTTGATTTTTCACCCCCCTTTATCGCACGCCTTATGGCCGCGGGCTTTCTGGTTATGTCCATAGTCCCCGAAGACGGCCCTCCCGGTGATGTGGTCCTCCTCCCGGAGATGCACCTTGAACGCTCGGTGCTGTTCTTCGATGAACTGCACGAACGGCGTTCGGTTAAACGGTTTATCCCCCGCTACGAATTGCGGGTAGACGGTCTGGGCCGGACAACAGAACCCGGCGCGGGGCCTTCCGGTCCTTTCCTGTTCGATACGGTTCTGGAACGCTGCGCCCAGGTTCACGGGGAAGATTGGCTTACCCCCGCCCTGCGCCGCGGATTTCACGCGCTGCGCAAGACCCAGGCACCGGATTCCGACCCCCGCATGGCAGCCTTTGGCCTGTACCGGGAAGGACGGCTGGTAGCCGGTGAATTTGGAGTTGCCGTGGGCAAGGTCTATACCAGCTATTCAGGCTACAAGGACGAAAATTCGGCGGGAACCGTCCAGTTGATCCTGACCGGGCGTCTGCTGCGGGATTGGGGCTTTGCCTTTTGGGACCTGGGGATGGTGCTGCCCTACAAGGGAGAACTGGGGGCCCGTACCCTGGACCGGCGGGAATTTCTGGACCGGTTCCTCCAGGCCCAATCGGGCGCCGGACGCCGTTTCGCGGGCCCGGCACATCCACCCGCGGGAAACGAGGGGGAGACTTCCCGCCTCAATCCACTATAGGATGTCCCGATGGATTTTGGACATTTCACAGTCGATGATGGAAAGGCCCTTCCCCTGGGGGCCGTGCTGACGGAGACAGGGGTGAATTTCGCCGTTTTTTCCCGCCATGCCGCCGCCGTTACGCTTGTCCTGTTCGAAACCACCGCGCGGGACAGCCCCTATTATGAGGTCCACATGAACCCCAAATGGAACAAGACGGGGGATATTTGGCACTGCCATATTCGGGACCTCCGGGCGGGGGCCCTGTATCTGTACCGCGCCGACGGGCCCTATACGCCGGAACGGGGAGAACGTTTCAACGTCCATAAGACTCTGCTGGACCCCTATGCCAAGGCGCTGACCAATCTGGACGGCTGGAACCTTGGAGCCTGCCTGGGTTATGACCCGGATGATGAACAGGCGGATCTTTCCTTCTCCCGCCTTGACGATTCGGCTGCCCAGCCCCGCTGCATTGTGGTAGACGATGCCTTTGACTGGCAGGGGGACGCGCCGCTTAACTACCCCCTGCGTTTCAGCGTCCTCTACGAAACCCATGTCCGGGGACTTACCCGGCATTCATCCAGCGGCGTGGAACATCCGGGAACTTACCGGGGGGTTATCGAAAAAATCCCCTACTTCAAGGACCTGGGTATAACGAGTCTGGAATTTCTGCCCATTCAGGAATTTAACGAACATGAAGGTTCCGCGGTAAATCCCCGCAGCGGAGAAGCCCTGGTAAATTACTGGGGATACTCCACAGTGGCCTTTTTTGCCCCCAAGGCGTCCTACGCGGCAAGCGGGGAACCCGGCGGCCAGGTGCGGGAATTCAAAGAGATGATCCGGGAACTTCACCGCGCGGGGCTGGAGGTAATTTTGGATATTGTCTTCAACCATACGGCAGAGGGCAATGAACGGGGGCCTACCTTCTCCCTGCGGGGTCTGGACAATCAAATCTACTACATGCTTGACAAGAACCGGCGTTACTACAAAAACTATTCCGGCTGCGGCAACACCCTTAACTGTAATCATCCGGTGGTCCGCAGTTTTATTATGGACTGTCTGCGCTACTGGGTTACGGAAATGCACGTGGACGGTTTTCGTTTTGACCTGGGTTCCATTCTGGGGCGGGACCAGAATGGCAACTTAATGGAAAACCCGCCCATGCTGGAATGGATCGCGGAAGATCCCATTCTGAGCAGCACCAAAATTATCGCGGAAGCCTGGGACGCGGGGGGGGCCTACCAGGTGGGCTGGTTCCCCGGCGGCCGCTGGGCGGAGTGGAACGACCGTTTCAGGGATGACATGCGCCGCTACTGGCGGGGAGACCCCATGACCACCCGGCATGTGGCTACCCGGCTTTCCGGTTCCAGCGATCTGTACCTGCGGGACGGCCGGAAACCCTTCCATTCGATTAACTTTATTACCAGCCACGACGGGTTTACCCTCAATGACCTGGTTTCCTATAACGGCAAGCACAACGATGAGAACGGCGAAGACAACCGGGACGGAAGCGACAACAACAACAGTGCCAACTACGGAATTGAGGGCCCCGCCACCAACCCCGCTATCATAGAGCTGCGTTTAAGACAGATGAAGAACTTTATCGCCTCCATGATGGTATCCCTGGGCACCCCGATGATCCTGGGGGGCGACGAGATTGGCCGGACCCAGCGGGGAAACAACAACGCCTACTGTCAGGACAACGCCATTTCCTGGTACGACTGGTCCCTGTGGAAAAAAAACACATCCCTGTACCGCTTTGTAAAGATGATGATTACGTTCAGGCTGCGGCATCCCGGCTTTATGCGGCCGGAGTTCTATACCGGCCGGGACGGAAACTACAACGCGATTCCCGATATCAGTTGGTTTGACGAATCCGGAGAAACCCCGGATTGGGAAACCATCGGCCCCTGTATCGCGTTCAGAATGGACGGCAGCAAGGCGGAGGTATTGGCCGATCAGGACGATAACGACTTTTTTACGATGTTCAACAGCGGGGAACATGACGTAACCTTTTCCGTAGCCCCTCCCCCCCGGGGGAAGCGGTGGATGCGGGTGGTGGATACCTCCCTGCCTTCCCCGCGGGATATTCTGGAGCCGGGTTCGGAGGAAGCCCTGGAACACGTTAAAACCTACCGCGTGTGTAATCGCAGTATCGTTATTCTTTTGTCAAGGGACACGGGTGAACATGGATAGTTTTATTATCGGTGTCGATCTGGACGGCGTGGTGGGGGACTTCTACGGGGCCATGCGGAACATTGCCGCTGAATGGCTGGGCAGGCCGGTGGAATCCCTTACCCCCAAGGTAAGTTTTGGCCTTGAGGAATGGGGTATTGGCGAATACGGCGGCTATGAACGGCTGCACCGCTTTGCGGTAACCCAACGGAACCTGTTTTTGGATATGGAACCTATCCAGGACGCCCCGGCGGTGCTGCGAAAACTTTCCAGCCGGGGCATCAGGATCCGTATTATTACCCACCGGCTTTTCCTTAAATATTCCCACCGCGCCTCCATTACCCAGACGGTAGACTGGCTGGACAAGTACGATATTCCCTATTGGGATCTCTGCTTTATGAACGACAAGGACGCGGTGGGGGCCCATGTTTACATTGACGACACCCCCGATAATATAAAACGGCTGCGGCAGCGGGGCTGCAGAACCATTGTGTTTACCAATTCTACCAACCTTGGCATTTCCGGCCCACGGGCCGATACCTGGCAGCAGGCGGAACGGCTTATCATGGAGGCACGGGAGGAGTGGACCACCGGCACCCTGGGGCTTTTTGGGGCCGCCGGTTACAGCGGCTGGGATTCCGGTGGTTAGCGGGCCGGTATCCGGCGGACCGGCTATTCTCCTTATCACCATCAATGCCAAATGGATACACCCCTCCCTGGCCCTGCGGCTTCTTAAAGCCAACCTGGGCAGTCTGGAGGGGGATTGCGAAATTCTTGAATTTGCCCTGAGGCAGCCCCTGGCTGAAAAACTGGGGGCAATTCAAAGCCGCCGGCCAAAAATTCTTGGAATATCACTGTCGATCTGGAACCACGGCCCCACCCTGGAACTGCTGGAAGCCCTGGACAGGGCATGGCGGGAAACAGGGCGGCGTCCGGTAGTGGTGCTGGGGGGGCCTGAGGCGTCGTACCTTCCGGCGGCGGCGGCTATCTTTCGTTACGCCGACTACGTGATCCGCGGCGAAGGGGAAGAAGCCTTCCGGAAACTCTGCGAATCCCTGCCGGACGGGGGCGGAGTGCACAACGAGACCACACGGTTCATCAACGGAACCCCGGCGGACCTTGGCCGGATACGGCAGGCGTATCATTACTACAGCGATGAAGACCTGACGCGCAAATTGGTGTACGTGGAGTCCGGCCGGGGCTGCCCGTTCAGTTGCGGATTCTGCCAAAGCGCGGCAACGGGAGCGGTACGGGAATTTCCTCTGGCGCCGTTCCTGGCGGAGATGGACATGCTTATCAAACGGGGGGCGCGGAATTTCAAATTCCTTGACAGAAGTTTTAACGCCGATACGGAACGGGCCCTTGAGATTATGGATTTTTTTCTGCGGCACATTGAGGCCGGGCCGCGGACAGCCCCCCGCGTCCACTTTGAGATGTTTCCCGGATTTTTTTCCCCCGCGCTGCGGGAAAAACTGCGGCGCTTCCCGGCGGGGAGTCTGCGGCTGGAAATCGGGATACAGACGCTGAACCCCCAGACCGCCGCTCTTGTCAACCGCCCCGTGAGCGGCCGCAGGACCCCCGGCTATGGGACACCCGGCCGCGGGGACGCGCCCCTGGATATTCTGCGATTCCTCCACGAAGAAACCGGGGCCACGGTTCACGCGGACCTTATCGCCGCCCTGCCGGGAGAAACCATCGACTCATTTGCCGAAGGCTTCGACCAGTTGTGGCTGGCCCTGTCGGGCCCTGCCGCCCGGGCCGGGCACGTTGAGATTCAGCTTGGAATCCTCAAAGTCCTTCCCGGCACACCGCTGGCCCACCACAGCGCGGCCTGGGACCTGCGTTACGCCCCGGCGCCGCCTTACGAGGCCCTGAGTACCGCGGCCCTTCCCCAGGCCGATCTGGACCGGATAAAAAACTTTGCCCGCTTCTGGGAACTCCTGATAAACCGGCGTCCCTTCCCCGAGCTCCCCATCATAGCCCCCGGCAAGCCGGTGTTCCGGCGTTTCATGGACCTTTCCGGCAGACTCCTTGCCCGCTTCGGCAGGAACTGGGGCATAGACAGGCGGGATCTTCGGGCGGCTGTTGTGGAACTGATACAAGAGCCGCCGCCAAGTTGACAGAGCCCTCAATCCCGCGCAAAAAGTTCCCGCAGTTCCGCGTGGCTCATGCGGGAAAGCCAGGACTCCCCGGAGGAAACGGTCATATCCGCCAGTTCCCGTTTGGCGGAGAGCATACGGTCTATTTTTTCCTCAAAACTGTTCCGGGTAATAAACCGGTGAACAAAGACATTCTGCTTCTGGCCTATCCGGAAGGCCCGGTCGGTGGCCTGGTTTTCCACCGCGGGGTTGTACCAGAGATCATAATGGATAACCCTGCTGGCCCCGGTAAGGTTAAGCCCCAGACCCCCCGCTTTAAGACTGATAAGGAGGATCCGCCGGGAAGGATCGTTCTGAAAGGTATCGACTATAGCGGTACGCTGCTTCTGTCCCATGCCGCCGTGGTAGACAAGGGGGGCCTCCCCAAGTTCGCCTGTGATGATCGTTTCAAGGCAGCGCAGTGTTTCTACGTATTGGCTGAAGATCAGGGCCTTCTCCCGGTTGTCGATAATGTCGCGCAGAAGGGTAAGGAGCAGCATCGCCTTGCCCGAAAGGCCGGATACCGCGGGGCTTTCCTTGTCAAAGACCCTGGGATGATCGCAGATCTGCTTCAGGGACGTAAGGAGCTGCAGCACCAGGGCCGAACGGTCGCGTGGATTTTCAAGTTTCTCCGAGCGTTTTAATGTGTGGCTCACCACGGATTCGTAGAGTGCCAGTTGATCCTTTTCAAGCCCCGCGTATTCGTTGATGGTAACTTTTTCCGGCAGATCCGCGATAACGGTTTTATCGGTTTTAAGCCGCCGGAGGAGGAAGGGCGCGGTGATCTTCTTTAGGGCCTCCGCTTTTTCGGCGTTTCGCAGTACCTCAATGGGGATCCGGTAGGCTGCCTTGAATTCGGCGGCGGTCCCCAGGTAACCGGGAAGCACAAAATCAAACAGTGAACGCATGTCTTCCAGGCGGTTCTCCACCGGGGTTCCCGACAGGGCCAGGCGGCAGCGGGATCGCAGTTCCTTGAGCGTCCTTGCCCCCGCGGTTGTGGCGTTTTTCATCAGGTGGGCTTCGTCGGCAATAAGGATGGAAAATTGGCAGGCAATCAGTTTTTCCCGGTCCCGGGAAGCGGTCTGGTACGTGGTAAGAAATACATCACTTTTTTTGTCGATAACCCGGCCCGAACCGTGGTAACGGGACACCTTAAGCGCCGGGGCAAAGCGGGAAAATTCCCGTTCCCAGTTTTCAAGCAGCGTCGCGGGGGCTACAACCAGGGCCTTGTCGGCAAGCAGCCGGTCGGCCTTGAAGCGCAGCAGTACCGCTATGGCCTGAACGGTCTTTCCCAGGCCCATGTCATCCGCCAGAATACAGCCAAACCCCGCGCGGAGGAGGGAACAGATCCAGTTGTAACCCCGTTCCTGGTAGGGCCGCAGGGACGCCGCAAGTCCCGGTGGTATGGCGAAGGTCCTCTCCTTGAAGAGTTCCTCAATGATCTTCTCCGCGTCAAAGGAGAGGACGCTGTTCCCCGAAAAATGCGATTTAAGGAATTCGTTGACGCTGGGCTGGGCTTCTTTGCTTTTTTTCAGGAGCCGCAAAAGTTCCGCCGGATCCACGTGGATAAACATGTCCCGGAACTTTATCAGCCGGCTCTTGCCTTTAAGGAGGGCGTCAAATTCCTCGCCGGAGATTATTTCATCCCCAATGGCAATCTGCCAGTTCCAGTCCAACAGCGATTCCAGGTTGAGGTAGCTTACCAGGGTCCCCTGGGCCTTGGGGGCGCCTTCCACCCGGGCTACCAGGCGGGGTTTCAGTTCCCGGTGGAGGCTCCTGGGCAGTATTACCTCGATACCCAGGCGGCTCAGAAGTTCCGCCCCGCTGTCAAGGAAACCGACAAGCCGTTCCTCGCTAAGCCTGATATCGTTACGGGAAAAGAGGGCCCGTATTTCCGGCAGATAGTTGGAAAGGGCTGTGGGGGCCTTAAGGGCGGCGATACCGGCGGATGTCCGGGCAAGATCTTTAAGGTGGACATAGGTAATCGGCGAGGCGGCGGGATCCCCGTCCGGGGATTTCCCCGGCGAAGGCAGGGCCCCCTCTATGGACAGAACAAAGGCGGAATATCCTCCCTCTGAATCTGCCGAGGTTTTCGCGCTTCGCTTTTCCGCGGCGGGCTTAACGGTAAAACGGTAACGGCAGGACCTGAAATCGGTATGGAGAACCGAAAGCCAGCGATCAATGGCAAGGGGAAGACTCCGCAGGGCGGGGGAGTCCACCTCCAGTTCCTTCCCCCGGAAAAAAAGTTCCAACAGTTCCTTTGCGGCGGCACCGGCGCCCTTGGGCTTAAAATCGCTCCACCTAACCCACTCGCCCAGCAGCGCCGATGAAAGAAGCCGCGCCGCGCTCGGACCGTCGGCGTATACCGGGTTTTTGGTTTTGCCCCGCCGCGGCAGACTCAGCATACGTTCCCCCAGGGCCGCGATGGCGGAAAGAGTGTCCCCTATTTGGGGCAGCCGTTCAAAGGGCTGCCAAACTATTTCCAGCCTGCCCCCGGAGGAGTACACGCAGGGGATCAGGGCCCCCGCGCCACAGACCAAATTAAGAAATTTGAAAAGATAAAAAAGGAACGTATAGCTTTCCGTTCCGTCATCGCTGGAAAATCCGCGAAAACGCAGAAACGCCTCAAAGGGGGTCAGCCTGGTTTTTTCTCCCCGCAGATCCTCCCGGATCAAAAATACCTGGGCCCCCGGCCTGGGACGGAAGCACTCTATGGTCCAGTGGGAACGGGACCAGGAATGTTCGTCTTCCTCGTTTTTCGTCCCGGCGGACCAGGGGATAAACCGGGCGGCATGGTGGTAAAATTCCGCCATTAATACCGCGAAGTCCCGTTCACAAAAAGGGGGAGACGGGGGGAGCAGGGAACAGATCAACTCCCCGCAGTGGGGAATCTCCGGGATCACCGGAGCGGGCCGCCCTTCTCCGGCGGGGAGAGCGGAAAGGCCCCGGCCCGCGGCAAGGACCCGGTCTGCGGGGTTTATTTCAAAGGGGGCGGTGAGCTCCCGTTCCAGAGTTCCGCCGTAACGCCTGGTCAGCTCGGACAGATCGACGCCCCGGAGCCGGAACAGCAGATGGGGGTCCGCGTCTACCTCTTTGGCAAGGACATAGTAGAGGGCCGCCATGTGCTTGCAGGGGTCTCCGTAATCGGGACAGGCGCAGGCCCGGACCATGTCGCGCCAGCGGGTGGGGATAAGGTTAATGCCGGATCTTTTCAGCTTCTCCAGAAAGGTCTCCGGCAGTTCTCCCGCGGCAATCCGGGCCAGCAGGGCGGGGTCTTCCTCGATAAGTTCCAAAACCCTGACCCTTTCTTTCTCCTGCAGCGCGGGGAAATCAACGATCACCGTGTAGGAAGGGCGGTAATTGCCCTTTACCTTGGCGCTTACCCGGCGGTCCTTTATCGAAAGGGACAGCACCTTCCCCGCGTTGGCGTAGCGCCTGCCCCGGTTAAGCCGTTCCCCCATAGCGTAACTGTCCAGGACCTCAAGAAACCAGCGCCCCCAGGGAGTGCGGCCATACTCATCACTGCTCCTGCCCATACCATTCCAGTCCACGGGTAAGGAACATGACCAGGGCATCATCCATAATAGTTCAGTATAACCCGCCGGGACATTTTGGGCTACAATCGGGCAGGAGGCCGCCCATTATTTGAGCGGGGCGGCGGGTGAAATCAACGTCAAATTTTCGTTACAGAGCTATAGTTTTTTCATCCCAAATGAATTAGGGTATCGGCATGTTCATGGTGATCATGATTCTGCTGCGGGTCATAGGGGGGCTCTGCCTTTTCCTTTACGGCATGAAGGTGATGAGCGACGGCATCCAGCACGCCGCGGGGGACCGGCTGCAGCACTTCCTTAACCTGATGACGAAGAACCGCTTTGTGGGGACCATTACGGGGATCGTGATAACCACCCTGGTCCAGTCCTCCTCCGCGGTGTCGGTCATGGTGGTTTCCTTTGTGAATGCCGGCCTTCTCTCCCTGACCCAGGCAGTCGGGGTAATCATGGGGGCCAACATCGGCACCACCACGACCGCCTGGCTCGTATCGCTGGTGGGCGTTAGTATTGACATTTCCGCCCTTGCCCTGCCGGCGGTAGGAATAGGCTTTTTTATGCAGGTGATCAAGTGGAAGCGGCAGGACCTGGGGGCGGTTTTTATGGGCTTCGGCTTTATTTTCCTGGGCCTCCGCTTCCTTACCGATGCGCTTCCCACCCTGGATTCCGCCCATCTGGAATTTATCCGGGGTTTCTCCGACATGGGCTTTCTGTCCATCCTTATCGGCCTGGGAGTGGGAACCGGTGTTACGCTGTTGATGCACTCCTCCGCGGCTACCATCACCCTTACCATCACGATGGCGCTGAACAACATGATCGGCTTTGAAACCGCCGCCGCGATGATCCTGGGGGCCAACATCGGTACTACCATTGACGCCATTATGGCCGCCATCGGCGCCAAGACCGCGGCCAAACGAACCGCCCTGGTACATGTGCTGTTTAACGTGGTAGGCAGTTTGATCGCGGTGATCTTTATCCGGCCCCTAATAACTCTGGTAAACATTCTTACCCCGGGACAACCGGCCGGGGGCGGGATCGCCACCCATCTGGCCATGTTTCATACGGTGTTCAATGTCATGGGAACCCTGCTGTTCCTGCCCTTCATAACCCAATTTGCCGCCCTGGTTTCCTTTCTGATCAAGGACAGGGGGGAAGTTCCCGATGTCAAAAAAACCTACCGGATGCAATACATCTCCGGTACACTCCAGAATACCCCGGAACTGAATATTCTCCGGGTAGAAAAGGAGATTCGGGACATGGCGGGGCTGGCCTCCTCCATGTTTGCCAACATCAGTACCGCCCTGCAGAATCTCTACCAGGCGGGAAACAAGGAAGAAGCCGTGGACACCCTGGTGGCGGAAATGAGGGACAAGGAGGAATTTGCCGACGAGATGCGGGTAGAGCTGACCCGCTTCCTTATTGAATGCCGCCGTCCCCAGTTAAGCGGTCAATCGGAGCGGAAGATCTACCAGCTTCTGCGGATCATTTCTGATCTGGAGGACATGACCGATGACTGCTGCGGCGTAAGCCTGCTTTTGGAACGCAGCGTCAAGAAAAAACTCTATTTCAAGGACAAGGAAATGGAAGCCCTGGCCCCCTATACGCGGCTGGTTGAGGATTTTCTTGCCTTTGTCCGGGAACAGCTTGGGCAGACGATCACGGTGGAACAGGAATCCTACGCGGCGGAACTTGAAAACAGCATTGACAAATCCCGTGACAGGCTGCGGAAAATGGGCCGCAAGAGGATCGAGGCCGGGGCCGATGTAAAGGCGGAACTCCTCTTTATCGACGTGGTACGCCGCATAGAAAAGGTGGGGGACTACTGCTACAACATTGCCGGAGCGCTCAGGCGGGGGCGGTGAAGCCCCACGTCATCCCTTGATTGCCCCATTACAAACGAAGCCGAATTCCCGCCCGTACGCCTACAACAATGCTGTTGTTGCTATTCACGATGTGTTCATATATTCCAAGAAACGGTTTTCGTAAAACATCGTTTTTGTGGGCATGCGTCCATGTAACGGAAGGCCCAAGCGTAAAGGCAAAATTCCGGCCAATGCTGTACCCGGCGAAGGGAACCAGGCTTGTGCGCATGTTGCCGAGAGGTACGGTCATACAGTCGATTTCAGGATTCAAAAAGAACGATTTGTCTATCGGCAGAATCGAGCCAACCCCAAGACCGGCGGCAAAACGATCTATATTGGAACCATTACCGGGATTACACGCGACAATAATGGATGTATAAAATTTTTCCACCCCAAGCTTCACCGCCAGTTGAACCGGGTAAAACTCTGAAAAAACGTATTCAACGGCCTGATACCCGCCGTTCCGTACAATTGAAATGATGCCTATGGGAATACTGCGTTCATCGTCATCAATGCTATCCGCATAGTTTATAAGGCCAACCTGGAAGCCCGCCAATTCCCCGGACGTAGTATTTACAAGTCCAGCCTGAAAACCCGCGGTATCACCGGATGTAGTATTTACAAGTCCGGCCTGAAAACCCACGGTATCACCGATGGTTCTGTTCACTAAACCCATCTGAATACCGGCAAAATTGCCTGTTGCCCAATTGGCCAGGCCCAGATGCATACCATGATGCTCTCCCCTTGCGATGTTTACAAGTCCAACAAGCGGGAGACGCCCGAACACCGGGATCCGGGGGAGGTCCGTGTGGAAAATATTAACAAAAAAAGTATACAGGTTTGTTTCCTGTGAAAAAACGGCCGTGGTTACGCTCATAAAAACCAGGGCTATACATATAATTTTTTTCATTGTCTGTGTCCCTCTACAAGTACAGCAAGCTGCCAGGCTATTTTGGGAAAATCTTAATCCCCAGGGTAAAGACAACGCCAAGCCGCCGGGGATATTCGGTTGTATCGATCATGTGATAGGGCGAAGATTTTCCCGAATTCGCCGGACCGTCGATATTACTGAACTGTGAGAATACCAGCCCCGCCTCCGCTGTAAAACGGAAGGGCGGGACGCCCATAATGTTAAATGAGTGGTACCCGCCCAGCTTGAGGATATGGTACCACTGATACGCGCCGTCGTGCAGGAAATATTTTTTCAGCACAGGATTACCATTTCGGTCGTCGGGGTCAAGTTCCGACACAAGTGAAGAGCCGTCTACCGAAGAAGATCCGTAATCGGCGCCGTGCCGGATCATCTGGTACTGAAAATGGGCCGAACCGCGCGGCCACGGTTTGGCCTCAAACCTCAGCAAAAGTTCATCCGCGTTGGGGGGAAGGTAATAACCCAGACCAACGCCGTTGTTTGTATAGGCTTCCTCCATGGGTTCACGGTACCAGGGAACGTCTATCGTGGTATGGGTGTAACAGTAGGGTTCAATTTTGGTGTAAGTCAGTTTGATCGAGGCAAAGGACAAAAAGGGCAGGGTGTACTGCAGCCCGCCATGATAGGAGATCATCGTCCTGTCAAGGATAAACATGTCGCCTTGTATGGAGGCCTCGTCCAGAAAGCCCGAAAGCCAAATACTTCCCAGTCCCGAAAACCGGGCCTTGACATTGGCGAACATGGCCAGGTTGTCAAAATCGCCGACATTACCCTGATAAAAAAAGCTGTCGGTTATGGGCGATAGATAGCCCATTTCAAAACGCTTTGGCCATACGACCGACTCGCCAATATCAACGAACAGGTAGTTTTTGTAGTTGGCACTGAGCATAGAAATACTAAAGGCGTTTTGATTGGGCATCGACGATGTTTTTATGCCCCGTTCGTTGTAGTACTCCAGAACTCCGGTAAGAGAGGAAACGGAAAGCCAGGGGAGGGGGCTAAAAAAGCCCTCAATTCCCAAAAACGGCCGGGCCTCCTGACTCAGGGCCAGACTGGTACCGGCAGGCGCCGATCCCCAATCACGTCCAAAACGCCCCACGCGGAGAAAAAGCCGCTCGTCCAGAAAGGAGCCGGAAACTTCGGCCCCCATGCCATACACGCCGGCAAAATCATGGGGCCACGAGCTGTAATCGGACAGGTTGTTAAAAAAATAGACGGAACTGTCCCATTTTTTCCGATACGCGTAGGGGAAATGGGTAAGGGGCTGACTGTAGGTGTCTAGTTCACGGTCCTGATAAGCCCCGCCAAGAGGGGGGTTGGTATATCCGCTATAATAACTGTGGTACGTCCCCAGCTTTTCCCGTGGAGTCCGGATAATGCCGCCGGAAAACGAAAAGCCGTAGGAAACATGGCGGCCAATATCCCCCGCCAGGGATGTGTTGACCCAGGTTTCGGCCCCATACCGGACATTGCCTGGGTACAGCCCCGACGATGCCTCAATATCCACTTCCACGCCGGCTTTCCCGCTTAGCTCCACACCTGTCCCGCCAATTTCGATGCTGCCGGAATAGCTGCCGTTACGAAGGTCCAGACCGGTCCCGGTATTTCCCAGGCTGTCCCGGAAACTTTCCAGAATACGCCGCTCGGTATCCCCCAGCCTGCCGGAACCCTTTGCCGCGTTTGCCAGGGCCTCGTTGACACGGGAAAGAACAATCCCCTGGGTCCAGGGCCTGACCGGGGGCAGTTTTGAACACAGGCCCCGCGTTTCACACTGTTCCAAAATATAGTAAATCTCATTGTCCAGAGAGACAGAGCTATGGGTCTGCCCGGAAGAAACAATGGCAGTAAAAAAAACCAAAATTGTAAAAAAACCTACGACTAACCTTTTCATAATATTTATTATAATTCATTCCGTATGTTTATCAAATGAGCGGCGGTACAGTTCCCACATGCAGACGCTTGCGGCACAGGCAACGTTCAGGGAATTGACATTTCCCACAAGGGGAATGTTGATAATCCCGTCACATATCTGTTTAAGGGCCGCGCTCATCCCCCTGGCCTCGTTTCCAATGACCAGCAGCAAGGGCCGTTCCAGGGGGGCCCGCGAAAGGGGGACGGCGCCGCCGGAATCGGTACCCCAGACCCGCAGGGCGTTCAACTTTTTTTGTTCCGCGATAAAGCCGTCAAGTTCCCCGTTGGAACGCAGCGACAGTACGGGGGTAAAAAAGACGCTGCCCAGGCTGGCGCGGATAACCTTGGGGTCCCAGGGGTCTACGCCGTGGCCCAGGATAAAAAGGGCGTCCCCGCCAAAAGAATTGAATGAACGGATCACCGACCCAAGGTTCCCCATATCGCTGGGGCGGTCAAAGAGCAGGATAAAAGGATTGGCGCCAAGTTTCAAATCCGCCAGGGCCCGTGTCCTTCGCCTTGCCGTTACCAGCAGTTCCGGGGGCTCCTGGCGGTCGCAGAGGTTTTTATACAGGCCATCCGCCATTTCCAGCAGCCTGGCCCCCGGTTTGGTCCGGATTAGATCCCGGGCCCATTGGGAAAGACCCGCCGGCGGGGCATGAACCGGGGACCGGAACTTTGAAGCGGCGGTTACAATCCGGGTAATTTCCAGTCCCGCCTTAACGGCCATTTTAACGGACTCTGTCCCTTCGATAAATATTTCACCCAGGGCGGCCCGCTTGGTCCGGGAACATTTAAGGGCCTGAACGATCTGGAATTCCGCGTCTTCGGTATGTATCATGTCCCGTTCCGGGCCCTGTGGGTAGTATCAATAGTATCCTTGTTTTACAAGTTCATTTAACACTTCCTGCCCCATTTTCAAGCCCCATTCCTGGCCGGCACCGTAGGATTCCTGGGTTAAGGCGGGCGTAACTTCCAGCATTTTTCGACCGATGGGACTTTCGTAGAACCGGATTAGTTCTTTTATATCATTATGGGAAAAATGCCTGTCATAGAGGGGGATAAGCAACTCAACAAAACTGTCGACATTTATCTTTTCTTTTAACATGGTCCAGAATTCCGCCGGCGCCTGCGGCGCCAACTGGCTCAGATCCGGCAGCATCAGATCGAACATCTGGACCGCCTGTGATTGTGCGTTTGTCATCTCAAGCAATTTAAGGATATCCTGCCGTTTTGTCTGCCCGTAAGCGGAACATGCCAGAGCGGCGCCCAACAGGCACAGGATACACAACTTTTTCATACATTCCTCCTGATACAGAAGTCTAAAAGTACCACCGCGCCATGTCAAGTTTGTACCCAGGGCCGGGCGCATATACATAACAGCCGTGTATAGGCTTGGGTTATATGCGCCGGCCCTGCTTGTTGACCCGGCGGCGGCCCGTAGTTATGCTGGGAACCATGGAAGTACGCAGACTTAACCCGGACGAACTGCCCCAGGTCTGGCGCATGAGAACGGTAGTGTACAACGCGCGTCACGATTATTCCAGGGAGGAGGCATCCGATCCCCTGGCACATCCGGCCGGCTGGTACTGGGGGGTTTTTCAAAACGGGAAACTGATCAGTTCCCTGGAGGAGCTGCCCTTCCTGATGCGGTTTGACGGATCGAGCGTGCCCATGTCGGGAATTGGCGGGGTGGGTACGCTGCCGGAAGCGCGGAACAGCGGCGCCATAGGGGCCATGTTCTCAACAATGCTGCCGGAGGCCCGCGAGCGGGGGATGGTTTTTTCCAGTCTTAGCCCCTTCTCCCATTCCTATTACCGTGCCTTTGGCTACGAACTGGCCTGCGCCCGGAACAAGGTTACGATCCCCACGGGGGAATTCAGAAATTTTACATGCAACGGTGTCTTTACCCAGATTTTTCCGGGGGACGACACTTCCGCCCTGGCGGAAGTACACAGCGCCTATATTGCCGGCCTTAACCACGGTATTTGCCGGGACTACTGGCCCGATAACCGGGCCTGGCGTATCTTTACGCGGAAGGACCCCTACCGTACCGGAACTTTCCTGTACCTGTGGCGGGACCGGGAAGGCCGGCCCCGATCCTATGTCAAATACCGTGATCAGACGGTGGAGGACAAACACGTCATGGCGGTACTGGAGCTGGCCTTTACGGATCGGGAGGGCCTGTACGGGATTCTGGGCCTGGTAAAAGGCCTGGCTACCCAGTTCAAAGAAATCCAATGGCCCATGCCCACCTTTCTGGACCCTACCGATCTGGTGAAGGGTCTTTGGGATATGAACCAGCGCCTTGTGCCGCAGGACATGACCCGGATCATCAACGTGGAACAGGCGCTGCGCCTGACGCGCCGGCCGGCGGGGGAAGGGGCCTATACGGTGGAAGTTACGGAGGATCCCTACATCGACGCCAACCGGGGCCGCTGGCGGGTGGAGTTTGGGGAGGGGGAGAGCCGGGTTTCAGTTGTCAACACGGAACCGGATTTGATCTGCGATATGCCCAGCCTGAGCCAACTGGTGTTAGGTTACCGGAGCCTGGAAAATGCCCTGCGCAGCCGGCGAAACGGCCTGGAACTCCGTTCCAACCGGGAAACCCTGGACCGGGTTTTTACGCCGCGGCCCCAGCACCTTACCGAATATTTCTAAGCGGCGCCTGCAGGCGGGGGCGGCTACGGGTTGAACCCCGGCAACCGGCCCCCGCCCTGGTCCCATGCTGATAGTTACCGGTAGAGGGGGCCCAACGCGGCGCAGGCGCGGTAGTCGGAGCCTTCCTTGTCCATGCCAAAGCTGTTCCAGAAGCTGGGGCGGAAGATCCGGTCCGCGCTGATGTTGTGCATGCACACGGGGATGCGCAGGATGGCGGCCAGGCTGATTAGGTCCGCGCCAATGTGGCCGTAGGAGACGGCTCCGTGATTGGCGCCCCAGTTGTTCATGACGGAGTAGGTATCGGCAAAGGGGCCTTCCCCGGTAAGACGGGGGGCGAACCAGGTGCTGGGCCAGGTGGGGTCGGTACGCTGGTCGAGTTTGTCGTGGACGTGGCCGGGAATGTCCACGGTCCAGCCTTCGGCAAGCTGGAGGACGGGACCCAGGCCCTTGATCAGGTTGACGCGGCTCATGGTAACGGGCATGCCGCCTTCACTGAGGAAATCCGATGAGTAGCCGCCGCCCCGGAAGTAGCCCAGGCTGGCGTAACGCCACTGCACGGCGTCCAGACAGGCGCCCGCCTCTTCGGGGGTGATGTCCCAGAAGGGTTTCATCGCGGGTTGTCCGTCTTTCCGCTGCTTGCCGGTACCGTCCAGGCTGGCGGAACCGGAGTTGATCAGGTGGATAAGGCCGGCGGCGGCGGGGCCTTCGGGTTTCCAGCCGGTAACGCGCTCAATGGCGGCGGGGCTCCAGTAGGTTCGGACATCGCTGAAGATCTGGGCGGTGCCGGTGAGCAGGTGGCCGAAAAGCATGGACGCGCCGTTCAAGCTGTCGTTTTCCGTGGCCACAATGTAGGGGCTGCGGATACCGTTCCAGTCGTAGGAGGAATTGAGGATCACTTCTAAAAAGTCCGCGTTGGGGAAGTGGTCGTTCCAGTGGCGCTGGCCCTGGAAGCCCGCGACCAGGGCGTTGTGCCCCAGGGCTTCTTCGACCAGGCCCTTGCGGCGCAAGGCGGGGTTGCCCACCATAAGGTCCCGGACGATCATGGTCATTTTGACGCAGGTCTTCCAGACTTCGTCCTTGTGGCGCCGGTTGTGCTGCTCCGCCGGGGGGTTGTTGTCGGGGCCCTCGTGGTTTTTACAGTTGGCGCTTACCCATTCCAGGGCACGGGTAAACTCCGCTTCGGAGTAGATCTTCTCCTCGAAACGGCGGACCAGTTCGCTCATATCCACGTACTCATTCCGCATCCCCAGGTACTCCTGGAAAAAATCGGCGTTGACGATGGAGCCTGCGATACCCATTGATACGGAACCGATGGACAGATAACTTTTACCCCGCATCCAGGCGGCGGCCAGGGCCGCGCGGACGAACTGGAGCAGTTTGTCCCGTACGTCGCCGGGGATCTGATCGATGTTGGCAAAGTCCTGTACGTCCCGGCCATAGATGCCAAAGGCGGGGAGTCCTTTCTGGGAATGACCGGCCAGTACCGCCGCAAGGTACACCGCGCCGGGCCGGTCGGTACCGTTAAAGCCCCAGACGGCCTTGATGGTTTGGGGGTCCATGTCCATTGTTTCCGAGCCGTAGCACCAGCAGGGGGTTACGGTAAGGGTGATCGGCACCTGTTCCCGGCTGAATTTATCCTGACACGCGGCGGCCTCCGCCACCCCGCCAATACAACTGTCGGCGATGACACATTCAACGGGCATACCGTTGGGGTGCTTCAGATTCTCCGTGATAAGCCGGGCCGCGGCCTGGGCCAGGGCCATGGTGGGCGCCTCCAGGGACTCCCGTACTCCGCGGCGGCGTCCGTCGATGGCGGGCCGGATGCCTACCTTGGGCAGGGCCCCCCGGTAACGGTTCTCCGGGCTGGTCATCGTGAGACTTGATATATCTGCCATGATCTCCTCCTGCAATTCAGAAACTTTCCCAAAACTTTAACTGTTGGGGTAGACGCACTATACCACAAAACTTTGTGCCAAATAAGCCCTGCAGGACCATTGTTCAAGACAAAAAACCGGATTACAACTAATACAATGAACCGAACGCGCCGTGTGATTGTTGTCGTGCTTGTCCTGGCCTTTCGGTGTCCGGCCCTGTCCGCTGATGATTTTACGTGGGACCTGGCGGATTCCCTGGCGAAGGGGGATCTGCAAACAGTCGATCAGATACTGCGTGAAAACGCGGACAGGATGACGACAGCCGAAAAGAGACTGGCCTACAGTTTTGTTTTGGATTATACCCGCGGCGAAACCACCCTGAAGGCGATGGAACTGCTGTGGAACTACGGTATTAGGGCCATTCAGTTTGATCTGTTCAACGCGATCAACAATTCCCACATAAGTACCGTTGTGGATCGTATCCTGGACGAGGGGATACGGCCAAACGGGGAAATTTTACTGACAGCCGCGGAAAAGCAACGGTGGGATTTTGTCAAACTGTTCACCGAAATGGGCGCGGATGTCAATTACAAATACCCGGCGGACAAATCATACGCGGATGGTATGACGGCGCTTATACACGCCGCGAACAGCAATAACCTTGAAATGATCAGATTCCTTGTTGAACACGGCGCCGATGTTAATTTGCGGACGGACGATGGCGCTACCGCGGCCTCCCTTGCCTATGAAAGCGGCTTTGTGGACATCTACAACTACCTGGTAGATCACGGCGCCGTTGATTTTGTTCAAACCCTGCCCCAGCCGGAAAACAGTTCCGGTAACGGACAGGGTATCGCGCGTTTGATAGACAGCGGGACGCCGGTATTCACAAGCGGGACATACCGGCTGTCGGGAAGCGCCGCCGAGATAAAATTCACCGGCGCCGGGGCGGGCTATCTAAGCTACAAAAACACCGCGGGGAACACCGTAATCGGGGTATTCCAGGTAACGGGGAACACCCTGACGCTGACCACGGAGGGCATAACGTTCACGTACCGGGTAGACGGCGCGTCGTCCTTTTCGGGAAACGGGGAAACATGGACACGGATTGGGGATTGATCACTACAAACCTGCACGATTGATCAGGTTGGCCTGGTACCCGGCGCCAAAGCCGTTGTCGATATTCACAACCGACACGCCCGGGGCGCAGGAGGTGAGCATCCCCAAAAGGGCGGAAAGGCCGCCAAAGGACGCGCCGTACCCGACGCTGGTGGGCAGGGCGATGACCGGCACGGCCACCAGCCCCGCGATAACCCCCGCCAGTGCCCCTTCCATGCCCGCCACGGCGATAACCACCCGGGCCTTCCTGATGTCCGGCAGCCGGGCAAAGAGCCGGTGGATGCCGGCAACTCCCACATCGTTGATAAGGGCCACCCTGCTGCCGAAAAACTCGGCGGTCTTAAGCGCCTCCCGCGCCACCGGCAGATCGGAAGTCCCGGCGCTTACCAGCGCCACCAGGCCCTGACGGTCTTCCGGGGCGCAAAAGCAGCCTACCGTCAGGGTCCGTCCCAGCTCATCGTACTCCGCGGCGGGGAACCGGGCCAGAATCCGCTTCGCCAGGGCCGGCGGGGCCTTGGTTCCCAGCACCGGTATTCCCCTTTCCCGCATCCCCGCAATGATAGCCTCCGCCTGGCCGGTGGTTTTCCCCTGGCAGTACACCACTTCCGGGTAACCGGTCCGCCCGGAACGGCTGCTGTCGATGACGGCAAAGCCTAAATCCTCCGGCCCGCCGGCCTCGCCGTCATGTTCCGCGTCAGGCGTTTGCCGTGCTTTACGCATAAAACCTCCAAATGCGACGGGCAGCTAAGCCCCTGCCAGGGCGCGGTTCATGTTGCCCATGACATAGCCTTCCAGTTCAAAGGCAACGTACAAAAAACCATACGATTTCAGGGAACGAGAGACGGAGTCCAGCGTCTGCTCGTCGAAGAAGCGCCGCCGCTCCTCCGGGGCCACCTCGATACGGGCGATATCCCCGTGGGACCGGACCCGGAACTGGCGGAAACCGGCGGCCCGGAGGGTATCTTCCGCCTTTTCGATACGGGTCAGCTTTTCCTTATCGATCCGCTCCCCGTAGGGGATTCGGGAAGCCAGACAGGCAAAGGCGGGTTTGTCCCAGGTGGGAAGATCAAAACGCCGGGAAAGCGCCCGAATCTCGGCCTTGGTTAACTCCGCCTGCCGCAGGGGGCTTATGACGCGCAGTTCTTCCAGGGCCTTTAGGCCCGGCCGGTAATCACCCATATCGTCCAGGTTTGAACCATCCAGTACCGCGCGGATTCCCCGTTCCTTTGCCGCCGCGATAATGGCGCCGAATTCTATCTTTTTGCAAAAATAACAGCGTTCCCTGGGGTTTGCCGCCACTTCCTCGTCAATTTCCCCCTCCTCGATGAGGATATGAACGATGCCCAGCTTCCGGGCAATGGCGGCGGCGCAGTCGATTTCGGACCTGGGGAGCATGGGGGAAACGATGGTTATCGCGACAGCCCCCGGACCCAGGGCCGCCGCCGCGGCATGGCAGAGAAAACTGCTGTCCACGCCGCCGGAAAAGGCAACGGCGGCGCTTCCCTGCGCCCGGATAATCTCCAGCAAGCGCCGGTATTTTTCATCAATATCCATACCCGCTCTCATACTATGCCGTCCGGCCCCTGTCAACACGGCCGCAATCTGCCGATATATGAAATTATGGCAAAGTCCCTTGTTATCGTATGGCTTGCCGGATTTTTTTTCCGGATTTCGGTCCTTTTCGCGGCCCCCCCACTGGACACCTATGTGGTTGCGGCGCGTATAGGGGGAAATTCCGCCAACCCCGTCAGGGAAGCCAGGAACAAACTCCTTGCCGCGGCGGACGCCTACCGGGGGACCCCGTACCGTTATGGCGGGGTGGACAGGAACGGCGTAGACTGTTCGGGGCTTATCTACGCCAGTTTTAAGGATTCCCTTGCGGTTTCAGTCCCCCGAAGCACCTCGGCCCTGTACAGTTGGACGGAAAAGATCGGCGAAGATTCCCTGCAGCCGGGGGACCTGGTCTTTTTTATCACCACGGGTCCGGGCATTTCCCACGCGGGCATCTACACCGGGGAGGGCCGCTTTATCCACTCCGCTTCCGAAGGGCCAAGTACCGGGGTTATCTACTCCAGTTTGGACGAATCCTATTGGCGAAGGACCTTTGCCGGGGCGGGCCGGGCCTTGCCGGAACTGTCCCCCCAGGAAACCCCGGCCCCGGTGCGGGTGGGAACCGTCCCGCCTTCCGGTACCGGCGGCGCCGTCCCCGTGGCGGACAGCCCATTGAGCGCCGGGAGCGGCGCTGAAGGGCGGAACGCGGCGGCTTCCGGGACTTCCGGGGCCCCCGCCAGGACCGGCGCCTGGGAGAATCTGAAAGGAAAGGGCTTTATGGTGGGCTTTGCCTTTGCCCCCAGTTGGAGCGGCTTTATGGAGCGGAACAACCCCATCCGGGGCATCACGGCCCAGGGCCGCTTCGCCTGGAAAGGCGTTGTCCTTGGGCAGCCCCTGGTGCCGGGTTTCGAGGTCCGCCCCGAATGGGACGATGTTCTTGGGGTGTTCAGGGTGCCTTTTACCTTCTCCCTGGGCTTCGATGACAACGTGCGGTTCTTTGCCGGTCCCGCCTTCTCAGTGGGCACCCCCACCATGAGGCTGGAACGCGGGAACCGGCACTACACCGGGGGCAATTCCTGGTTCGGGTCCGCGGGGCTTACGCTGGTCCCCCTCTCCATCCCGGTAAGCAAGGGCAGTCTGGATCTGTACGGGGAGCTGGCCTGGCAGTCCTATTACGGTGTGGCGGGAACAACACCCGACTGGAACGCCGACATAAGCGCCAGCCTGCGCTTTTCCACCGGCATCCGCTATACCTGGGAACTCTGATGGCGGGTGTAACCATAGCCCGGCCGCGGGGTTTGTAATATGTAGAAACGCTTCTTTCTGATGTTCTCCTTTTTTTCCATGCCGTCGCCGTTTTCCTCCTTTCGGCGGCGGCTTTTTTTCTTTACTCCCCGCCTTGTGGTGTAGCTAGTACGCAGTCAATATTCAACCTGTGGATAGTTCACGTTTATACGTGCCTTGTCCTGACCTTAACCTTCCCCCTGATCCGGCAGGGACGGGGATAGCCCGGCGGAAAAACGCTTGTAGAATCCGCCTTTGCTATCTGCGATACGCTACGGCGGGGAATTCCAA
>JAIRND010000217.1 GCA_031258225.1 Treponema sp. | reverse complement strand
TAGAGTCTGTCCATAATGTAGACACATTATGGACAGACTACCTTAAAACAGGCATTTTGCGCACCGTTTTGGTACAAGGCGAAACATAGTTTCGCACCGGGAGCAAATGCAAAGTGCGTCCACAAAGTAACCGACTTTGTGGACAGGCACTAATTACCCGTAACGATAATGGCATTGCAGGTATCAAGTTCAAGTTTAACATTGGCGCCGTTCCAGATATTCGCGCTGGCCGCGTTCATGGCGTCCCAGAATTTCGTCATGGACGGAACAGAGGGCATGGGGAAGGCGTACTTAAGCTGCTCCACAAAACCGGCCGCGTAGGGGTTGCTTGTGGGAACATCAATGGCCGGCAGGGTATTGGTGATATTGGCCCGGAGCTGCTGCATTCTTGGCGACGCGAGAAAAGCCCCAAAATCGTTGGCCTCGTCAGGGTGGCTGGAGTAGGCCGAAACGAACATCACCCTGGTGCCGGAAAAAGAAGCGGCGGGGGTGTTCTCCCCGGGCAGGCTTGGCAGGGGCGCGATGCCGATATCAAGGCCCGCGCCCACAAACCTCCTTACGTTCCACGGACCGGAGATGTACATGGCCGCGTTTCCGGTCCGAAAAATGTCGTCCGCCAGGGAGGTACTAATGTCGGCGGCCGGTACGCTTAAAACCTGCCGTATACTCTGAAAGAATTCCATCCCCGCAACCGCGGATTCGGAGTTCAGGTTGGTGTTTTTGGTGTCGGTACCATCGGGGCCAAAAAGCCGGTTCCCCCCCTTGGTGGTAAAGATAATGCTGTAATAGGCGTTGCCCACATCCATCAGAAAGGCGTATTTACCCTCGACATCGAAATTCTTTATGTAGTTTATCATGGAAGTCCAGGTTTTGGGTACTTCACTTTCATGGATAAGGACTTTGTTGTAGAACAGGGCATAAGTTTCCGCCGATACAGGATAGCCGTATTGAACACCGTTATAGGTGGTGGCGGTAAGGCATGCGTCCAAAAGGTTGTCCTTGATTGAATCGGCATTGGCTGCGGGCAGGATATGACCATTGGTTACCAGTTCCCCCAGGCGGTCATGGGGCGCCGCAAAAAGGTCCGGACCTACCTTGGCAGGGCCGGTTAGGGCGATTTGTCTAACTGAATCCCTAAGACCCACATTGGCAAATTTAATTGTTACATTTGGATGCAGGCTGGTGTAGGCTTCCCCTGCCTGTTTGATAAATTCATCGGGCCCATTGGCGGATTCCCAAACAAGCAACTCAACGTTAACCGGAGCGGACGAAGCAGGTACGGCCTGCTTGATACATCCGGCGAAAACCAGTATCGCCGGTACAACGATCGGCAAAAAAAAGTTTTTGAACATTTTTTATCTCCCTTGAGCCGCTTTCAAAACACGGATAGTTTTGAAAGCCTCCCCTTACATGAAATTATAGGCATTACCCGTGTAAAGAATTGTAAACGCCGGGGAAATTTTACCCTGTTTTATGAGGCAGGTAAAAAATCATTCAACTTTGTGTAATAAACACCGCAGAGTTCCGTAATGGCGCGGTGTTTTCAGGGAAAGGCGGGACAGGGGTTATTTTTTGGCGGTGGTAAAACCGTTGCCGATCATCTCGGCAATGGGAATGCCAAGATCGTCGCTTATACTGACCCGGTAGACCGCCATGGTCTTTCCCCTGGACAGGCATACGGACCTGGCGATAAGGCGTTTGCCCCTGGTACTTTTCAGGTAGGAGATGCTGCAGGACTGGCCCACGGTAATCCCCACATCGGCGCCGCGGACCATGTCCAGATTCGAGTGTACCGCGAAGGCCAGGTCCGCCAGCGTAAAGATGGCGCCCCCTTGAACCCCGCCGCCGGCGTTCCGGTGGACACCGGTAATCTCCATGCTGCACTGCACCAGGTCTTCCTGTACCGAATCGATGACCACACCCGCGGCCGCGGCCCAGTGATCGGCGGAAAAGAATGTGCGGAATTTGTCCAAGTCAATGTCCACGGGGTTCTCCTTGTGGATGTACGGTAACATGGCTTTTTTGGTCCGTCAATGTTACAATTAGCCACTGTGCAGTTACGGCCGGTCTTGATCCAGGAACAGCGCCTCAAAATGAGCCCCCAGCTTATCCAGGCGGTCAAGCTGATGGAACTGCCCCTGCTGGACCTGCGGGACCGGATTCAGGAGGAGATTGAGCAGAATCCGGCCCTGGAGGTGCTGGAGGACAAGTCCACCGTTTCCCTGGAAGGGGCGCTTAAGCCCCGCCGGGAGGAGGAGGACTACTTTGAGGCCAGTTCTGACCCGGGGTTTAGCCACCGCCGGGGCATGGAAGCCTCCGATGAGCGGCAGCGGTTCATCGAGGGGGTCCTTACCCGGCCGGAAACCCTGCAGGAACACCTTCTCTGGCAGCTTAGGCTTGAGCCCGTTGATGATGAACTGCGCGGTATCTGTGAAACCCTGATCCAGAACCTGAATACCGACGGGTTCCACAAGGAGCCGGTGGAGGTCCTCTTTGCGGAGCCTCCCCCCCGCCTTGGCGAGGCGTTGAGCCTGGTCCGTTCGCTGGAGCCCCAGGGTACCTGTACGTCCGGGTACCTTGAGTCCCTGCGGGTGCAGATAGGCTTTTTGGATAAGCCTCCCCCGGGCATTGAAGGTATCCTTGCGCATCTGGAAAGCCTGCGGGAGGGTCTGAACAGGGGGACAAGCGCGGAGATCGCCGCGAAATTGGGCAAAACCGGGGAGGAACTGCGCTGTTACCTGGACTGTATCCGGGCTCTTTCCCCCTTTCCGGGCCGGCAGTTCGCCTCTGATGAGGTTCGCTACGTTATTCCCGATGTACAGGTGATCCGCCGGAACGGGGAACTGGTCATCGTGTTGAATGAGGAGCAGATTCCCGTCCTGGGGATCAGCCGGGATTTCCGAAAACTTGTCTCCAGGTCCGACAAGGACACGCGGCAATTTATCAAAATGAACATCCAGGACGCCTACCGTTTTATCAATTCGGTCAACTTCCGCAACCAGACGCTGCTGAGGGTTTCTCAGGCGGTGGTAATTTTTCAACGGGATTTTTTTATCCGGGGCCCCAAGTTCCTGGCCCCCCTTGTCCTGCGGGACATTGCCCAGGAACTGGAGATCAACGAAACCACCGTGTCCCGTACCGCGCGGGGCAAGTACATGCAGACCGAATGGGGGGTTTTCGAGATACGGCACTTCTTTACCAACTCCATCACCGGCGTTGGTTCAGGGGGGTCCCAACATTCCAAAGGGGGCGTTAAGGAGCTTATCCGGGAGATCATTAACGCCGAAAAGGGGAAACTTTCGGACCAGAAGATCGTGGAACTTCTGGCAAAACGGGGCATCAGCCTGGCCCGGCGGACGGTTGCCAAGTACAGGACCGAACTCGCGCTTGGGTCGTCTTACGAACGTTAACTCTGTCCGGGATCTTGTGGTAGTATTGGATACAGGAGGTTTGACATGAATATTGACATTAGAGCCGTACACTTTACCCTAAAGGAGGAAACCAGGCACTACCTTGACCGGAAGATCGACCGTATTCACAACGCGGAAAACATGATCGTCGATCTGCTTGTTACGTTGACCCACGACAAGGATTTTCAGGCTGAGGCGACGGTGAATTTCCGCTGGGGCGTTTCCATCCACGTTAAGGAAAGCGCCTTTGATGTTATTCCGGCGATTGACAAGCTCATCGACGTGCTTGAACAGAAAATCACCAAGGAAAAGGAAAAAGCCAAAGAAAAAAGGTAGCCGCCGGCTTGCCTTGGGTCCGGGCCCTGGTCCGGCCCTTATCTTACTGTCAGGAGACACGCTATGATCAACGGCATTGTAACTTTTGCCAAGTACAACCAGGAGGCAAACAAAAAGATCCTGGACCTGCTAAACAAACTTTCAAACGATGAACGGGAAAAGGAACGGGGTTCCTATTACCACAGCCTGTCCGGGCTGATCCGCCATATCGGCAGCGGCAGCTTGTTTTTTGCCGGCCTTTTTCGCGGCGCCCTGGGTTCCGCTCCGGCGGCCAGGCCCCTGGCGGTTCTTGAGAAGATCGATTTTCCCCCGAACACCCTGAGCGAAGCCCAGTGGAGCAGGGCGGCCGCGGATATTGAGACGGTGGATCGGGCTCTGGTTGAATTTGCCGGCGCCCTTAACGATGCCGCCCTTGCCGCTCCGGTAAAACTTGACTGGTACGGCGGGGATCCCGCGGACGTGCCCCTGTCCTTCATGTTCTACCAGCTTACCGTCCACAACACCCACCATCGGGGGCAGGTGTCGCAGATACTCGATGAACTGAAAATTGACAACGATTATTCGGCAATCAACGTAGCTTTTCGTTAGCGGCCTGTTGTGCGCGCTTTGCGCATAAGATCCGGACATCGTTCCGCTGCCGGGCGGCCTTTTACGCTTTAACTTCCCCAAACAGGCCGTCCCGGTAGGCGCCGATGTACTCCATGCACATCTCGTCTTTGCCCAGAAGGGCCTCCGCGGCGTAGATAAGGGCCAGCATGTCTTCGTTGGTAGGATCGATAATGGCGCTGTCCATGCCGGCGCCCATACACAGGATAATAAAACTGCGGTTGACAAATTTCCGCATGGGAAGGTTAAAGGAAATGTTGCTGGCCCCTGAGGTAACGTGTACATCGGGACAGATATCCTTTACGGTTTTTATGGTTTCAACAATTTTGGCAATGCCGTCTTCGGAGGTACAGAGCATCTCTACCACGGGGTCGATAAAGAGTCGGGAAGGATCGATCTTGTACTCCCCGGCCTTTTTGAGAATATCCTTAAAGACGTTGATGCGCTGCTCCGCCGATTGGGGAATGCCGGTGTTGTCGCACAGAAGCGCAATGCACTTCCATTCGCTGTCCGCGATAGCCGGGAAGACTTTTGCTATTTTGTCGCCTTCCATGGATATTGAGTTTATGATGCCCGGTTTTTTGCAGAACTTAATGGCATTGGCAAACACGCTGGCGTTGGGGCTGTCCAGGCAGATGGGAAGGTCCGATTCCTGCTGAACCAGATCGACCAGCCATTTAAGGGTTTCAAGTTCCTGTTCGGGGGAAACCGAAGCGCAAATATCCAGGTAAGAGGCCCGTGCGGCGGTCTGCTTTTTCGCCAGGTTTCTAATGAACTTTTCGTTCTTCTCCGCAATGGCCGCGCCGGTTTTGGGAATTGAGCCGTTGATCTTTTCGCCGATAATAATCACCGTACATACCTCCGCATTGTAGTAGGTTGATGGTAGGTGGCTTCACATTTTCTGTCAATCACTAATGTAAAAGTAAGCAATTTAGACCTAATTTTGAGCAGAAAAATCAGGGTAACGCGGCTGCCCGCGCCACGGGAACTTCGCGCGTTCCGGGGCTGTATCCCGTGACGGAACGCTAAACTTGACCCGGCGATTTTGGGTTTTTATGCCGGAAGTACACAACAAAGCAAGATCATACTTATTTTTCGCAAAACTATTATGGTTTCTTTTTTCAGTCTTTTATAAGGTTAGCGCATAAAAACGATCGGGGGTAGTAAGCAATGCGGCGTCATATCCAGAATAAAATCTACCACGTGGAGATTCTTCCGCCCAAACAGGCCAGTGAAAAGCTGCGGGAAGATCTGAAGACCTTCACGGATAAGTACGAGAAGGTCCGGCAGAGCGGCAGGTGCGCCTGCATCACCGATAACGCCATGGGTCTCCTGGCCTTTCAGGGCGCCGAGTGTATTGAGGAACTGGGCCTTGCGGTTTCAGGCGATCAGGTGATGATACACCTTAACACCTTTCATACCAAAGAAAATATCCACGAGATACTGGATTCCTGCAAAAAATTGGGGATACGCTACCTCCTTGTGGTGTCCGGCGACGGGTCCGACCGGCTGCCAAAACTTCAGCCCGCCGATGTGGGCGCCGCGGACGTACAGTCGGTAACTTCGGTGGAGTTGCTGCGTTACATCAACCGGGAGTACCCCGGGTTTTTTACCCTGGGGGTGGCCTTTAACCCCTACGAGCCGCCGGAACATGAGTTTGAGAAACTCAAGCGGAAATTCGCCGCCGGCGCGTCTTTTATCATTACCCAGCCGATTATCGAGAAAAACGCCATTATTGATGAAATGCTTCAAAAGTACCCCGATGTGCCGGTGATCATCGAGGCATGGATGAGCAAAAAGATCGGCCTGCTTTCCGAGGCGGTGGGGTATACCATCCCGGAAGACACCCCCTTTGATCCTATCGCGACGCTGACACAGATCCACAAGGACTACCCCAACTGCGGCGTGTACCTTTCGCTGCTGGGGTTCAAAACCCAGTATCCGCTGATTTCGGAAACCTGGAAGTGAGGAACCAACCATGAAAATAGTCGTTTGCGTCAAACAGGTCCCCGGAACAACCGACGCCAAGATTGATCCGGAAACAAAACGCATTGTCCGTGAGGGCGTTACCGCGGCGCTCAACCCCTTTGATACCTATGCCATAGAGGAAGCGGTGCTGTTACGAAAGAAGTACGGCGGCGAGGTTATCGCCCTTTCCATGGGACCGGAACGCGCCCAGGCCGTTCTGCGGGAGGCCATCTCCGTGGGCGCCGACCGGGGCGTGCTGCTTTCGGACCGGGCGTTCGGCGGTTCCGATACCTGGGCGACAAGTTACGTGCTTGCCAGGGTTATTGAGAAGATAGGCGGCGTAGATTTGGTACTCTGCGGCAGGCAGGCGATAGACGGCGATACCGCCCAGGTGGGGCCCGGCATCGCGGCTCATCTTGACTGGCAGCTTGCCGCCCATGTCATGGCCGTGGACGCCGTAACCGGCAACACCATTACCGTGCGGCGCATGCACGAGGACGGCTGCGATGTCTGCGAACTGGATTTCCCGGCGGTAGTTACCGTGGTAAAGGGCATTAACACGCCAAGAATCCCCACCCTTAGGGGACGGCTGGCCTCCGAAGAAGCGGAAATCCCCGTGTGGAAACCGGATGACATTGGCGCCGATATTGACAAGATCGGCCTTGACGGTTCCCCGACCAGGGTAGTGAAAACGGAGCCGCCGCCTCCCCGGAGCGGGGCGTCCAAAAAGATAAGCGGAACTCCCGGCGGCTGTGCGGCGGAGCTTTTCAAAGAACTGAAACAGCGCGGGATACTTTAGGGAGGTAGGTACCAACATGCTTATTGCCAATGAGAACGATAAACAGGATTTTTCGAATATATGGGTCATGGCGGAAGTTTCCCAGGGGAAAATACACCCGGTTACCCATGAACTTTTGGGCGCGGGGCGGCGTTTGGCCTCCCTGCGGAAAAGCAAGGTTGGCGCGGTACTCTTTGGCGCCAGGGTCAAGGACCTGGCCGCTTCGCTTATCCCCTACGGCGCGGACATTGTCATCGTTGTGGAAGACGCGCGTCTTGACGGCTTTAACGACGAACTGGAAGGACGGCTGCTGAAACGGCTTATTCGGAAGTACAAACCTGAGACGGTCCTGTACGGCGCGACCACACGGGGCAGGGCCCTTGCGCCAAGGGCCGCGGTGATGTGTAACTGCGGCCTTACCGCGGACTGTACCGGGCTTGATATCGATCCGGAAAACGGAGACCTGCTCCAGACCCGCCCGGCCTTTGGCGGCAACATCATGGCTACCATCCGCTGTTCACGACACCGGCCCCAGATGGCCACCGTGAGGCCCCGTGTTATGAAGGCCCCCCCCCAGGACGCCGGCCACAGGGGGGAGATCCTTACCGAAGCCGTGGCCGCGGGCGATGCCGAAAAGATCAAGCGGATTCTTGAGTACATCCGCACGAGCGAGGCGACGGTGAACCTGTCGGAGGCCCAGATCATCGTTTCCGGCGGCCGGGCCATGAAGGGGAGCGAGGGCTTTACGGTTCTTGAGGCCCTGGCGGCGCAGTTCGGCGGCGCTGTGGGCGCAAGCCGCGCGGCGGTTGACGCCGGCTGGATCTCCTACGCCCACCAGGTAGGTCAGACCGGCCAGACCGTGCAGACCAAGGTCTACATCGCCTGCGGCATTTCCGGCCAAATACAGCACCTGGTGGGCATGCAGTCCTGCGAGACCATTATCGCCATCGACAAGAATCCGGACACCCCGATGATGCAAATGGCGGACATCGCGGTCTCTGGCGATCTCTTTGAAGTTGTCCCCGAGCTGACGGAACTTCTGAAAAAAAATCCCATTGGGAGGCAGTCATGTTAACCGACGCTGAAATTGCCCGGGCGGCGACTCTGCAGCCCATTGCCAGGGTGGCGGAAAAAGCCGGTATCTCAAGTGAAGACCTGGACTTTTACGGAAAGTACAAAGCCAAACTTTCGCGGGCGCTGCTCTCCCGGCTTTTCGCGAAACAGGAGAGCGGCAAACTTATCCTTGTAACGGCTGTTAATCCTACGCCGGCGGGGGAAGGCAAGACCACCACCAGCGTGGGGCTTGCCATGGGGCTTAACCGCATCGGGAAAAAGACTGTCCTTGCCCTGCGGGAACCCTCCCTGGGACCCGTGTTCGGTGTAAAGGGCGGCGCCGCCGGCGGCGGCTACTCCCAGGTGCTGCCCATGGAGGAGATCAACCTCCACTTTACCGGAGACTTCCACGCCATTACCAGCGCGAACAATCTGCTTTCCGCCATGATCGACAACTCCCTCCAGCAGGGCAACCTGTTGAGGATCGATCCGAAACGTATCCTCTTTGCCAGGGTTCTGGACATGAACGACCGGGCCCTGCGGAACGTTATCGTGGGCCTTGGAGCAAAAGCCGATGGCGTTACCCGGCAGGAACGTTTTACCATCACGGTAGCTTCGGAAGTTATGGCGATACTGTGCCTTGCCACGGACCTTGCGGATTTGAAGAAACGTCTGGCGAATATCCTTATCGGCTATACTTACGACGGGAAGCCCGTGTACTGTCGGGACCTGGGGGCGGAAGGGGCCATGACGGCCCTGCTGCGGGACGCCCTGCAGCCGAACCTGGTGCAGACCATCGAGGGAACCCCCTGCCTTATTCACGGCGGGCCTTTTGCCAACATCGCCCACGGCTGTAACTCGGTGCTTGCCACCAGAGCGGCCCTTAAACTTGGGGACTACGCCGTTACCGAAGCGGGTTTCGGCGCAGACCTGGGGGCGGAAAAGTTTATTGACATCAAGTGCCGCCTGGCGGGGCTTGTCCCTTCGGCCGTGGTTCTGGTGGCCACGGTACGGGCTCTCAAGTACAACGGCGGCGTGTCCAAGAATCGCCTTAAAGAGCCGAACCCCCAGGCGGTGAGGAACGGCCTCCAGAATCTCCGGGCCCACCTTGAGAACCTGGCCAAGTTCGGCATACCGGTTGTAACGGCCGTCAACCACTTCTATACGGATACCGATGAGGAAATCGACATCGTGAAGAAAGCGGCGGAAGACGCCGGCGCCGACGTGGTGGTGTCCAGGGCCTTCGCCGAGGGCGGCAAGGGCGCGGAAGAGCTGGCCCAGGCGGTTGTCCGGGCCGCCGATTCGGGCAAGGCCGCGTGCCGTCAACTCTACGACGCGGCGCTGCCGGTAAAAGAGAAGATCGCCATACTCGCCAAGGAGATCTACGGCGCGGGCGATGTTGTGTACAGCGCCGATGCCGAAAAAGGCGTTAACGAGATCAACGAACTGGGCCTGGCGGGACTTCCGATCTGTGTGGCGAAAACCCAATACTCCCTGTCGGACGACGCCGCGCTCCTGGGCCGTCCCCGGGGCTTCACCCTCCACGTCCGGGAAATACGTCCCTCGGCGGGCGCGGGCTTCCTTGTGGTCATTACCGGGGAGATCATGACCATGCCCGGCCTCCCCAAACGCCCGGCCGCCCTGGACATAGATGTGGACGAAGCGGGGAATATCCTCGGTATTTTTTGATGGACATTCTATCCCCGGCGCAGATTTTCGATTACACCGTTACGGTTGGGGCGGCAAAAACCGGCAGGAAGTTTTTAAGCACCATTGTGCTGGCCTTTCTGGCGGGGGCCTTTATCGCCTTTGGCGCCGAAGGTTCCAACATGGCGGCGTTCAACCTTCTGGCAAAACCGGAAACCTACGGCCTGGGCAGGGCCCTGGCGGGCGCCGTTTTCGGCATCGGGTTAATGCTGGTTTTGATTGCCGGGGGCGAACTCTTTACCGGTAACTGTCTGATTATCGCGGGGGTCCTCGACAGGAAAGTACCCCTTTCAAAAATGCTCGTTAACTGGCTTGTGGTGTACGCGGGCAACTTTGCGGGGGCTGTGTGTATCGCCTTTCTCATGAGCGTATCGGGTTTGTTTTCCGGGGGCGATGGTCTTTTGGGCGGCATGACCATAAAGATAGCCGCCGGGAAAATGGCCCTTCCCTTCTGGCCCGCCTTTGTCCTGGGCGTTCTGTGCAACTGGATGGTGTGCCTTGCGGTGTGGGTTTCTTACGCGTCAAAAGAACTGCCGGGAAAACTTTTGGCCTGTTTTTTTGTCATTTTCCTCTTTGTTACTTCGGGGTTTGAACACAGTGTTGCTAACATGTACTACGTACCCGCGGGTATATTCGCGAAAACAAATGCCGCCTGGACCGCCATGTCGGGTGTCCCGGCCTCCCGGCTCGATGCCCTTAACTGGGGCGGCTTTGTCGTAAAAAACCTTTTCCCCGTTACCCTGGGGAACATTGCCGGCGGGTCCGGCATGGTAGGCGTGTTGTACTGGCTTGGGTTGAAAAAATGAACGAACAAGGAGCGGCAGGATCATGGCAATCATTATTGACGGCAAGGCCATAGCGGCCAGGGTCCGGGAAGACGCCGGACTGTGCACACAAAAGCTGAAAAGCCGGGGAATAACGCCCTGCCTGGCGGTGATTCTGGTAGGGGATAACCCCGCGTCCGTATCCTACGTAACCGGCAAAGAGAAAGCCCTGGCCGAAGCGGGAATGGACGGGCGGGATCTGCGGCTTCCCGCAGCCACCAGCGAAGCTGAACTGCTTGCCCACATCGCCAAAATGAACGATGACGACACGGTACACGGAATTCTTGTACAACTTCCGCTTCCCCCGCACATCAACGAGGACCGGATCATACAGGCAATCAGTCCCAAAAAGGATGTGGACGGGTTTCACCCCGTATCGGTGGGAAACATGGTTTTGGGAAGGCCCGGTTTCCTGCCCTGCACGCCCAACGGGATCGTGTACCTCCTCAAGGAGATGAAGATCAAAACCGCCGGCGCTCACGCGGTTATTCTTGGCAGGTCCAACATCGTCGGGAAACCCCTGGCCAACCTGCTTATCAGACGTGATGTTAACGCCACGGTTACCATTTGCCATACGGGGACACCGGATTTTTCGGTCTACACAAAACAGGCGGACATCCTTATTGCCGCGGCGGGAAAACCCGGCCTTGTAAGCGCCGGCATGGTAAAGCCCGGAGCGGCGGTCATTGACGTTGGTGTAAACCGTGTGCCGGACGCCTCAAAAAAATCGGGGTTCATCCTCCGGGGCGATGTTGACTACGACGCTGTTGAAAAAACCGCGGGCTGGATTACGCCTGTGCCCGGCGGCGTCGGCCCCATGACCATCGCCATGCTCATGCGGAACGTTGTTGAGGCCGCCGGGAACACCGTGTAAACGAATACTGTTGGTTAGACTTACAGGAATTATGAATTCAACCACGGACCACGAATCGGCATTTCGTGGTTAATCGGCATTCAGAATTGCTGGATGACTTGGCTTTCCCTGATCGAAAGTTCCCCGGTGTGTGTTAACCCGTGTTCCGTCATATACGCCGCGATACCGTCTATAATTTCCGTCATGGCCCGTGGATTGGCGAAGCTGGCCGAACCCACCTGGACAGCCGCGGCGGCGGCCAGAAGAAATTCCAGCGCGTCCTCCGTACCGGCAATGCCCCCCATGCCCACGATGGGGACCGCCCGCATGGAAGCGCCGGGAACCCGCAGGGCTTCCCAGAGTTCCCAAACCATTCGCAGCGCGATAGGCCGGACGGCGGGACCGGAAAGACCGGCGCTCTGGTTGTCAAAGACCGGCCGCCGCAGGCGGGTATCAATGGCCAGGGCCTTAAAGGTGTTCACCAGGGACAGGGCGTCCGCCCCGGCCTTGACGCAGGCGCGGGCCACCGCCGTTATGTCCGGGGCATTTGGGGAAAGTTTTACCATAAGCGGTTTATCGGGGGCGGCCCCTCGGACCCGGCCTGTTACCAGGGCGGCGGCATCCGCCTCCAGACCAAAGGCCATGCCCCCGGCCTTCACGTTGGGACAGGAGATATTAAGTTCGATCATGTCGATAGCCGTACCGTTAAGAAGGGCGGCCCCCTCCGCGTATTCCTCCACCGTGGAGCCGGACAGGTTGGCGATTACCACCGGACCCAGGGCGCGGAGGGCGGGGAGTTCCTTCTCGATAAAGGCCGGAATACCCGGGTTTTCCAAACCGATGGAGTTCATGAGCCCAGCGGGGGTTTCGTGGATCCGCGTTCCCGCGTTACCCGCCCGTGGATGAAGGGTAAGGCCCTTGGTACAGATACCGCCAAGCCGTGAACTATCCAGAAGCCCCGCGTACTCCCTGCCGTAACCAAAGGTCCCCGACGCGGCAATCACAGGATTTCTAAAGAGGACCCCCGCGATAGTAACCGAAAGGTCCGGTCCCGCCGGCTGTCCGCAGGCGGCCATCAAATCATCCCCCTGGCCGGAAAAATATCCTCCGCCGGGAAGATGGGGCCATCGGAAGCCGATGGCCGTGCGGGAAAAATCTCTTCCGCCGGGAAAATTGGGCCATCGGCACAACACCGGCGGTTCCCCCCTGCCGTTGTTACCGTGCAGCCCAGGCAGGCCCCCACACCACAGGCCATCGTGGTTTCCATGCTGATATAACAGGGGACCCCCACAGCCCCGCAGCGGTCCGCCACTGCCCGGAGCATGGGCAGGGGACCGCAGGCGAACACACAGGGACGGTCCCGGTACTCCACAAAATCCGGTATCCGCCCCTTGCGGCCCTCGCTCCCATCCTCGCTGGCGATAACCAGCGTATCCGCCTTTTTCGAGAGGGATTCCAGCCCAAAGGAACCGGATCGAAACCCCGCGTATACGTCAAAGCCGCCGCCAAGTTCATCCCCAAACGCCGACAGGGGGGCGATGCCAATACCCCCGCCCACCAGAGCCACAGCCCTGCCCGGGGCTCCGCCCGCCGCTCCGCCCGCCGCGGAAAAAGCCGGTGAAAAAAAGGGCCCCCACCGGTTACCCAGGGGGCCGGTCAGCGTTACCTCCTCCCCTGCCCGCAGTTGGCCAAGTTCCACGGTCCCCCTGCCCTTTTTGAGTATCAGGAAACTGAGCCGCCGGGAAGGAGCGTCCCAGCGGTAGACGCTGATGGGCCGGGGAAGAAAGGTCCCCCCCCGTTGGACTTTGAGCATAAAAAACTGCCCCGCGCCGGGAGCAGGCCCGGGCCATTCAAACTCAAGACGGAAAACGGCGGCGGTAACATCGGCCCTGGCAAGCACGGGGGAGACCAGACAGCGTTTGGGGTTGGAAACTGTTGTAAGGTAACGCGGCCTCATGCTGGGCTTGCGAAAACGGTTTTAAGATCTATCGCACAGCCCGGCAGGACCGTTACCGGGACGGCGGCGGTATCGTCATAATTTACCGCCACATAGTGGCCGTTTTTCAGGAGGTATGCCGAAACGATCTTTTCTTCCGGATCGACAATCCAGTATTCCCGGACCCCTGCTTCCCGGTATTTGTTGAATTTGACGATCCGGTCATACCGGGCGGTGGAGGAGGATATGATTTCGATGATAAAGTCCGGCGCCCCGTTACAGCCCCGGTCATCCAGTTTGGAAAGGTCGCAGACTACCGTAATGTCCGGTTCCACTACCGTATCATCGCTCCCGTCTTTCGCGGGGAAAAGCCGGACGGAAAAGGGGGCAGGGTAGACTTCGCAGGGTTTGCCGTTCAGGTAGTTATACAACATGGCTGATAACGTCATACTAATTTTTTGGTGAATCCTGGGAGGCGTCGCCATCATGCGGGCCTCGCCGTCTATGATCTCATGACGCTCGTTTTCATCCCATTCAAGATAATCGGCGTAGGTATAACAGGCTGCTTCTTTGGCCGGAAACATGGCAAGCCTCCACCGTCAGCATAGGATCTTTGGGGATTGATTTCAACCGTGTTTGGATGTAGGATAGCCCGCAAGGAGTAACAGCATGGCAACGATTCTTTCAAAACCTGAATACGAGGAGTCTATCGCGGCAAGCCGGGACAGGCGCATGGCGTGGTGGCGGGAAGCCCGGTTCGGCATGTTTATCCATTTTGGACTTTACAGTGTTTTGGGCAGGCATGAGTGGGCTATGGCTATTGAAAACTGGCCGGTTGCGGAATATGAAAAGCTGGCGGATAAATTCCAGCCCAAGCCGGGGGCCCCCAGGGAATGGGCAAAACTTGCCAAGGCCGCGGGGATGAAGTACATGGTCCTGACCAGCCGTCATCACGAAGGTTTTTCCCTCTGGGATTCAAAGGCCAATCCCTACAACAGCGTCAATTACGGTCCCAAACGGGA
This sequence comes from Treponema sp., assembly GCA_031258225.1. Lineage (GTDB taxonomy): Bacteria > Spirochaetota > Spirochaetia > Treponematales > Breznakiellaceae > JAISFT01. The sequence continues at coordinate 1,232 of JAIRND010000217.1, read as the reverse complement.
CATCGTAAAAGAATTCGTGGAAGCCTGCCGGGAATACGACCTGCGCATCGGTTTCTATTCCTCCCTCATGGACTGGCACCACCCCGACGGCGGGGCGGCCGCCTATGACAGCGCCGCCCGGAAACGTTTCAACGATTATATCTATGCCCTCAACGAGGAACTCCTTACCCAATACGGTAAAATAGACATACTCTGGTACGATGTGGCCGCGCCCATGGAGAGCCACGAAGGCTGGAACTCCCTGGAGATAAACCAGCGCCTGCGGGCCATACAGCCGGATATTATCATCAACAACCGCAGCCGCCTGGACGAGGACTTTGGCACGCCGGAGGAACACATCACGGCGGAGAAGGACCGGGACTGGGAAGCCTGCATGACCTTTAACGGGCTGTCCTGGGGCTATGTGGACGCCGCCCAGGTGGAGCCCTACAGCTACAACGCCCAGCGTATTCTCAGGATGCTGGTTACCTGTGTTGCCGGCGGCGGGAACCTTCTTCTCAACATCGGCCCCGCCCCGGACGGTTCGGTTCCCCCCGAAGCGGTAGAGCCGCTTACCACGGTGGGGAACTGGCTTGCCAAAAACGGTGAGTGCGTCTACGGCCGGCCGGATCGCTTTCAGGCGGGCTGGGGCAGCGGCAGCGGCATCTGCGCGATGAGCAGAAAAAAGAACACCGTGTACCTCTGGAACTGGATTTGGCCGAAAAGCGGCGAACTTGTCGTGGGGGGTTTTACGACCACCCTCAAGTCGGCGAAAATTCTAGCCTCCGGCACGAATCTTAAATTTACCCAGGAAAAGTACCGTATCATATTCAACGACATGCCGAAGGAGCCCCAGGACAAGATTGCCGGGGTCGCGGTGATAGCCCTGGAATTCGACGGCGTCCCCGAAATGGTACATTTTGCCGCCAGGCCGCCCCTTAACCAGGGAAAGATTTACCACTAGTAGGCAGTCATCATTCAACCTGTGGATAGTTCACGTTGATACGCCTGAACGTAACCCTCTACCGCTTCCCGGCAGGGGCGGGGATAGCCCGGCGGAAAACGCTTGTAGAATCCGCCTTCGCTATGTTCCATACGCTCCGGCGGGGAATACCAACTGTTTTCTGCCGGGCTATCCCCGCCCCCGCAGCGGTTCACGATAGGGAGTTAAGGTTAGGCGGCTATCAAACCTAAAACCTCAGGTTGAATGGTGTCTGACTACACCACAAAGAGGGCAGAGTCGTGGAGGTTCG
>JAIRND010000214.1 GCA_031258225.1 Treponema sp. | reverse complement strand
GTGAAACCACCGGCGAAACTGACGAGTTTGGCCTCCCGGTACGGCTCGACTGGGCCGGGGAATACCGGGGCAGGGCCCTGGTGGTCTACGGCCACATTCCTTCCCGGCAGCCGCGTTTTTTGAACAACACCGTTTGTATTGACACAGGCTGCGTCTTCGGCGGCAGCCTCAGCGCCTATCGCTATCCTGAAGCCGCGGTAGTTTCGGTGGAGGCGGCGCGGGAATACTATGCCCCGGTAAAACCCCTGGATTATGACAGCAATACTGTGCCTTCCGGTGACGCGCTTCCCGCGTCATTTCCCGGCGTAGAGAATTTGCCCGCCATTGAAGACATACTGGGGCGGCTTACCATCCAAACCCGGCTTTATCATAACATTGTTATCGATGAGGAAAGCAGCGCCGCGGCGCTTGAAATCATGAGCCGTTTTTCCGCCGATCCCCGGTGGCTCATCTACCTTCCTCCGGCCATGTCCCCCTGCAAAACCAGTTCCCTCCCGGAATTTCTGGAACACCCCGCGGAGGCCTTTGCGTACTACCGGAAGGCCGGCCTTGACCGGGTTGTCTGTGAGGAAAAACACATGGGGTCCCGTGCGGTGATCGTCCTCTGCCGCGATTCCAAAACCGCTTTGGATCGCTTCGGCGTGCCGGACGGCTGCCGGGGGATCATCTATACCCGGACAGGCCGGCATTTTTTTGAACCCCCCGGTTCCCCGGCAAACGCCATCCTTGAACGTCTGGGGAATGTCCTTGACGGTACCGGATTTTGGGAACAATTCGCCACCGCTTGGGTATGCCTGGACACGGAGCTTATGCCCTGGTCCACCAAGGCCCGGAGCCTCCTTCTGGAACAGTACGCCCCGGCGGGAAGGGCCGGGAGGGACGGCCTTGCCGCAAGTGTCGCCGTTTTGAAGCGGGCCCTTGCCCTTTGGGGACCCAGCCCCAGACTCCCAGCGGAAGGTCTGCCGGACACAGCGCCGGCGGGCATGGATATCGCCGCGGTACTGGAACAATTTGAACAGCGAAAGGAATGTCTTGACCGGTATACGGAGGCTTACCGTCGTTACTGCTGGACCGTATCCTCGATTGAAGACTACCGCGTTGCCCCCTTCCACGTCCTTGCCACCGAGGGCAGGGTGTGGAATAATGAAAACCATCTCTGCCACATGGAGACAATCCGGCACTATATGACGGGCGCCGATCCCCTGTTTATGACCACCAATTATCGTGTTGTCGATCTGAATGACGAACAGTCTGTCGCCGCCGCGACTGACTGGTGGCTCCGCCTTACCGGTTCCGGCGGGGAGGGCATGGTAGTAAAACCCCTGGATTTTATCGCCTGCCGCGGGGCGGAACTGCTCCAGCCCGCGGTCAAATGCCGGGGACGGGAATACCTTAGGATCATCTACGGTCCCGAATACACGGCGCCTGACAAACTTGAACGTCTGCGTACCCGTTCCCTGACAAAAAAACGCCGCCTTGCCCTGGCGGAGTTTGCCCTGGGTATGGAATCCCTTGAACGTTTTGTCAGAAAGGAGCCTTTTCACCGCCTGCATGAATGCGTGTTCGCGGTTTTGGCCCTGGAAAATGAGGTGGTGGATCCGCGCTTGTAGCGAGTGCCGCTCCGTTTGAGTTTTTGCGTAAATTCAAGGAAGGGAGGAGAGAAGGAATTTATGAATCTGGATAAAGGCTTTATTGATGAACTGAAGGTTGACGAGGATGCCCTGCTGCGGCGGGTGGGGGAAAAGCTGGGGCTAAAGACCGGGCAGGTGGCGGCGGTTACCGGCCTGCTGGCCGAGGGTTCCACGGTTCCCTTTATTGCCCGTTACCGGAAGGAACGGACCGGCGGTCTGGACGAGGTGCGGGTGCGGAACATCGAACATTGTTTCGGCGCCGCGATGAACCTTGAAACGCGCCGGCTGGAGATTATCCGGGCTGTCTACAACCAGGGGAAACTTACGGAGACGCTGTACGAAAACATCAGCGCCGCGGTCAGTGCCGTTGAGCTTGAGGATATGTACGCCCCCTACAAACGCAAAAAGAAGACCCGGGGCATGCTGGCCCTGGAACGGGGCCTGGCGCCTCTGGCCGCGGCCATGAAGGAGCTGGAGAGCACGGCGCTGCTTGCCAGGGCCGCTGAATTTGTGCGGCTCCCCCTGGAGAACGCGCCGGAGGACGGTGAAAAGCCGGAAGACGGGGCCGGTCTCGCGGTCCCCACGGTCGCGGACGCGCTGCAGGGGGCCATGGATATTATCGCGGAGGAGTTGAGTCAGGACACGAAGAACCGGGCCATGGTAAAGGCATTCTACTGCCGGGACGGGCGGATCATCGTAAAGGCGCGGCATGACCGGGCCGCTGAGGAGAAGGGGGACGGGGAGGCGAAGAAGGCTGCTACGTATCAAATGTACGAGGACTACGCGGAACCGCTTTCCCGGATCAAGGCCCACCGGATTCTTGCGATTAACCGGGGTGAGCGGGAAGGTTTTCTTGACGTAACGGTTGATGTGGATGAAAACGCCGCGGTTCAGTTGCTGCAAAAACATTACGAACTGCGTAATGACTACCACAAAACCGCCATTGAAGATGGCCTGAAACGGCTCCTTTCCCCGGCGGTGATTCGGGAGATACGCGGGGACCAGAACGAGGCAGCCGACGATCACGGTATTTCCGTATTTGCCGAAAATTTGAAGAACCTGCTGATGCGGCAGCCGATTAAAGGTACGCGGGTACTGGGGATTGATCCGGGGATACGCACGGGGACCAAGTGCGCCCTGCTGGATGACACGGGGAAGTACCTGGGGAGTTTTGTGATCTACAATCACCGCCCGGAGGAGGCAAAAAAACTGCTGCTTGAGGGGATTAAACGGTACGACATACAGTTGGCGGCAGTGGGGAACGGTACGGGGAGCCGGGAAGTACAGGAACTGGTGAGCCAGGTTATCGCGGAAAACAACCTGGAACTTCTGTACACCGTGGTGGACGAGGACGGCGCGTCCGTATACTCCGCCAGCGATATTGCCCGGGAAGAATTTCCCGATTTGGACCTGACGATCCGGGGAGCCATTTCAATCGGCCGCCGCCTGCAGGACCCCCTTGCGGAGCTGGTGAAGATCGATCCCAAATCTATCGGCGTGGGCCTGTACCAGCACGACCTGAACCAGAGAAAACTTTCGGAAACCCTGGACGAGGTGGTTTCGTCGGTGGTGAACAATGTGGGGGTGAACCTGAATACCGCCAGTGTTTCGCTATTAAGGTATGTGAGCGGGATTAACGGCCCCTTGGCACGGAAGATTGTGTCCTACCGGAACGAGAAGGGGCGCATTGAAAGCCGGGAAGAACTGGTAACCGTAAACGGTATGGGCCCAAAAAGTTATGAACAGTGCGCGGGGTTTCTTAAGATTCCGGAAAGCTCCGAACCCCTGGATAACACCTGGGTGCATCCTGAAAATTACGGCGTTGCCCGCGAAATCCGTTCCATCCTGGGAGGTTCCACGGTAACCGGCAGTCTTTCTTCCGTAACGATTACGGAGCTGAAGGAACGGTATGGGGTGGGAGACGCCACCATTGGCGACATTGTGGAAGAACTGAAAAAACCGAACCGGGACCCCCGGAGCGATTACCCCAAGCCGGTAACACGGAAGGGGATCATGAATTTTGAGGACCTGACGGAGGGGATGACGGTTACGGGGAAGATAAAAAACGTGGTGGACTTTGGCGCCTTTGTGGACCTGGGAATTAAGGAGACCGCCCTGGTTCATATTTCCGAACTGGCGAATCACTTTGTCAAGAATCCTCTGGAAACGGTGAAGGTGGGGGATGTGCTGGAGTTTAAAATTATCAGCCGGGATGTGGAGCGCCGCCGTATTGGACTTTCCCGCAAACTCCTTTCCGGCGCGGGCAGGCCTGAGGATTCCGGCTCCGGTCCGGCTAAACCTGCCGGGCATGGGCAGGCTAAAACCGGGCCCGAAACGGCGCGGGGCGAAGTTCCCGCTTCCCGGCGCGGCAAGGACATGGTTCGTGCGGAAGCCGGCCGGTCCCCCGCGGCCTCCGCCGGGGCCCCGCGTCCCACGCCGCATCCTACGCCGCATCCCACGCCGCGCCCTTCCGCCGGTTTTGGCCAGCGTCCCGCGCCTCGTCCCGCCGCGGATGATGACGGCACGATGTACAACCCCTTTGCGGAGGTTCTGAAAAACAGGGTTGCTCCGCGGGCCGGAAAAAACAGCGCGGCAAAAAACAACACAACGGACAGGAAGAAGTAGCCGGTTATGGGCCTTACGCTGGAGGAGGGACTCCTCTGCCTGGCGGAGGCGCCGGGTACGTTTATAAAACCCCGGTTGGACGTGATAAGCGCCCGGCTTAACCGGTATATCGGTGAACTGGAACGGTTTAACCCCGCCTACGGTCTTGTCAAGGTCAAGAGCCGGGAGGAACTTGTTACGCGGCACATCCTGGATTCCCTGGCCCCCCTGGGGATCATCCGCGGCCTCCTGGGTACGGGGGACCCGCCCGCGCATAGTGCCGATGTGGGTTCCGGCGCGGGGCTGCCAGGGATACCCCTGGCCATCGCCCTGCCGGAGTTCCGTTTTACGCTCATCGAGCGGATGGGCCGGCGGGCGGGTTTTTTGCGGAACACCGTCGCGGTTCTGGCCCTGGACAATGTCGCGGTGGAAGAAGTGGAGATGGAGAGGGCCGCCCCCGGCCGCTTTAAGCTGCTCTGTTTCCGGGCCTTCCGGCCCCTGGAACCGTCCCTGCTCAGGTCCCTGTTCCGGCTTTCGATCCCCGGCGGCCTGATCGCCGCCTACAAGGGCCGCCTTGAAACTATCCGGGCGGAACTGGCGGCGCTTGCCCCGGCAGGCGGGACGCCGGAAATTCTGCCCTGCCCGGCGCCGGGCCTGGATGAGGAACGGCATCTGGTGCTGCTGCGGAACACGCCGGCACAATGTCAGATTTTGGAACTGGCTCATTCAACAAAACTTTTTCCTTGCCGGATGGGTAATCGGGAATTGCGGTAGTTCCGTCCTCACGGTATAGTGAAAGTAACATGAGGGGGGGAAGGCTGAAATGACGGCAGAGGAAGCGGTGGAGAGGGGAAAATCCCTTAATTTTGAGAAAATCTGGGCAATATTCGCGGAGATAGGGCAGCGGCAGGTAAAAACCGACGGGCAAATCGCGGAGATTGGGCAAAAGCAGGCAGAATCCGCCGAACAAATTAAGGAGATAGGGCAGCGGCAGGTAAAAACCGACGAGCAACTGACGCGGCTTGAAAAGACAGTGGCGCGCGTGAGTGAGAATGTCGGCGGCCTTAATGGTTCCATGGGAGAGTTGATAGAAACGCTTTTCGCGCCCCACCTGGGTGAGAAGTTTGATGGATATGGCTATAACCTTAAACGAATATTTCACCGGGTCAATATTTACGATGAGACAAGCCGGCAGCGCGGGGAGATAGATATTCTGCTTTCCAACACGACCGTATGCATGGCGGTAGAAGTGAAGCGGTGGCTGGATAAGACGGAAAAAGTGGATGATCACATAAGGCGGATGCAATTAATCCGCGAATATCCCCCGGCGGAAACGAAAGGGAAAAAGTTATTGGGGGCGATAGTAGGCGGGGTGGTGAATCCCGAAGTACAACGGTACGCGGAACGGAACGGATTTTTTGTACTTGAACTGACGGGAGAAGATGTCCGTTTACTTGAACCGCCAGACGATTTCAAACCAAAAGAGTGGTAGGCGTCATGGTACCATGAATGCCCTGAACATTACCATTTGTGAAGATGAGGCCGCCCAGGCGGAAAATCTGCGGAAACTGGTGCTGAAGTGGGCGGAACACGGGGCTGTTGGTACAACAGTACGGATATTCACGAACGCCGGGGACTTTTTGCGCGAGTGGCGGCGGCAAAGGGGCTGCGATATTCTGCTGCTTGATGTTCAGTTGGGGGACGGGCAAAACGGCATAGAACTTGCCCGTGAACTGCGGAAGGACGATAACCGGCTGATCATCGTCTTTGTAAGCGCCTTTGACGATTTTATCGGGCTTGGCTACGATGTATCGGCGCTCCACTACCTTGTAAAACCCGTGTCGGAAAAAAAACTGAACGAGGTTCTTGGCCGGGCGCGGGAACAGTTTCTGCGGCAGCCCCGTTATGTGGTGCTTCCCGCCATCAATGTACGGCTCAGGACTGAGGATATATGTTACGCCGAAGCGTTCTCCCATTACGTGGAGATTTATACCACCGGACAAAGTTTCCGCCTGAAGATCAACATGAACGAACTGGAAGAAATTTTGGGGAACGGATTTTTCCGCTGCCACCGTTCTTATATCGCGGGGATGGCCCATGTTGCCATGATCAACCGGAGGCTCATGGTTCTGGATACCGGTAAAACACTGCCCCTTTCGCGCAGGCTCTACGATGACGCGAATCAGGCGTTTATCCATACCCTGTTTGCCACTTAGGGGTGCCGCATGACGTGGTGGCCCGTTCTAGTTATTGGCCTTGCGATCGTAGCGATCGCGATGGGGAGCCGCCTGTACCTCTACCATCTGCTGGACCGGCGTATCGCGGCCTATCAGAACGATCTTGTCGCAAAGCACTGTGCGGAAGTTCAAAACATCTACCGCGAGATGCGGGGCTGGCGGCACGATTACCACAACCACATCCAAACCCTTAAAGCCTACCGGGCGGGGGGAGAATACGAGCGGCTTGACCAGTATTTAAGCGCCCTGGACGCCGACCTTGCCGGCATTGACACGCTCATAAAGTCGGGCAACGTGATGGTAGACGCCATATTGAATTCCAAACTTTCCCTGGCCGCGGCACGGAGGATCAGCGTCAACGCCAGGGCCATCGTGCCGGAAGAACTGGCGATCTCTGAAATCGATCTCTGCGTGATCATCGGCAACCTCCTTGACAACGCCATGGAAGCCTGCGCCCCGCTCCCCGAAAACGGCCGGTTTATCCGCGTTTACATCGACATAAAACGGGAGCATCTCTACCTGTCCGTAACCAACTCCTCAAGGGGCCGGCCCGCCAAACAGAATGGCCGCTATGTCAGCGCCAAGGGCGGTTTCCACGGTCTTGGGCTCCCGCGCCTTGACCGTCTGGTGGACAAGTACGGCGGTTACGTCAAACGCCGGGACGAGGAGGGGGTTTTTTCCAGTGAAATCGTGCTGCCCCTTGCCTTTCGCGTACGAATTTGAACGTTTCACGCACTATTTTTACAACAGGCCCCACAGACGGGGATCAATGTGGTACCGTATAGTCCGGGGGTACCGGATGAAAAGAAAAAAAGAACCCTATACCGTGCTGTCGAATATCGCGTTTTCCCTTAAAACCACCTGGCGGACCAGGAAATCCCTTGTTGTCCTGGGCCTTACCGGAACGGTCATGCGCGTCGCCCTGCCGTTTACGGGGATTCTGACATCAAAAATCATTATTGATGAGCTGACTGCCCGTGTTGACGCCGGACGTTTTTGCGCCGTTGCCGGCGGGCTGGCCCTCCTGCTTGTCCTGCTCAACTATCTTAAAAGCTACACCGACCATAAGATTGACAATGATATTGGCAGTAATTCTATCTTCGCTTTCAGTCATTTAGCCACCGGGAAACGAATAAGCATGGATTATGAGCTTCTGGAGAGCGGGGCGAATAAAACGATCTTCGATAAGGCGGAGAAAGCATTAAACTCCAATCACACCCCCGCGAATAACCTTCCCCGCGATCTAAGCGGGATTTTGGTGAATCTGTTTGGTCTTGCGCTGTACGGCGGCCTTATCAGCCTGGTCAATCCGGGCATCGTATTACTGCTGGCGTTTTCGGCGCTGATAAACTGGATCGCCCTTTCCCTGGTACGCCGTTACGAAGAAAACACCCGGGATGAACACACAAAGGCCATAGTAAAGCTGAGGTACCTTGTCAACGCGCTGATGGATAAAAGCCTGGGGAAGGACATCAGAATGTACACTATGTCCGGCTGGTTCAGGATGAACTGCGACAGGTTTACGGTGGAAGTACAGAACGGGGAAAGCGCGCTGGCGGCGCGTCAGGCCGGGGCGGGCCTGGCGGAGGCCTTCCTGGTACTTGTCCGGAACGGCGCGGCCTACGCCTATCTGGTCTACCTCCTCCTTGGCAGCCGGATAGGCCTGGGCGATTTTGTGATGATCTTCGCCGCCATCGGTTCCCTGGCGCAGTGGATTTCCGGCCTTGTGTCCCGGACCAGCGATCTGCTGCGGGCCTCCAGTGAGCTGGGCGATCTTAGAGTCATGCTTGACCTGAGCGATGTATCCAACACCGGTCCGGGCGCGCCCCTGCCGCCGGCGGACCGGGCGCCTGAGCTGCGGCTTGAGGACCTAAGTTACACCTACTTTGCCGCGGATTCCCCCGCCCTGGAACACATCAATGTAACGATAAAGCCCGGCGAGCGTATCGCCGTTGTGGGCGTCAACGGCGCGGGAAAAACAACGCTCGTTAAACTTATCGCGGGGCTTTACCGCCCGACAAGCGGGCGGATCCTGCTGGCGGGCAGGGATATTGCCCGGTACAACCGGGACGATTACTTTTCCCTTGTTACCGCCGTATTCCAGGACATACATTTTTTGGCCGCCTCGATTGCGGGGAATGTTTCCCAAAAGCCGCCCGAACACACAAGCCGCGAAAGGGCGGCCGAATGTCTGCGCCTTGCGGGGCTGGAGGACAAGGTAAGGACCCTGCCGGACGGAATGGACACCCTCCTGGTCCGGCAGGTCCACGATACGGCCATAGAACTGTCGGGCGGGGAACAACAAAAACTGGCCCTGGCCCGGGCGCTGTACAAGGACTCGCCTTTGATCATCCTGGACGAACCCACCGCCGCCCTGGACCCCATTGCCGAAAACGAAATGTACCGGCACTACGCGCGGCTGACCCAGGGAAAAACATCGATCTACATTTCCCACCGCCTGGCAAGCACGCGGTTTTGCGACCGGATCCTGTTTCTGGACAAGCATTGCATCGCCGAGGAGGGGACCCACGAAGAACTGATGGAAAAGGGCGGCAAGTACGCGGAAATGTTTTCGATCCAGGCAAGCTACTACAAAAAGGGGGACACCCATGAGTGAACCGGCACGGCGGCGAATGACCATAGCGCAAAACATGGCGTACATCCTGCGCGCCATTGGTATTATCAGGAAGGTTTATCCCTGGTACTTGACCCTTGCCAATACCCTGTCCGTTCTGGGGGCCCTTGAGCCCCTGACGGCGCTTTATTTTTCCGCCCGGATCATTGATGAACTTTCGGGGGGACGCGACGCGGGGCGTATCGCCCTCTACGCGGGGGTTGCGGTGGGGCTGGCCTTTGTCATACGGGGTCTTATGACGCTTATCACCTATAAGCGGGATTCCCTGTATAGAACTGGTCTCGAGTGGCTCCGGGAGAGACGGTTTTACAGTGAACGGTTCGCCAGGATGGATTACGAGTACACAGAAGACCGCCGCGTCAATGAATCGCTTGAGAAAATAATGGAACTGTCAAACGGTACCGGCGCCGGTTTACGGATTTTGTTTTGGAATATACCGGAACTTACAAGGCAGTTGGTGGGAACCATTGCCGCCGCCGCGCTGCTTGCGGGGATGTTCACGTTTACCACGGGAACGGGCGGGACCTTCATCACTTCCCCCTGGGCGGCGGCGCTGCTCTTTTTATCCGTCTTTATCCCGGTCATTGTCAGGACCGCGCTTACGGGCCGTAACCTCAGAGCTCACAAAGAACTAATCGAATCGAACGTACAGTCAAATGTATTGCACCGTTATTATCGTAACTACATAACAAGCGGCAGCGCCGGAAAGGACATACGGATCTTCGCGCAGCAGCCTTACGTTTTGTCGCTTTTGTTCCGGCCCCTAACGTGGCTGAGGAACTTTAGCCGGACCATGAGCGGGACATCGGGCTTGACCTCCGCCGCCAACGCCTTTGTGGGGGGCCTGGCCTATGTACTCATAGGCCTGCGGGCCCTGGCCGGCATGTACACCATAGGGCAGGTTACCCAGTACGTCGGCGCCGTTACCGCCTTCGCGCTCAGCCTTGCGGGCCTTATCTCCACCGCCGCGACGATTTGGGAAAACAACGTCTTCCTGTCCCTGGTTTACGAGTACCTTGACCTTCCCGGTTTAAAGTACCGTGGGACCCTTACCACGGAAAAACGGCAGGACAACGAATACACCCTTGAGTTCCACGACGTAAGTTTCAGGTATCCCGGTTCACAGCAGTACGCCCTTAAAAACCTCAGTCTCAGGCTCAACATCGGTGAACGCCTGGCGGTAGTCGGCATGAACGGCAGCGGCAAAACAACGATGATAAAACTGCTCACCCGGCTTTACGATCCTGTCGAGGGCTTCATCACCCTCAACGGCATCGACATTAAAAAGTACGATTACGATGAATACATCCGCATTTTTGCCGTTGTCTTTCAGGATTTCAAACTACCCGCCCTGCCCCTGGGGCAGAACGTCGCGGCGGGGCTTGACTACGATCCCGCCCGGGCGCGGAAGGCTCTGGAGGAAACCGGCTTCGGCGGGCGGCTGGATGAACTGCCCCGCGGCCTTGATACCCCGCTCTACAAGGACTACGACGAGGACGGCCTAAGCGTCTCCGGCGGCGAGGCGCAAAAAATCGCCCTGGCCCGCGCAATCTACCGGGACGCGCCCTTCGTAATCCTGGATGAACCCACCGCCGCCCTGGACCCCCTGGCGGAATTTGAGATCTACTCCCGGTTCGACAGCATCATAGGCGGAAAGACGGCGGTCTACATATCCCACCGGCTGTCATCGTGCCGCTTCTGCCACAACATCGCGGTGTTCCACCAGGGGCGGATCGTCCAGCAGGGCAGCCACGAAACGCTGCTGGCGGATGAAGGGGGCAAGTACGCCGAGTTGTGGAACGCCCAGGCGCAGCACTATGTGTAGAAGGCCTTGTTCCGGCCCTTTCATCCATGCTAGAGTGTTCCCATCGTTCGCGGCAGGTATAGCGCGGCCCGTTACGCAGGGGAGTCATGAAAGTCGCCATCATCTTTGGTTCAAAGTCGGATCAGGAAGTCATGAGAAAGGCCGCCGTAACGCTCAAGGAATTTGGGGTGGCCTACAGTTCCCACATCCTGTCCGCGCACCGGGTGCCGGAACTGCTGGAAGAAACCCTGGCGGCTCTGGAGGCCGGGGGAACGGAGATTATTATTGCCGGGGCGGGGCTTGCGGCTCATTTGCCGGGGGTCATCGCCAGTAAAACCCTGCTTCCGGTTATCGCGGTGCCCATTGTGTCCGGCAGCCTGGGCGGGCTTGACGCGCTGCTTTCCATCGCGCAGATGCCCCGGCCCGTCCCGGTAGCCACGGTGGGCCTGGACAACGCGGCAAACGCCGCCTATCTGGCCTGTGAAATCCTCGCCCTTAAGTACCCGGAATTAAGACGGAAACTGTTGGACTTCCGCAAGAAAATGAAAGAAGATTTTGCCCGTGAATGTGAAGGAGTGGAACTATGAGTACCTGGGCGGATATTGAACAGGGCCCGCTGCTCTACGAGGGCAAGGCAAAGAAGGTCTACGCCACCGGCAGGGAAGACCTGGTGATTATCCACTACAAGGATGACGCCACCGCCTTCAATGGGGAGAAGAAAGGAAACATCGAAGATAAAGGACGGCTTAACAACGCTATTGCCTCCGGCCTTTTTGAACTCCTTGAAAAAGAGGGAATAGCCACCCATTACACGGCCCGTCTTAACGACCGGGACATGCTCTGCAAAAAAGTAACGATAATTCCCCTGGAAGTTATTATCCGCAATGTGGCCGCCGGTTCCATGGCAAAACGCCTGGGCCTGGCGGAGGGGTCCCCCCTTAAAACGGTTGTTGTTGAGTTTTCCTACAAGGACGATGCCCTGGGGGATCCCCTTATCAACGACTACCACGCGGTTGCCATTGGGGCTTCCACGTTTGAGGAGATTGAGGAAATAAAGGGAATCGCGTTCAGGGCAAACGAACTGCTTTCCCGTTTCTTCCTTGGGCGGGGGATCAGGCTTATTGATTTTAAGCTGGAATTTGGCCGGACGGCGGACGGAAAGCTGGTGCTGGCCGACGAAGTATCTCCCGATACCTGCCGTTTTTGGGATGCCGCAACCAACGAGAAACTTGACAAAGACCGGTTTCGCCGGGATCTGGGGAATGTAAAGGAAGCCTACGTTGAAATCCTCAAACGGATTGAAAAACAGTAATACTATCATCGATGATAAACTTCAGCGTGATGAAGTTTGTCATGGAGATGACAAACTTCAACGTGAAGTTTGTTATGGGGATGACAAACTTCACGAAGCCTGCGGGGTTTTTGGCGTTTACCTTAACGATCCTGAACGGGACGCGGCATCCCTGGTGTACTACGGCCTTTTGGCCCTGCAGCACCGGGGGCAGGAAAGCGCCGGAATTGCGGTGATGAAGGACCGGAATATCGACATGCGCAAGGGCATGGGCCTGGTAACGGAGGTGTTTAACCCGGACATCCTGGATCAGCTTAAAGGAAGCGCCGCGCTTGGGCATGTCCGTTACTCCACCGCCGGCTCCAGCAATATCGAGAACGCCCAGCCCTTCGTAAGCCGTTTCAAACTTGACTCTATCGCGGTGGCCCATAACGGCACCCTGACCAACGCCGATGTGGTACGGGAACTTCTGGAAGATTCGGGGATAGGATTTTCCGCGACAAGCGACAGTGAAGTTATCGTCAATCTGATCGCCAAAAATTACCGCAAGGGTCTGGAAAAGGCTTTAACGGACACGATTAAATTTATCAAAGGTTCCTACGCGCTGGTGGTTCTTACCGCCGAAGCCCTGGTGGGCGCGCGGGACCCCAACGGTATCCGGCCCCTCTGCCTGGGAAAACTGCCCCGCGGGGCGGGGTCGCCCGGCGAAGCGGGGCCGTCCGCGGGAAGTGAAAGCGGCGGCTGGATTCTGGCAAGCGAAAGCTGCGCCATAGACGCGGTGGGGGGAGAGTTTGTCCGGAACATAGAACCCGGAGAACTGGTGATCATCAGTCAGGATCAGGTACTATCCTTTACGTTCAGCGAAAAAACCCGGCGGGCGGTCTGCTCGTTTGAGTATGTCTACTTTGCCCGGCCCGACAGCATTATTGACACCGTGGATGTCTACGGTTCCCGGCTGCGGGCCGGGGAAATTCTGGGCCGGGAATCGGCGGTGGCCGCGGACCTGGTGATCGGGGTCCCCGACTCCGGGCTGCCCGCGGCCATCGGCTACGGGAAGGCTACGGGCACTCCCTTTGGAGTGGGCATTGTCAAGAGCCGTTACGTGGCCCGTACCTTTATCGCGCCGGATCAGGGCAAGCGGGAAAAGGCGGTTTCCGTAAAACACAACGTTATTAAAAGCGAGGTCCGGGACAAGCGGGTGGTACTGATTGACGATTCCATTGTCCGGGGAACCACGAGCAAAAGACTTGTAGCGATTCTAAAGGGCGCGGGGGCCAGGGAGGTTCATATCCGGGTCTGTTCCCCGCCGGTGCGCTGCCCCTGTTATTTTGGAATCGATACCCCTCACCGCAAGGACCTTATTTCCAACGGCGCCAGCATCGGTGAACTGTGCGCTTCACTGGGGGCGGACAGCCTGGCCTTTATCTCCGTGGAAGGACTGCTGGCATCCCTTGAAGCCACAGCGGAAAGATCCTACTGCCTGGGCTGTTTTACCGGAGAGTACCCCATCCCCTGCAGCGGTTCACGGTAGGGTTGTGCAATTCTATGCGTTTATCGTAACGATAGGGGGGTTGAAACTGACCCTGCCGGCATTTTACATTGAAACAGGGAGATTATTATGGCGGCAACGATGAAAGGGGTAGTACTTCCCGGTAACAGTACGGTTGAATTCAGGGACTATCCGGTTCCCGAACCGGGCTATGGGCAGGTTCTGGTAAAAACCAAGGCTTCGACCATCTGCGGAAGCGATATCCGGGCCATCTACCACGAGCACCAGGGCAAAGGAGCCGAGGCGTACCAGGGGGTAATTGCCGGGCACGAACCCTGCGGGCAGATCGAGAAGGCCGGACCGGGCTGCAAACGGTTTAAGCCGGGGGACCGGGTCATCATCTACCACATTTCAGGCTGCGGCGTCTGCCATGACTGCCGCATGGGCTATATGATCAGCTGTTCCAGCCCTCACCGCGCGGCCTATGGATGGCAGCGGGACGGCGGTATGGCCGAATACGTCCTGGCCGATGAAAAGGACCTGGTTGATCTGCCCCCTGAGCTGTCCTACGCGGACGGGGCGCAGGTGGCCTGTGGGTTTGGGACCGTTTACGAAGCCCTGGAAAAAATCGGCGTCAGCGGGGACGATAACATCCTTGTGGTGGGGCTTGGCCCCGTGGGTTTGGCGACTCTTATGCTTGCCAGGGCTATGGGCGCGCAAAAACTTATCGGGGTAGAACTCAAACAGGAACGTATCGATCTGGCAAAGAAATTGAACCTGGCCCACGAAGTTGTCAGCCCCGGTCCCGATGCCCTTGGCAGGATACTTGCGGCCACCGGCGGCAAGGGCGCCGAAAAAACCGTGGATTGCAGCGCCAGTGACTCAGGCCGCGCCCTGGCTGTCCGTGCCACCCGGCAGTGGGGAAAGATCGCCTTGGTCGGGGAGGGCGGGACCATGTCGATCAACCCCAGCCCCGATATGATACACCCCCAAAAAACCGTATACGGTTCATGGGTAACCAGCATCTGGCGCATGGAGGATCTGGTGGAGCGGCTTGTCCGCTGGAATCTGCACCCCGCGGATCTGATAACCCACCGTTTTCCCCTGGAAAAAGCCGCCGATGCCTACAGCCTTATGGCCGGCGGCGGCTGCGGCAAGGTGGCGGTTTGCTTTGACGAAGAATTAACGGCAAAAGGTTAACTATGGATGACTGTATCTTTTGTAAAATCGTTCAGGGCGGCATCCCCTGTAACAAGATCTACGAAGACGGGGAACTCCTGGCCTTTCACGATCTAAACCCCCAGGCGCCGCTGCACTTCCTGGTCATTCCGAAAAAACACATCCCCAACGTGATGGAGATGGAACGCGCGGACGTTCCGCTTCTGGGACGGCTCCTCCACAAGGCCCAGGAACTGGCCGCCGAATTGGGCTGCGCCGAAACGGGCGCCCGTTTTGTAATTAACTGCAAGGCGGACGCTGGACAGATCGTGCCTCACCTTCACTGTCATGTCCTTGGCGGCCGCGCCCTGGACTGGCCTCCGGGCTAATGGCGGTTTGCGGGGTTCATAATGTCCGGATACATTCTTGCCCTTGATCAGGGTACCACCAGTTCCCGTGCCATACTTTTTGATTCCGATCAAAACATGGTTGCCGTGGAACAGCGGGAGTTCCCCCAGATATACCCCCAGGAAGGCTGGGTAGAGCATGATCCTATGGAGATATACTCCTCCCAATACGCGGTCATGATGGAACTTATCACCAAGCGCGATATAAAGGCCGCGGATATCGCGGCCATCGGCATTAGCAATCAGCGGGAAACTACGGTACTTTGGGACGCGCTTACAGGCCGGCCTGTGTACAACGCTATCGTTTGGCAGTGCCGCCGGACTTCCGGAATCGTGGACGCCCTGGTCGGTCGGGGTTTGAAGGACCATATTCAAAAAACCACCGGCCTGGTACCGGACGCGTATTTTTCCGGTACCAAGATCAAGTGGATATTGGATCATGTGGAGGGTGCGCGGGAACGGGCGGGCCGGGGGGAGGTACTCTTTGGTACCGTGGACACCTGGCTTGTCTGGAAACTGACCGGCGGCGCGGTCCACGTAACCGATTATACCAACGCAAGCCGTACCATGCTGTTCGATATTCACAAACTGGATTGGGATGATACCCTGCTGGCGGCCCTGGACATACCCCGCGCCATGCTGCCCGCGGTCAAACCCTCAAGCCAGGTCTACGGTTCCGTCGCCATCCAGGGCGCCCAAATTCCCATCGCCGGTCTTGCCGGGGACCAGCAGGCGGCGCTTTTTGGGCAGTGCTGCTTTACAAAGGGTGAAGCGAAAAACACCTACGGTACGGGCTGTTTCCTGCTGATGAACACCGGTGAAGACGCCATTGCCAGTACCAACGGCCTTATTACCAGTATTGCCGCAAGCCTCCCCGGCAAAATCCAGTATGTCCTGGAAGGCAGCGTCTTTGTGGGCGGCGCGGTGATCCAGTGGCTGCGGGACGAAATGCGTTTTATTACCGAAAGCGCCGACGCCGAATACTACGCCTCCAAGGTCCCCGATACCGGCGGTGTGTACATGGTCCCCGCCTTTACGGGCCTGGGCGCCCCCTACTGGGACATGTACGCCTGCGGCTGCATCGTCGGGATCACCAGGGGTACCAAACGTTACCACATCATCCGGGCGGCCCAGGAATCCATCGCCTACCAGAGTCTGGACCTGGTACGGGCCATGGAAAAGGACACGGGCCTGCGTCTTACTGAACTTAAAGTAGACGGTGGGGCCAGCCGGGACCGTTTCCTCATGCAGTTTCAGGCGGACATTATGGGGAGCCTTATCAAACGGCCCCTGATCCGGGAAACCACCGCCCTTGGCGCCGCCTGCCTGGCGGGTCTGGCGGTAGGATTCTGGAAGGGCAGCGGGGAACTCCTTAACCGCTGGAAGTGCGAGGCCAGTTTTAGCCCCGCTATGGACGGACCAAGACGGGAGGCCCTTCTGGCCGGCTGGCACAAAGCCGTGGGCAGAAGCCGCGCCTGGGAGTCTGTGGACGTAAAGGGGTAATGCTTCTTGTGGGATTCAGAACAACATGTACGGTGAAGGCGTCATTTTCGATATTCAGCGGTTTGCGGTACACGACGGTCCGGGAATACGAACAACGGTATTTTTTAAGGGCTGTAGCTGCCGCTGTATCTGGTGTCATAACCCCGAGTCGCTGAGCGTAAGGCCCCAGATAGAGTTCTACCCCTCGCGCTGCATCGGCTGCGGCCGTTGTTTTGGGGTTTGTCCCGAAAGGGCCCACATAACGGCGGACGGGAAACACCGCATCGACAGAGGCCGTTGTACCGGCTGCGGCCGCTGTGCCGCCGAGTGTTTTTCTACGGCCCTGGTTTTGAAGGGCCGGAACATATCGGTGGATGAGCTTCTGGAACATATCCTGAGCGACCGTTCCTACTACGAGGAATCCGGCGGGGGCCTAACCCTTTCTGGCGGCGAGCCGGTGCTGCAAAGTGAGTTCGCGGCCCGGATTTTGGCGGCCTGCAAAAAAGAGGGAATCCATACAGCCCTGCAGACCGCCGGAAATTACCCGTTTGAACTGCTGGAAGCCCTTCTTCCCCATCTGGATCTTATCATGTACGATATTAAGGGTTTTGCGCTCCAAACCTACCGGTTCTTTGTCCGGGGGGACCGGGATCGTGTCTTCGCGAATCTCAAGCTGCTGGGGGCGAAGTTTTTGGGAGAGACGGCGGTACGGACGCCCTGTGTAGGCGGTGTAAACGATACGGATGAGGAAATTGGGGCCATCGCCCGGATGGCGGGGGAACTGCGGAATATCAAATACTACCAGCTTATCCCCTACCACGGCCTTGCAAAGGCAAAGTACGACGCCCTGGATAAAGAATTCGCGCAGCAATGCGCCACCCCGCCCCCCGATCGCGTCAGAGAACTGGAAGCCCTTGCGTCCCGTTATGTTGCGGTGTTCAATCAGGAACGGGGAATTATCCCCCGGGCAGAGCCGGAGATCGGCACCGGTCTTTACCGGTAAGGAGGATACAGTGGCAGATTACAACGCCAGAATACAGGAACTGCACAACCTTAAAATGCGGTTCAATGATGAGAAACTTCGCCGGATTGGGGGGCATTGGAATACCGATGATCATGGGAACATCCCCTTGGATCCTGAACCGGGCTTTGAGAGGATCGTCGATCCTTCCTGTAACATGGTAAGCGGCATTGAGGCCATTACCAAAACGTTTACAAGCTGGCTTGATCACCATCCGGTGTTTTTTCACCCGGCCAGCGCCTTTGCCGGGTGCTGGATTGGGGAGTCAAAGATAGGCGCCACTTGGCGGCCGGAACACCGCAATACGGACCTTGAACAGCGCGGAGAAAAGTACAACCTTGCCATGGGGATACTCTATGGCATGAACCACTGCGGCCCGGATCTCCGCATTGGCCTTGAACTGGGCTGGGGCGGCCTCCTCAAAAAAATACGCCGGTTCCGAAAACTCAACAACCCGGAGGATACCTCCTTTTACGATGGGGAAGAACGGCTTGTGGAGGCCATACAGCGTTACATAGGCCGTCATGTAAGCGCCCTGCGGAAGGCCGCCGGGGAAACGGATGACCCGGAACTCAAGGCCCACTACACCACCATTGCGGATATTGACGAGTACCTTATCGAAAATCCGCCGCGGACTCTGCGGGAAGCCCTGCAGTGGATTGTCCACTGGCAGGATGTGGACCGCATGTACCACAACGGCGGCGCCGGCCAGGAGATCGATACCCTGTTGCAGCCCTACTACGATGAAGACACGGAAAAAGGGATCGTCGTGAACGATGACGAAGTGGTGTGGTATTTTTCATCCCTCTTTTTTAACGATCCCCATTATCACACCATCGGCGGCCAGGACCCCATAACCGGAAAAGACGTGTCAACAAAACTGTCGTTCCTTATTCTTGAAGGCCAGCACCGTCTTAATATCCCAAACAACCTTGCCCTGCGTATACACGAGAACACCAACGATGAACTTTTTACCAGGGCGGTACAGTACCTATTTGAAGACGGCACGGGGGTTTGTTATTCCCTTTCCGGGGGGCTGGATACCGGCTACGTGCGGAACGGGCATCCGCTTACCATCGCCCGCATGAGGGCAAAGGTAGGCTGTAACTGGACGGCCCTGCCGGGCATAGAGTACTGCCTTCAGGATGTTACGCGGGTCTGTCTGGCCCAGCCCCTGCTTCTGGCCCTGGACGATATGATGGCCGGGGGAGAGCGCGGCATGGAGCGGCTCAAGGCCCTGTACGAGCGGCGCCTGGCGGAGGCGGTACGGATCATCAAAGAAGCCGCGGACTGGCACTACCAGTACAAGTGGCTGAACGTACCCGAGATCGTCCTTGACCTGGTGGCCCACGGGCCCATTGAGCGGGGCGTGGACATGTCCCACGGGGGTGTTGATATTCTGGACTTTACCTGCGACGGCGTAGCCCTGGCAACGGTTGCCAATTCATTCGCGGCCATTGAGCAGCGGGTGGTACAGGAGAAGCGTATTACCTGGGAACGGCTCTGTCAGGTGTTGAAGGACAATTACAACGATGCCGAAGACGTAAGGCTTATGCTGAAATCGGTGCCCCAGTACGGCGCCGGCGGGACGGCGGCCGACCGCTATGCCAGGTATGTTTCCGCACTTTACACGGAACTTATGCATTCAACGCCGACCAAATTGGGCTTTGCCGTTATTCCGGGGATTTTTTCCCACGGCGACGTGTATACCCGTGGCAAGAATCTGGGGGCCACGCCAAACGGCAGGTTCGCGGGGGCGGAGATCTCCCACAGCGCCGATCCTGATCCGGGCTTTCTTCCCGGCGGTGGAACCGCGCCGACGGCAAAGGCAAACGCCGTGGCCGCTGTACAGTGCGGCTACGGTAATTCCGTGCCGCTGCAGGTTGACATTGACGCGCGGCTTGCCAAGGAGATGGGCGGCATCGAAAACATCAAGGCCCTTATCAGGGCCCACAACAAGATGGGCGGGACCCTTGTCAACATCAACGTTGTCTCGAAAGAGAAGATCCTTGAAGCCCACGCAAACCCCGATAAGTACCCCGACCTTGTGGTGCGGGTAACCGGCTACAGCGCCTTCTTCAAGTCCCTGTCCGCCGAATACCGGCAGCAGGTGGTAGATCGCTGGCTCACCTACGCCTGAGGCGGAAAGCCGGGGGTTGCCGTACTAACTAACGTACGGCTACTCCAGCCGCATCTTTACCCCCGCTATCTTCCAGGGGAGGATGTCGAACCGCAGGGTGTTTCCTTTCGGCGTCAGGGTGCCGGCGGGGTTCCCGTTAAGGTCAACCAGTTCGGCGGTCCTGATGGCGGACGGGACCGTAAGGGTAACGGAATCCTTCTTGCCTGCGGTTTCGTACACCCGTACCAGAAGTGCGCCGCCGGCGGCAAGACACGTGGAACTTACCACCGTGGAAGATGCGTCCAGACGCAGGAGTTCCCGCGCGGGGGGCAGTTTACCCGGGTGGCTGCTGCCGGAGATGACGCTCATCGCGCGGCACAGGTCCCCCGCCGTTTCGGAAAGGACCTTGGGCTCGGCTTTTTCCAGGGCAACCCAGAGTTTTATGGCGTGTTCACCCCGCTCAGGATAAGGATCGGGGCTGGAAGTGGTGTTGATAAGGGTGGCGCTTAAGATCCCCTCGCAGCCCCGGTAGCCGTATTTTGAATCGGTAACCAGGGCCACCGCTTCCCCGCCGCTAAGGGCCGCCGTGTATTGCAGGGCCGGAATATCCTGAAACGAAGAAGAACGGCGCTGGGTTCCCGCGGGTACATCGGACATATAGGTCTCCGGTTCGCCGGCCAGGGGCAGGGAGAAACAGAGGACCGGCACGTGTTTGTAGTCTTCCGCGGCCTCGTTCCAGACGATGTGGAACCGGTAGGCAATGGCCCCGGCGCCGTCGTCAAGAAACACCTCGGTCTTTACGCGGGATCTCAGAATCTCCTGCTCAATTTCAAAACCCTGCCGTAGCGAGTCCGCCCCGCCAAAGGGACTGATCCTGGTGGGACGGGAAACCGGTTCTCCTTCAACGGTACGGCCGATAAGCCATGCGCTGTTGGTCTTCTTTTCCGACCAGTTCACGACGAGTCCCGCTGAAGCGCCGCTGGCAATGGTTTCCCTGCCGGTTTTCTTGTCCTTAAGGGAACGAAGGGCGCCGGAAGCCGGATCGAATTCCGCCCGGAGGAGATCATTTTCCAGAACGATGGGACCGTGGGGCGCCTCAAGCCGGGGATCGCGGCTGTTCAGCAGGGAGGCGCCGGAGTATTCCTTTTCCCCAAGAACAACGGTGGTGTAACCCCCGGCGGGAACCTCTACCCGGGCGATAAACCGGACATACCGGTGGTCCCAGTAGGTAAGGGGTTCCCGATCCAGCAACTGGAAGGGGAGTTTATGTCCCGCGTAATCGGTAAGTTCCGCCAGGGCAAGGTCGTAGTCCCAATCCCACAGCGTAAATTCCACAACTTCACAACGCCTGTGGGCGCTGGAATTGAATACGTGGTAGATGCGTACAGGTCCCCGGCCCCGCTCGGGACTGGGGACCCCGCTAAAGAAGTCAAGGCCGAACCCCGCGCCGGCGCCCTCCGATCTGCTGTCCGGATCCGGTCCGATTTGTATCGCCGATGTGTCAATTTCCCCGGCCAGGCTTATGCCCGCCTTTTCCCGGGCCGTTCCGGCTACCGCCTGGACTTCCGCGTAGTTTGCCATGGCGTAGTCCCG
>JAIRND010000148.1 GCA_031258225.1 Treponema sp. | reverse complement strand
CCAGGACGGGGTACTCTTTACCAGGGACGGTACGGGGTTGCTGGTGTATCCCATGGGAAAACCCGGAACAGACTACACGGTACCGGCGGGCGTTATCGCTATTGGGACTGCGGCCTTTGACTCGTGCAAGGCCCTGACTATGATAAACCTGCCCGTAACCATTACCAGTATCGGGGATGGCGCCTTTGCCTGGTGCGGCAGCCTTACCGCGATCGATGTGGACGATGACAACCAGCATTACAAGGACCAGGACGGGGTACTCTTTACCAGGGACGGTACGGGGTTGCTGGTGTATCCCATGGGAAAATCCGAAACCGACTACACGGTACCGGCGGGCGTTACCGCTATTGGGGTTTATGCCTTTGCCGGGTACGGCAAACTGGAAAGGATAATTCTGCCCAACGGCTTTTGACCACACTGGTTCCACACTGTCCTGCTTATGGTGTAGCCGGACCCTATTCAACCTGGGCTGATCCCCAGGTTGAATAGGGTCCGTGTACTAAGGTTCCACGGTCAAGGTGATGGTCCCTTCCTGAAGTTCCCGGATACCCAGCGCGCCGATCCGTATTGGGGACAGGACGATCCTGGTTTCCAGACGTTCCACCAGGTAGGTTTCCCGGACGCTTTCCCGGTTCCCGTAGAGTTCCTCCGCGGCCGCGGGGTCTGAACCGGAAGGGGAAGTCCGGGCATCCGTGCCTTCCCCCATGGAACGCAGTTCCAGGGCTTCCCGGCCCTCGACGAGGAAAAAGGCGTAACGCCCGCGCCGGATAGTCGCGCCGGATACGATTTCATAGGAACCGTCCGGATTAAAGCGCAGGTTCCCCATGGAACTTTCGTAGCGCGCGTTGATGTAGGGCAGTGAACGATCCTGGTCTTCGGAGCGTTCAACCCTGGCGAAGGGCGCCCGGCGGTAGGAACCGTCCCAGGTATTGTCGGCACGTATTTTAAGCCGCACGTCCTCAAACACCTTGACCCGGACACTGTCCAGGGAGGCCAGTTCAATATCAATGGTCCGCCTAAGAGTCGTTACCGAGCGGTTCTGGCTTGTTACGTACAGACCGTAACGGGTGGGGCTTGAGTTTTGCCAGCGGAAAACCTGCTGGGCGCCGTCGTCAAAGAAGATTATTTCCCTGTTGGGGGGATCAAAGTAGATATACTGCCGCGTGTCCAGGGTTCCCTGGGGCCCCACAAAATACCACAGGTCGTAAATGAATTCCTCAAAGACCCCGGGGGCGCCGCTCAGGAGTTCCCGCAGGCGGCGCTGTTCAATCTGGCTCCCCGGCACCTTGGTAACATTACTCCGCTCGTAGCGTCCGGTTTCGGCGTTGTAGCTGTAGACGATCTCCACCTGGTCCAGTATGTTTTGGGACTCCTCGTCGTGCCCGTAGGCGGCGATGGAAAAACTTGCCCCCCTGGTAACTCCCAGGTGGTAGGATTGGGGCCGCTCGGTCTCCCTGATGCGGATGGATCCTTCTATGCGCAGGTCGGCGATGTTTCTGAACCCCGCTTGATCGTCCGGCCCCTCCGGCGCCGTCCCGGCGGGGGGGTGAAACACCATGAGGGTCTGGGTTCCCTGATTCTCCATGCCGGTAACCACAAGGCTGACGCTCCGATCCCCGATCAGATCCAGGGCGCTCATGGAGAAGGTAAAGGGCATGGTAACGGCGGTGGGGGCGTCCCAGACCCGCCGGTAGATCCGCAGCGCCTCATCGTAATCCACATAGGCGATGTGGACAGGGCCTTCCTGTTCCTGGTAGTCCCGGTAGGCGATGATCTGTTCTTCCGCCGGGTCCCCGTCAAAATCCTGGTTCAGAACGGACAGCACAACTTCCCCTTCCCGAAGGGCGATCCTGGTACTGACGCTGTCCTCGTAGGCCATCTGTTCCGCCTGGGAATCGTACTCCGAATCCCAAGCGTCCCGCGGTATGATGATCCGTTGCTGTCCGCTTTCGCGGTTCCGCGCGGCCAGAAGGCGGTCCTGGGGCTGGGTTATCAGAAAGCCCAGGCCCAGAGCGGTAAGGGTGATCAGGATAAGGCCCAGGACCCTGAGAAGGTTCCGGATCATCTGCCGGCGAGAAACGCCTCGGCGGCCTCCCGCGCGCGGGGGCCGGTATCCGGCGTAAGGACCAGGGCCCGCCACCCGGGGAACTCCATCACGCGGGAAAACCGCAGGTAGGAAATAACGGCCTCAAGACGGACGGGGGACAGGCTCAGGGGCGTACTGATCAGAAGGGTATAGGTCATCAGGGCCTGTTTTTTTGCCACCGGGGAAAAAATATCCCCCAGGGCCCCCGCGAAATCCGCCGTTTCCGTTCCGGGAAGGGGCGCGCGGAGCAGGGCCTTAATGGATTCCCCGCTCTCCCTGTCAAACACACCGCTGTAGAGGGGCCGGACCTTGTCCGCGGCGATATGAATCCGCAGATAATCCCCTTCCAGCAGGATTCCGTCTATCACATAAGCGCATATCCATTCCGCTATTTCCCCGCCCAGGTCCTGGGTATACCGGGAGCCGTCGATAACCAGATTCACGTTAATCGGATCGTTCCGTGTTTGGGCCTCCGCGGTCCCCCCGTGGACAAGGAGGAGCGCCGTAAGGACGGCGGCGATCAGCTTGGGTTTCTCCATACCTTAACCATAACACAAAGCCGCCCGCTGATGAACAACCCCGCCCAGGGCTAAACTTGGGATTTACGAACGAAGCGCGGCAAACCGCTAGATTTTTTTCGAATGGCGGGTTATACTTGGAACGTATCATGTGAATACTGGCGGAGATTTAACCTATTTTTAAGGAGATGACGTATGGCGTCCATTGACCTGCCCAAAAGCCCTAATGTTTTTCACCCTGAAAAACCTAGCGCTGTCGGTTCGCGGAATTCCCTGGCTCAGGAGTACCGGGATCAGCAAAATGAGGTAAACCAGCTTCTCGAGGAGGAAACCAATAAAGTTGTCCATCATCTTACTTCCAGACTGCCCAAGGACGTGCTGGAACGATTGGATGTGATGGGCGGTGTGAAGGAGAAGCTGTACAACTACTTCAACCAGAACTACCAGAACATGTTCAACCGTTACATGGTAACGGCGGAAGATGAGATGGTAAAAAAGGTCCGCAACTACGTTGACAAGGAAGAGACCAAAGTTCTTGCCCGGTATACCCCCAAGGAGATCGCGGACCTCCTGGACGCCGTGGGCGGCGCCGATAAGTTCAACACCGGTGAAATTGAAAAGTCCATGGTCAACATGTACGGCCATCTGCAGGGTCATATCCAGCGGGGGGTTAACGAGCTGGAAACCCACACCAACAGTATTCTGCGGCAGAAGACCGATACGGGCGCCTTTGTCCGGGGCGAAAACGCCTACTCCATTGTGAAATGCGCGTTCAAGGACAACCTGATTAAACCCAAAACCGTTTCCGATGTCAAACTTTCGGTAAACATCCTTGACTCCGAACTTATCAGCCCTATTTTTCACTACCAGGTAACGGTTGAATATCTGATCAAGGACCTCCTCTCCAAGCACATCATCGATAACATCGACCGTGTCATCGAGCGCCTCAAGGACGAGCGGATCGACCAGGGGCAGGAGGAACTTTCCGACAGCGAGATAATTTTCAGCAAGATCGGCCAGGTTGAAAACTACACCGATGACAAAACGGACGACCCAAAGTCGAAACGTTACGCAATTATCGCCAAGGCCATCTTTGAACGGATCAACGATCTGCGGGCGGAAATTGATCCCGCCACCTTTGATCAGCAGAACGTGCGGGAGAACATCAAAAAAATCGTGGATATTGAGAACATCAGAAACCGCGGTTTTAATACGGCGATCAATTCCATTACCTCGATTCTGGACACCTCCAAGATGGGCTACCAGTACATCGAGAACCTTAAAAACGCCCGCGAGGTTTTGATTCGGGAATACGAGGATACCGACGCGGCCAACCTGCCCGACGAGCGTTACCAGATACGGCTGCGCTACTTTGACAACGCCCAGCTTATCGAGGAGCGGAAGGCCTACGACGTGCAGATCAAGAACTTTGAAAACGAGGTTCAGCACCTGTGGGACATTCTGGAGATCCTCTACCAGGATCAGAAGAGCCCCTTTAGGGTCAACGATTTCCAGGACCTGGCGGAAAAGAGCAAGGGCAAGATACGCAAGCGGATCAAGGAGAAAAGCGGCGAGCCCGTATATGAAAACATCGCCAAAACCTGGGACGAGATCTCCCTGGTAAAAACCGGGGAAACCGAAGTGGAGCGGACCAACCGTACCTACATCTACGAAAAGGACAAGATACGGCAGAAGTTCATCATCATGCGCAACCGCATGAAGATGATGTACGGCTACCAGTACCCGGTGGAGCGGCGGGTGATGGAAGACCGCCTGGGCTTCCTGGAACGGGAGTACTTCAGGTTTGAGTACAGCATCAACCCCTACCACCTGAACCCCGGCCTTCTCCTTGACGTGGATATCACCTCCATCAAGCGGAAGAAGGCCACGCTGGACGCGATGGCCAACGTTCTGAACGAATTCCTCCACGGCGTGTCCAAGGGCTTTGCCGACGCCGCGTTCGCCTCCTTTAGCCGGCGGCGCTCCACGGTACGGGAAGACATTACCCAGTCCTTTGGAGGGGGGGACATAAACGAAAAGACCCCCGCCCAGGAAGCCTCCCCGGCTTCCGCCTACCTGGATCTGATCAACTCCGACAGCCCCGTCAGTACGGAGGCGGAGACCCCCGCGCTCCCGGCAAAGACCGGCGTGGTTGACGCCAAGCCCGCGGCCAGGAAGAGCGGTAGCAAGAAACCCGCCAGGGCCAAAGACGACGGACTTAAAGAGGTTTAATACGCCCGCCGGTAACGACTAAAACGCCCCCGGACACGGGGGTGTTTTTTCAGGAGGTGACATAACATGGCGGAAACGGCGAATCTTGAAGTGCTTTCCACAAGGGCGGGGTTCAATTCCGCAGTCCGGCACATCAAGAAAACCCTTGGTATTGTTGACGAGCTGGGGGATAAGGCGAACCTTGGGGATACGCTTTATGAACTGGCGGACGAGGAGCTGACCGGCGACCGGATAGCCCTGCTCCTGCGGATGCTGTTGGTGGACAGGCTGGGCTACAAAACCCTGTCGGTCAACCTGGCCTCCGTTCAGGAGGACCTCTCCCTGCTTTCCAGGGAATTCGCCGGGTGGAACGGGGTGGACCTGGTGGTATCCTACCGGCATCCCGATCTGGGACTCCTGGTGGCAAACCCAAAATCCGCGGAAGAACTGGCGAACTTTGGACGTTTGCGCAAGCGGGAACTCCTGGTGATCTACGCGGGAAAAGGTTCCGCCCCCGCCGGCGGCGACTGCCAAAAGGCCGTTGAACTGGCGGCGGTCCTCTTTCAGGGCGGGACGGTCAAGGTTCCCGAAGCCCTGCTCAAGGGAAATTTTACCGCCAGGCGGAGCGCCGGAGCGGCCCGCGAACCGGCAAAGCCGGCGGCGAAACCGTCCGCCCCGCCGAAGGATTCCCCGACCCCCAGGGGGCCCGCCTCTCCCGCCGTTTCCTCAGGTTCGGTCAAGATGACCCCCATGTACTCCGTGGCGGTTACCAACGAGCTGTTCCACAACGGGAACGTGGAGGCCTGGAAGCGGATCATCTCCAGTTACAACGCCAAATACCCCGATCTGAAGGTGAACATTTACTACGAAGGGGAACGCATACTGGACATCAACTCCCTGTTCCAATGGGGAAAGGTCAAGCACGGCAGCGCCATACAGTTTGCCGTTACCGGGGCGGAGATAAAGGACGTGGCCAAACTACAGCGGTACCTGGTACAGGGCGCCAGCAACCAGTTTGAGGCCTTCCTCCGCGGGCCGGTAAGCGGCGTTATGAAACTCTTTGGATAGGGGCGTATATGGACAGGCGGATACATTTTTTTAGTCAAAACATCGCGATCTCAAACAAGATACCCTCCGAGCGGCTGGGTATCCGGGGACGGCAGGCCAACGAATTCGCCGAATTGGGTTTTCCCATTCTGCCGGGATTTATCCTTGACACGGAGATCGCCTCGGAGATAAAGCCCGGCGCCGTCAGGAAGGACCTCGCGCTCCTCCTTGAACAATGCGCCGGCATTGTGGGCAAGAAGTACGGGGACCCCCAAAACCCCATGCTCCTGAAAATTGTTATCTCCTCCAATCTGGCCGTTACGACCTTTCCCGCCCTGCACAACTTCGGCCTGGTAAAACCGGTTATTGATGGGTTCGCCGCGTGGGTGGGAAAGGATTTTGCCGCCCACGAGATTCTCTTTCTGATCCGGGGCATGCTGAAACTGGAGACGCGGATCAAAGAACTGGAGGGAGACGCCGGGGCACAGGACGAGATAAACGCCCGGCTTGCCATTCTGAACAGGACCCTGGGCATACAGGGCCCGTCCAACGAACTGGGCGGGAAGGAGAAACCCCTCGCCATCGACAAGAGCGCGGCCGAGTACATGGACCTGTACGCCGCCTACTTCCCCCAGGGGTTCTTTGACAACGCCGAAGATCAACTGCTCCTGGCCCTGGGCGAAATTTCCCGCATGCTCAGCATGGACGATCAGAACGACAACGACACGGCCCTTTTAATCGTCCCGATGGTCTACGGAAACTACGGGAAGGATTCCGCCTCCGGCGATTACGTCAGCCGCGACGTGATAAGCGGGGAAAAGAAACTCCAGGGCAAGTTTTTCCGGGAAAAATTCAACGAAACCGGCGCCGCCGGCCAGGATATCAACAACCTTGATCCCGCCTACCTTGGGGAACTGCGGAACATCGCCTGGACCCTGGAGGACAAATTCCGGGATATACGCCGTATCCGCTTTACCGTGGAGAACGGGAAACTCTGGCTCATCGAACAGCGCCCGGCGGAGCAAAAATCCACGCAGGCGGATATCAAACTGCTCCTGGACCTTGCCGGACGGGGGGTGGTAGACAATGCCTACGTGGTAAAGGCCCTCGATCCCCTCAGGCTTAACGAGATACTCCACCCCGTTATCGATCCCGCCGGCGTCAAGAACCTGAAACACTGGAGGGGCGGCATCGCCGGGGCCCCCGGCGCGGCCATCGGCCAGGTTTTCTTCAGCACCAAAGACCTGCTGGAAGCCCAAAAAAACGCCCTCCAAAAGGGCCTGGACACCCGCTTTATCCTTGTGCTGGTCTCCTCATTCGCGGAAGACGTAAAGGCCATCGAGGTAAGCGCCGGGGTTCTTACCGCGGAGGGGGGCTACTCCGCCCATGCCTCGGTGGTGGCCCGGCAGTACGGCAAGGTGTCCCTTGTAGCCCCGGGCCTCAAGATCAGGGGGAAAAAGGCCGTCCTGGGGGACCTTGCCTTTTCCGAAGGGGACTACCTTACCATCGACGTGCCCTTCTACGGGGAATCCACCGTGTATCAGGGCATGGCAAAGCTGATCGAACCTGATCCAAAAGAATCGGGACTGCTGGACCTTATTGCCCTGAGCAAAGGCTTCCTCAAAAAATTCCATGTCCGGGCCAACGCGGAGACCCCCCGTGATGCCGCCCTGGCCCTGTCCTTCGGGGCGGAGGGTATCGGGCTGTGCCGGACGGAACACATGTTCTTTAAGGCCGAGCGGATCAACGTGTTCCGGGACATGCTGCTTTCGGACAACGAAAAGGAACGGGCCAGAGCCCTGGAACGGCTCCTCGTGATGCAGCGGGAGGATTTCTACGGCATCTTCAGGGCGATGGCCGGAAAAGAGGTAACAATACGGCTTCTGGATTCGCCCCTCCACGAGTTTATGCCCCACAACGACGATGAACTGGCCCTGTACCTTGAACACGCCGGCAAGGGGAAGAAGGCCAAGCCCCCCAGGGCGGAGATTCTGGCCCGGATCGGGGCCCTCCACGAGTTCAACCCCATGCTGGGGCACCGGGGCTGCCGTATCGCCGTGTCCTACCCGGAAATTTACGCCATGCAGATACGGGCCATTTTCGAGGCCGCCTACAAACTGCGCGCCGAAAAGATCGATGTCCGGCCGGAGATCATGGTGCCCATTGTGATGAACGCCTCCGAACTGAAACTTATCGCCTACGGCAAGAAGATCGAGGGGGCAAGTTACCGGGGTATTGTGGACATCGAGGAACAGTTGCGCGCGGAACAGAAGGCGCCGCCGGTGGACTACCGTATCGGCACGATGGTGGAACTCCCCGCCGCCGCCCTGGGGGCCGGTGAAATTGCCCGCTATGCCGGCTTTTTCAGCTTCGGTACCAACGATCTTACCCAGACCACCCTGGGGATCTCCCGGGACGACTTTACCGCCTTTATGCCCGACTACACCCGCTTCGACCTTATCATGGGGAACCCCTTTAGCACGCTGGACCCCCGTGTCAAGGATATTATCGTCATGGCGGTGGAGCGGGGACGGATCACCCGGCCCGACCTGGTCTGCGGACTCTGCGGCGAACACGGGGCCAACCCGGAGAACGTGCGGTTCTGCATGGACGCCGGGCTGGACTACCTGTCCTGTTCCCCCTACTCAGTCCCCATCGCCCTGGTGGCGGTAGCCCAGGAGGAGATTGCCAGGGCCTGAGCCAGGGCCGACTTTACCGCAGGTAAAGTCCTACACGACCTTGACCGGTACGGAGGTACAGGCTTGTACCACATCGGCCCAGGCCCGCGCGGTTTCCTTGGGCGGCATGGTCGTATCGGTGTGCCGCGACGGTTTGCCGATGCTCAGGGCCTTGGATATGCCCAGGGGGTGGTAGGGTTCAATCTCGATACCCGTAACGTTCCTCAGCCGGCCGGCGATGGCGGCTATGCCCCGAAGATGGTCGTCCCGGTCGTTACAGCCGGGGATAACCGGACAGCGCAGCACCGTCCGCGCGCCCAGGCCGTCGAGTTTTTCCAGATTGTTCACGATGAGTTCATTGGAAACCCCGGTAAAGTTCCGGTGCTTTTCCGCGGCGGTTTCCTTGACATCGTAGAGAAACAGATCCGTTACCGCCGCCGCTTCCCGCAGCCCGTCAAAGGGTACGGCGCCGCCGGTCTCCACACAGGTGTGCAGTCCGCTCTCCCTGGCAAGCCGCAGCAGGGCCAGCGTAAAGCCGCTCTGGAAAAAGGGCTCGCCGCCGGAAATGGTCATCCCCCCGCCGGAATTACGGTAAAAGGCCTCGTCCTTTTTCACTTCCTCCAGGGCTTCCCCCGCGCTTACGCTCCTGCCGATAAGCGCCAGCGCCCCGGTAAGACAGGCCTCCGCGCAGGCGCCGCAGCGTGTACAGGTTTCCCGGCTAAAGGTGTGGCCGCCCTGTTCAACGCGCTGCGACGCTTCGGGGCAGGCGGCGGCGCAGGCCCCGCAGAGGACGCACTTGTCCGGGTAGTAGGCAATTTCCGGATCCGGGTCCTTGGACTCCGGGTTGTGGCACCAGATACAGTCCAGGGGACAGCCCTTTAGGAAGACATTGGTCCTGATACCCGGCCCGTCGTGAAGGGAAAAACGCTGAATGTCAAAAATAAATCCCCGGACTTCGCGGTTGTTCATGCCGGCCGGCTCCCCCGACAGTTTTTTTATCGTATTGTAAGCAGCCCATTTATCGTGGTTTTTGCGACACAACGTGGAGCAAAAACCTACAAGCGCGACAGGCTGATAGGCGCCCGTTTCCAATTATCAGTGAATCTCCGTCCCCTGTTCAAGTGGCGGCCCCTTGTGGTAATAATTTTACTATGAACGAAACAGGAACGAACGTTAGTTTGGCGGAGCGGTTTTTCGAGCTGGGCGAACCCTACGCGGGGGGATTTTACGAGGAGACCGAACGGAGCCGGTTCTTTCGTTTTTCACGGGCCCAGCGGCGGTTCTGGGAGCGGAGCCCCCTGACAACGTACCGGGGGGGCGCCCTGTACCCCTGTGGGGGGAAGTACCCCCAGGCCCCGGCGGTGTTCCCCGACTACTCCTTTACCTTTGCCGTGGACTGGAACCGTTTGGAACAAAAGTGGAGCGGGGCGGTTCCCCTGCTCCGCCGGGAAACGGAACTTTTCCTGTGGGTAGGTTCTCCCCACAACGTTGGGGGCGATATGTACACCCACTCCATGCCCCGCTACGACCGGGTGTTGCGGGAGGGCCTGGACGCCTATGAGACGCGGGTCCGTGCCCTGCCGGAAGGGGATTTCCGGGACGGACTTTTGGAACTTGTGGAGGGGATCGGAGCCTATCACCGCCGCTGCCTTGAAACCCTGCGGGCCTCGATAACCGAAGAAAACAGGACCAACGCGGAAAGACTCCTGGCCGCCCTGTCCCGTGTTCCCTTTTCCCCGGCCCGGGACATGTACGAGGCCCTGGTCGCCTGGAATTTTATCTACTACGTGGACGGCTGCGATAACCCCGGACGGCTTGACGCGGACCTTATCCCCTGGTACCGGGGGGAGGACTGCGTTTCCATCTTTGAGGAATTCTTTGTCAACGTGGACGAAAATTTGGGCTGGAGCGCCGCCCTTGGTCCGGATTGTAACGCCCTTACCCTGCAATGCCTCCGCGCGATAAAGGGCCGCCGCCGTCCCAGCCTGGAACTGCGCGTGAACGAAACTACCCCGGCGGAGGTCTGGCAGGCCGCGGCGGAATCCCTGGCCTCAGGCTGCGGGCAGCCCGCCCTGTACAACGAGACCCTGTACCAGCGCGCCCTCGCGGAGCGTTTTCCCCATATCCCCCCCAAAGACCTCCTGCGCTTTAACGGCGGCGGCTGTACCGAAACCATGCTGGCGGGGATCAGCAACGTGGGTTCCCTTGACGCGGGGATCAACCTCCCCAGGATTTTTGAACCCTACATGCGGAATAACCTGGAGGGCGCCGGAAGTTTCGAGGTATTCTACCGGGGCCTTCTGGACGAGATCTCCGCCGCCGTCATTCCGGTACTGGAACGTATCTCCGAATGTCAGGAACGGCGGGCGGCGGTTCGTCCGCAGCCGGTACGGACCCTCCTTGTTGACGATTGTATTGAAAAGGGGAAGGACTTCAACGCCGGGGGCGCCCGCTGGTATTGGAGCGTCGTCAGTTTCGCGGGGCTTATCAACGTAATCGATTCCCTGTTGGCGATCCGGCACCTGGTATACGGGGAGGCGGGCCCGCGCATGGACCCGGCGGCCTTCCTCGCGGGCCTCGCGGAACAGGAGCCCGGTTTCCTCCGCGCCCTCGCGTCCTGTCCCTGTTTCGGCGTTGACAACCCGGAGGCCGATACCCTGGCGGCGGATTTCGCGGGCCGGGTTTTCGACATGCTGGGGGGACGGACCCCCTATCTTGGAGGGCAGTTCCTGCCCTCCTCAATCCAGTTTACTACCTACGCCTGGGCGGGATCTGAGGTGGGACCAACCCCGGATGGCCGGGACCGGGGGGCGCCCCTGGCGGATTCCCTGGGGGCCGTTCACGGGAAGGACAAGGCCGGTCCCACAGCCCTCTTGAACAGCGTGGCCAGCCTGCCCCTGTACAAGGCGGCGGGTACGCCGGTCCTCAACCTGCGGCTCAGGAAGGAAGAACTTGCCGCCTGCCTGCGCCCCCTGGTAACAGGTTACTTCGCGCGGGGCGGAATGCACGCGCAGATAAGCTGCCTTTCCCGGGAAGACATGCTGGACGCCATGGAACACCCGGAACGGCACGAGAACCTTATCGTCCGCATCGGCGGCTACTCGGAGTACTTCAACCGTCTTGGCGGGGTCCTCCAAGAAACCGTGCTGCGGCGCACCGAATTTTAGCCCGGCAGGAGGATAAACGCGGAACGAACGAACCATCACGAACTTATATCGTGAACGTGGCGCTGTTGTTCGTGTTTATCGTGTGGGGCAGACATCAAGATTTCGCAGTTCCCGGTTAAAGTTCAGGATGTGTTCCTCCATATCCCCTTTCCGGAAGATCAGGGAAGTCCCGGCCACAAAGATATCCGCCCCGGCTTTCCGCATCTGTACCGCGTTTTCCAGGGTTATGTTGCCGTCTACCTCAATTTCCACATCCGTCAACCCCCGGTCATCCAGCATGGCCCTCAGACGCCGGATCTTATCCAAAGTCTGGGGCACCAGTTTCTGCCCGGCGTAGCCGGGGTTTACGGTCATGACAAGCACCGCGTCCACATCGGGGAACACCTCCTCTATGGCCGCCAGGGGAGTGGCGGGGTTGACGGCCGCCATGGGCTTTGCCCCCAGGGACCGGATCTTCGCCAGTACCCGTTGAAGGTGCCGGGTAGTTTCGGCGTGGACCGAGATATAATCGCCCTTTTGTGGGCCAAACCATTCCAGCTTGTCCCCGGGCTCTTCTATCATGAGGTGTATGTCCAGGGGCAGCGATGAAAATTCCCGCATCTGCCTGACCTCCGAGGTACCCAGCATGATATTGGGAACAAAGGAACCGTCCATCACGTCGATGTGGAGATACGAAACCCCAAGTTTCTCAAAAAGCCGTATGGTCTCCCCCAGACGGAAAATATCCGCGCACATCATCGAAGGGGAAAGCCGGGGTGTTCCCATCTTAATCCCCCCAGGACCGGAACGAGTTAATGTACCTGTTGACGGCAAACCCCAGATTGATACCCAGGCGGTAGCTCATAACTGAATCCTCTTAACTAATACGATTTTAATAAATTAGCATAGCCAAGTTGACGGATCGTTGCAATACGGTTAAGTTCATACCATGCCGTATGATAAAAAGCTGAATCAGTTCCAGATTGCCCAGACCAATAAATACAACGTGTTCCGCTGCATTGTCAGGGAAGGCCCCATTAACAGGGCGGCTATCGCCAAGCGCCTGGATATCTCCATCCCTACCGTCATGGCCATTGTGGAAGACCTTTTCGGGAAAAAGGTGATCCGTTCGGCGGGAAAGGGGGAATCCGGGGTAGGGAAGCAGCCGGAAATTCTGGCCATAGAGCCGGATTGTTTTTTCTATATCGGTGTGGACATAGGGCGGGGCACCCTCCGCATTGTCGTGAACAACATCGCCGGCGCCGAGGCCGCATCCATGAAAGAACCCACGGGCGATCCCTTCCCGGAAAAGGAATTTATCTCCCATGTAAAAAAACTCACGCTCCGCTTTGTCAAAAAGCTGAAAATCGGACCGGACAGGATCCTGGGCGCGGGATTTGCCATGCCCGGGCTCATTGAAAAGGGGACCGGAAATGTCATTGTGGCGCCCGATTTTGGCTGGAGGGGCATACCTCTCCAGAACTGGCTCCAGACCGGAATCCCCTATCCGGCGCTGGTGAAAAACTCAACCCAGGCCCTGGCGGTCCACGAAACTTCGGTATTCTGGACCGATGAGGTCCACACCACCCTCTGCGTGAACCTGGGTTACGGCATCGGCGCCGCCATTATCACCGGCGAGGACCTTTACGAGGGAACCGGGGGCATCTCCGGGGAACTGGGCCACTGCGTGGTGGACCGGGACGGCCCCCTGTGCAAATGCGGCAACAGCGGCTGTCTGGAGGCGGTGTCTTCGGGCGAGGCCATCGCCCGCC
This sequence comes from Treponema sp., assembly GCA_031258225.1. Taxonomy (GTDB): domain Bacteria; phylum Spirochaetota; class Spirochaetia; order Treponematales; family Breznakiellaceae; genus JAISFT01. The sequence goes on along the minus strand of JAIRND010000148.1, from coordinate 5,098 downwards.
AGGCCCAGACCATCATCGCCCACCACGCCCGTTCCAAAATAGCCGAATTGTGCGGGGGCAACGCCGCCGGGATTGACGCCAAGATGGTTTTTGACGCCGCCAAAGCCGGCGACGGCCTGGCCCTCAAGATCATCAATTCCGCGGCGGAGAACATCGGCGTGGGGCTCTCCATGGCGGTCAACCTCCTGGACCCCGACCGCGTTCTCCTCTGCGGCGGCCTTATGGCGAACGGCCCCGATTTCCTGGACCGGATAAAAGCCTCGATGGAAGAACACCTGACCGCCAAAGCCGACCGCGACCTGGTCCTCCAGGCCGGTACCAGGGACGAGTACAGCACCGCCAAGGGCGCCTCCCGGGTCCTGATGAACACCCTGTGGGCGCGGAGGGCGCTGCCGATCTAGTACGCAGTCAATATTCAACCTGTGGATAGTTCAGTTTGATACGCCTGAACGTAACCCTCTACCGCCTCCCGGCGGGGGCGGTTCACGATAGGGAGTTAAGGTTAGGCGGCTATCAAACCTAAAACCTCAGGTTGAATGGTGTCTGACTACACCACAAGTAGGACACGAAACGGTGCCAGGCACCATGCGCGTTTACTTAGGTATAACGATCTGTTGATTTCCTCCAACAGCAACCCGTTGGGGAGCGGCCTGCCGCTCCCCAACGCATATAACCCATGTGAACCGGAGAACCCCACCCGGAAAGGGCCGGCAACCGGTTGGCTACCCCCGCCGGCTACCACCTCCGGATAAGGTAGTGTCCGGCCGGCCGGGTATCAAAGGCATACACCTCGCCATCGGCGTCCACCGGGACGGGTATCCCCTCCCCGCCGTCAACGTGGAACACCAGGCAGGGCTCAAAGGGTTTTTGGAACACGCATCTCCTCCCCTTTTCGCTGTAAATCGAGATGTCCCCGATTTTACCTCCCGCAAGGGAAGCCGATACCAGAAAAGCGCCGTAGGCCCGGAGATTGTAAAATTCCGCGTCCTTGTCTTTTTCCCATACCGGGAAGAAGCGCAGGATCCCCTCGTGGCTCTGGAGCAGCATCTCGTTTACGCAGGACGGCACGCCGCTGCAGCATTCGATACCGCCGCCGCCGTAGTAGATGTACAGATTGGGGTAGGCGTGGGTACGCAGCTCCCTGTTCAAATGCCGCAGAATCTCCGCCGGGTCGTGGCCCAGCCGCGCCGCCGCGGTGTAGAACGTGGGAAAGGCATTGTAGTCCTCCCAGCGGCTCATTTCGACAAGGGTAGCGCGGGCAATCTCCAGCAGTTTTTTTTCGGAACCGAGGCCGATGTCCCCCGCGGGGAACACGTGCTGAATCCCCAGGGAATTACCGTCGCACCAGTCCATGCCGCTTTCGGTGTAGCGGAACACGGTCTTGCCGTTCCGTTCCTGCAGCGGGTAGGGGCTTATATGCTCCAGAATATGCCGCCACTTCTCCGCCGCGGGATTGTCGTCCCCCAGTTCCCGGCTTATGTCCAGGAGGCCCTTGAACACCATGCGGATAAAACCCAGGCTTATGAGGGGATTGCAGTCATCGGCATAGTCAACCGTACTGCCCCAGTTCCAGCCCGGCACCTTGTTGGCCAGAAAACCGTTTTCGTGAATGCAATCGTTGAAACTCCAGTAGCGGCCGTCCTTGAACACCAGGTAATCCTCCCAAAAAGCGCCAACCTCCTTGAGGTAGGGGTAGGCGATGCCGCGGGCGTACTCAAGATCATAGGTGGAATAAAAACGCATGAGCATGTTCACCGCCGCGTAGGAGGCGTTGCTCTTCTGGCCCCAGTAACAGACATCGTCGTTACCATCTATATCAAAGATACGGTGGACAAAACCTTTGGGCCCAAAGGCCACTGGGGAATAGATACCCCGGCAGCCCAGCTTCCTGCGGGCAAGCTCCTTCGCGGCGGGAATATGATCCATGATGGGCGTGTCATAGCCTTCGGTTAGTTCGATCTTGTTTGACGAATAGAGACCCCAGAAGGGCGCCTCGTGGTTGTAATTGAAGTGATAGTCCCCTCCCCAGGCGGGGTTGTCAGTGGTTACCCAACTGGCAAGCTGCCCCGGAGGGAATTCTTTATTGCCGCAGCACGAGGCCATGATGTAGTGGGAACCGTACCAGAATCTTTCCGCCAGCGGCTCGGCGGGCAGGGCGACCCCGGAAGAGAGCCAGAAAGCGCGCCACCAGTCGCGGTTCTTCGCCAGGGCATCGAGTATTTTGAAGCGTGTTATAGTTTCCAGCGTGGTTTTTGCCTTTTCCCGGTAAGCGGTATCGTCGTGGTTGGTAACGACCGGCACCAGCACCCAGGCTTCCCCGCCTTCTTCCAGGGTAAAGGTACTATCGGGACTGTCCAGCACCCTGGCCGTGGCACAGGCGGCGGTGGGAAAGGCCAGATCAGGGCCGGAGTAGGATTTTGTTATTGAAAAAATGCCGCCTGAGTACTGTTCTGAATATTCCGCGTCCGCGGCCCTGGTAACCCGGAGTTCGGCCCTCCCTGTAAGGGGCGTACCCAGGTTTTTTATCCTGGCCGTGATAAGGTTTGTCCCGCGCGGAACGCAGAGCGTAACAAGGACGCCGTATTCGCCCTTGGTCAGCTTCACCGTAATGGTCCCGTCCCGGATGACCTGTTCGGCATAGTAGCCGCAGCCTCCGAACCGGTCAAGGACGATGAGGAGTTTCCCCAACGACTTCATGCCGTGCTGTTCCGGCGCGTAACAGACGTAAGAAGCCTTCCAGAAGTCGTTTTTCGTGAAGTAGACCTCCACCGCGTGAGCCAACGGACTGGGTTTGCTATCACTGCCGCCGGTACTGTCCGGATGCCCCCTGCCCTCGGCACAGTCCGCCGCGTTCACGGCGATACCGATGTCGCCATTACCCGCGATGGGCGCGTCAACCACCGCGTTGGAGGGGATGAGACGCGGCCGCTCGTTAAAGACCGCCTTGTAGTCGTCAAGTTTCGTGAGAATGTAATCTTTCATGGATAGCTCCTTTTTTCACGTTGTGCCGGATGCGCGCGCATACAAACAGATCCGCCCACGGGGGACGGATCTGAGTTCGATGGGACTACTGTACTATGACACGCGCCTTATTTATAGGGCGCCGCCTTCCTGTTGTACATGTCAAGAACGGTCTGGATGTTCAGGTTCCTGATTTGGGCGGTAAAGGCGTTCCACTGGTTAAAGTTCCGCTCGCCGGTGATGAACTTCATGGTTTCCTCGGTAACATAGGTGTTAACAGCGGTCATGATCGAGGAATTCGCGTTGTTCTCATCCGGGGTAAAGGCGATGGGCGGCGCAAAAAGATTGGGAGAAATCCATGGACTGGTGGGCCAGGGCTCGTCGGGGAACGCGGTCTCGTAGGGTGTCTGGACAAATTGGCCGTTGATAACCGCGTTCTGCGGCGGCGCGCAGTCGAGAAAGTTCCGGGCGTCAATAGGTCCTTGCAACCCGGGCCGGTATTTGCTTGAAGCCCTCATGCCCCAGTCGTCGCCGGCGATCCAGAAACTTCCCTTCGGAGAATTGCGGATGTTGTCCATGAAGGTCGGCGTACCGTCGGCTTTAACTGTATAGGTCTGGCCTTCGATACCCCATGAAATAAGCCGTATGGTTTCAGGATCGTAGGAAGCGTCGCCGATTTTGAGCAGGGTGTCCAGGTTCCGCGCCCCGGCCTTGATGTAGGTAGCCTCACCGTTATGGGCGACGACATATTCGTTTTCATTCTGTACGGACTGCCAGGGCGTACCGTAGGCCGGGTCTGATACGGCAGGGATGAGCGCCCAATTCACGTTGGCTTCGGTGTTGGTGTTCCAGTCGTCAATCGTATTAAACCATATACCTAGGAGCATTTGGGCGTCGCCGTTGAGGGCTTTCCTGGTCCGGGTGTCGTCATTGTCCGTAAAGGATTCGGGGTCCAGCAGTCCTTCGGTGTACAGGCGGTTAAGCAGGGTCAGCGCCGCCCGGTAATTGTCCGACAGGGGGCCAAAGACATACCGCGATCCGTCCCAATATATTCCCTGGCTTGTCTTGTAGGTATTGAGGATGGAAAGGGCCCACCACCCATGACCGAAGTGGACCGGGTACTTGCCGGGGTAGGCGGCCTTGAGTTTACGGGCCGCGTCCAGCACTTCGTCTACTGTGCCGGGAACCTTGATGCCTAATCGCTGGAACACGTCGTAGCGTATGGCAGGGGTAGCATTTATGGCTACACCCTGGCTGAGCCGCGGAGTCTCGCCGCCAAAGAGGCCGTAAATAGTCCCGTCGGAGTTGGCTACCTTCTCCATACCGTAGGGCACCTGTTTGAGGAAGGCGTTGTAGGCGGGCAGCTTAGCCCAGTGTTCCGCCAGGTTTACAAAAACTCCCTGGCCTTCATAAGGCGCCGCAATGCTTCTGCTCATAATGAAGGTAAGATCCGTCAGGTCGTTGGTTGCCAGGATCACGTTGATCTTTTCGGCGTATTCCGCGTAGGGAATATAGTTCCAGACAATGTCAAGTTTCTGGCCGGTCTTCTGCTCCATCAGCGCGTGCCATGCCTTTCCCACAATAGTATCCGTTGGGATACCGCCGAAGTGGGCGTAGGTCGCTGTGATCCTTACAGCGCCATCATTTGCCGAACCTGCCGCCTGATTACCACCGGCAAAAAGCCCGGTAACAGCCAACAGCAGGACAACGAGAAAAAGAGCGAATGTTTTCTTTGTCATAACATCCTCCTCACTATATTGCTACCGCATACGCGGCAAAGCACACGGAAAGCTCAGCCCTTTATGGCCCCCAGGGTAATGCCCTTTACAAAGTACTTCTGCAAAAACGGGTAGATAAGGGTTATGGGCAGCATGGCAATGATGACCAGGGCCATCTGGATTGACTTAGGGTTGATATGCAGGCTTCTCATGATCTCCAGCATCGCCCGGTCAGATATGGCGCCGCCTATACCGCTGTCGAGGGGGTTGAACAGGTAACGCCGCAGCACGAGCTGCAGAGGGTACTTGCGCTCATCGCTCAGGTAGATAAGGGCGTTGAACCAGGAATTCCAGGTACCCACAATCGAAAAAAGCGCGAAAGTGGCAAGCAGGGCCTGGGACAGGGGCAGGATGATCCT
>JAIRND010000139.1 GCA_031258225.1 Treponema sp. | reverse complement strand
TCGACAAGGTTTTTTCGCTCCTTGGAAAGGAAAACGAACCGCTTTCCGACAAGGACATGCTGATCAAACAAACAATTCGGGAACTGGCCCAAAACAAGTACGCCAAATTTTACCGGGTTAAGTCCGAGGAAGCGGATCCTTCCCTTGCCCAGTACATCTACATCATCTACAAGACCATCTACCCCGTTCAGGTTTTTATCAATGACGTGGAAAATTCCGGGCAGCTTAAACGTTCCGTCATCGAGTACTTTATGCCCCCCCAGGCCCAGGAAACCGCCCGGAATCTCAGTCCCGATGCCATTGCGGAACGGGCAAAGAGTACAAACCCCACCGCGCTGGTCAAACAACTGGAGGAGGACTACCAAAGCCTTACAACGCTCTTTGACGGGGACCGGATAATGGCCGCGGACAAGTGCTATAACCTTATCACCGTGTTTTCCCGCTTTATCCGTTTCGATTTTGTGGGCTTTCTTAAGAAATTTGATTCGGCCATGCTGGAAGGCATCTTTACCACGCCCCTTAAATTCTCCGCCGTCAGGGCGGATATGCTGATAGACGATCTTGGAACCTTTTACACCGCCATTGCCTCCCTTAGCCCCCAGGACGACTGGAAAACCGCCTTTTCGGTTCTGCGGACCATCCAGGGGGGAACCGACTGCATTCCCTACGATCAGTGGACGGCGCTGTTGTTAAACCTGGCCGATGTCAGACATTCAAAAATAATCGAATATATCATACGGCACGCCACCAAAAATCCCATCTGGGACGGGAAACAGCAGACCCCCTCCGTCCAGTTAAGCGCCGAGTGGCTGGAAGAAAAACGGGAAGACGTGTGGAAACAGATCAGCGCCATCACGGAAAGCCAGCGAAGCTCCCAAATAGAAACACTGCTGCGGGCGATATTTGGGGAAGTAGACACAACCCGGCTTACCTACTACACCGAGCGGACCAGCGGAATTTACACGGGCAAGGGCCTGGACGGTTTTGCCTACGCCGCCGCCCTTAACTACCTTATGGCGTTCCTCCAGGATTACTTTTCCAAAGAAATACAGGAAATCTGCGATATCGTGCTGATCCGCGGACAGTGGACCAGCAACACCGGTTCCCTGCAAATGTCCGAAGGTTTCCACGGGGCGCTGGAGACAATGCCCTCCATCACGGAACTTGACGAGACCCTTTCGGAGAAGGGCAGCAACGGTCCCCGGCTGCGCGGCGCCCTGCTGCGAGTGGACCGGGACCGGACCCAGGCGCGGTACATCGCCAGTATTATTAATACGCTTGATGAAGATGCCCTGACCATCGTTAAAACCACGGCGGCGCACATCATTACGGTGGGTAAATACATGAAAGCCCTTTCGGACGATATGCCGAAAAAGCAGAACGATATTATCATCAACTGGAAGGAACTGGACGCTTACTCCAAGACCCCCCTGGCCCCCCGGATCATGGACGCCTATAAAAAAATCAACTACTTTGTGCAGCTCATAACCCTGGCGATCCGGCCTTCGGACCAGCCATGACGCGGAACCCCGGCCGCGCGGACACCGCGGTCAACCCGCCCGGCCCGGCTGATCCCTCCGGCCCGGCCGCCGAACGGGCCTGGGCCTCGTTTCGCGACCTCTACAACGTCATCGTCCGGCTCCGCGGCCCCGGCGGCTGCCCCTGGGACCGGGAACAGAACCCCCTAAGCCTGCGCGGGGACCTTATCGAGGAAACCTATGAATGTGTGGAGGCCATCGACGCGAAAGAGCCCGCCCACATCAGGGAGGAGCTGGGGGACCTGTACCTTCTGGTAACGATGATCGCCTACATGCACCAGGAGGAGGGGGCCTTTACCGTGGGGGAGACGCTGGACGGAATAGCGGAAAAACTTATCCGCCGCCACCCCCACGTGTTTGGGGACCTTAAGGTAAAGGATTCCGGGGAAGTTCTGGAAAACTGGGCGCGGATAAAAGTTGAACAGGAGGGGAGAAAACCCAAGGACAGTATCCTTGACCAGGTTTCGCGCGGCCTCCCTCCCCTGGACCGGGCCTTCAAACTTCAAAAAAAGGCCGCCAAGGCCGGGTTCGACTGGCCGGATGTGGAGGGTGTAATCGCCAAAGTCCGGGAAGAACTGGAGGAGGCCCGGGCGCTTCTCCCCACGGTACGGCAAGAAGCCCCCGCGCCGGGGGAACACCTCTCCGCCGAAGCCCTTGAGGGGGAACTGGGGGACCTGCTCTTTTCCGCGGTGAACCTGTGCCGTTACCTCAAGGTGGACCCCTCGGTGGCCCTGCAGCGGACCAACGTCAAATTCGAGAGGCGCTTTAAGCGCGTGGAACAACTGTTAAAGGAAAACGGCCTGGAACCGGGCCCGGAAAATTTCGCCCTTATGGACAGGTACTGGGAGGACGCGAAGCGGGAAGAGGCGTAACGAAATTTAACCACACGAAAAACACGAACTCTTTGTTTCCCGGTTTGTGTGGTCCGTGGTTTTTACCCTACAGACTGCGTACTAGTACGCAGTCATGATTGTAATTGTGGGTTTTTTTTTGGTGCTTCCGGTGCTTCCCGAAACCGCTTTGGCATAGTGCCAGGCATTGCGCCCAAATTTGGATAAGTCAGACATCATTCAACCTGGGTTTTAGGTTTGATACCCGCCTAACCTTAACTCCCTATCGTGAACCGCCCCCGCCGGGAGGCGGTAGAGGGTTACGTTCAGGGCGTATCAAACTGAACTACTCACAGGTTGAATGATGACAGGCTACTAGCTTAGTTCCGGCGACTTGAGTACCCCCTGGGGCCAGAAGTGGTACTCGTAATTCCAGCCGGCGCCCTGTGTCCGCCACGAGCCCGGCCCCCACCAGTAGCCGCCCCGCGCGTTACTGTGAAGCTGGCCAAAGGTGTTGATCCGGCTGCCAAAGTAGACAATGTCCACCTGGTGTTTGCCCGGCGAAAGACCGGGTACCCTTAGCTCGTAGGGTGAATACGCGATAACCCCCCGGTCGGCGCCGTCTACCCGCACCCTTAGCAGGTGCCCCCGGTAGTACGTAACGCCTACCAGCAGTTCAGAAGCGCGGGTTTCCGCTTCCAGATGGTACACAAGGTTCCCGCCGTAGAACGGAAGCCCCTGCCGGCTTATGTCCCCAAAGGCCAGGGTCCGTACCGGGGGAGTAAGGGTAGCAAAGGAACCCGCCACCCGGACGCCAAAGTCCCCCAGCAGGTACATCGCCTCCACATCAATGGCGCGGCCATAGGGCAGCGACACTTCCAGCACATTGGACCCCCGCTTAATCGGGGGGAGTTTGACCCTGCCTATGCACTTGTCCACGTACCAAAGCCGGGTGGGAAGCGCCGCTTCCCCGTTCAGCGTTACCCGTGCAGCGGCGGCGTTTTCCAGGGCCAGTTCCGTTCCCTGAATCTCCAGTTCGCTGTCAATGTTGTAACGCAGGCGCAGGGTATGGGGCGTGGTCTTGTCCGTCTCCACCCAGGGTTGGGCCCAGGCATCCCCCCGGCTGGGCCAGTTCAGTTCATCCCTGAGCAGGCTGTCAAGCCGCAGAACCTCCTCCCGTGGCCGGTACGCCCCCGTATCCAGGGCGAATTCCGCCATGTCCAGGAGCAGGACATTGGGTTCCTCAAGGGTTATGGGCACGGGCCCCGTGAAACGCTGAACCTTCTCCGCATGCCTCCGGGCTTCCGCCGGCCGCCGGGACAGGACCGCGTCCACCGTCGCGCCCGCGGCCGGACCTGATGTCGTACCCGCGCCGGGGTCAAGCCGGACCAGAAGGCTGTCGTGTTCGTAGAACGTAAGGGCCAGCGTTGTCCGGCCTTCTTCCTGCCTGGCCGCCAGGGGAGTAATACCCCCGTTCAGCGTATCGTAGAGGCTAACCGCCCATTCCCCCCGTATACTGACACGGAGCCGCTGTGGCCTGGGAATGTCGGCGTTCACCGGCCTGTCCGCGCGGGCAATGAACAGCCAGCGGGGGCCGCCGTTCCCCTCGTCCCGAATCTGGTAGAGCAGGTCGGATGTCCTGACGCCGCTGTCGTCCCGGACCTCAAGGTCCCGCAGAGCCTCCAGGGCGTCCAGAACCGGCAGCCGCTCAAACGCGATATGTTCACAGGCTTCCCACAACTTCCGGCCCCGTTCACCGGGACGCGCGTCAACATAGGCCGGCGGCTTGCCCAGGAAGATGATCCGGCCCCCGGCCCGCCGGAAGGCTTCCAGCCGTTCCAGTGTACCGGTCCGCACCGTTTCAAGGGCGGGTACGATGATCAGTTCATACCCCATCTGGCCCACCGGGAACAGGGCCTTTCCCGATGCCGGAGCCGTGATGTTCTTTGGATCGCAGTACCGGGGCAGCGTGGATTCGCAGACATAGTCAAAGTCGATAAGTCCCCGCAGCAGCCAGTCGCAGAGCCGCGTGAAATTCTCGTCCATTTCCCCCCGGATAGCCTGGGTATTCTCCCTGGGCCCCCAGTGGAGCCAGTAACTTTCAATGGGGTGGATAACCCCCACACGGCAGAGGGCCTGTCCCCTGGTCAGGGTGGAGGCAAGACGGGCAAAGTGATCCTCCACATAGGGGTACTCCTTGTACCAGGGGGCCTGGTAGTTGAAGGTGGCCGGGTAGTCCCGCTTGGCCTCCCCGTTCATGGACACCCAGGAAAGGTGGGGTACCCGGACCGTAACGCCCAGGGCCGCCTGCCAGTCCCCCTGCAGCTTATGGCCGCGGAAGTCAAAGTCCCAGTTGGTTACCCCGTACAGCTCTGAAAGAACGCCGGGGCTGCCCATCTGCCGGGCCGCGGACTGGGCCTGCTTGGCGGTGGTGAACTCGCGGCTGTCGCAGAGCATGTCGATGCCGGGAAGCTGGAAGGAACGGTACGAGCGCATGGCCTCCCCCAGGGCATGGGTCTGGCTTTCCAGGGTAGGCTCCTCCATCATGTGGCCGGTAAGCATCAGGCCGTTGGAGGCGCACCAGGCCCCGCACTGGTCCGCGAAGGCCGCGGCAAACCGCTCGGCTATGTGATCGTGGTAGTGGTAACGGATAATGGAGACCCGGCCCCCCGGCAGGTTCCAGAGCAGTTCCGGCAGCCCCGCCACCAGGCTCTCCCCGCCGTAGGCCGCCCGGTAGCTGTCCTCAATGTCCAGCGTCCAGGGCAGCGTAACGTCCTTTTCCTCAAGGGCGTAGTTCAGGGTCCCCTTCCGGGAGAACTGCGGCTCGTCGGTAAAGATGGCCGGAATAAGGGCGCCAAAGTCGGCGGAAAAATCCTTCCGGTAGCGTTCATGGGTAACACGGATAAATTCCCGGATCGTGGCGGGGTCCAGGGTGTTCGCGTAGGTCTGGTTGTTGTACCAGGGCGAGGGCAGGGCCGTCTCCGCGTAGGCGTAGAGTTTTATCCCCCTGGCCGTATCCCCCTCCCCAATGGCGTGGTAGTGTTCCAGTTCCCCCCGGCGGTCCAGGGTAACGTCAAAACAGCCGACAAGCACGCCGTTTTCGGCCCGCTCCGACGCAGCGGAGGAATCCTGATTCGCCTTCACTTCACCGTGGCCGCCATAGGGCCGGCGGGTCAGCAGCAGGTGCCGGATGCGGTACTGTTCCTGCCGCGTTACCAGCCCCCCGGCGGCCCCGGAGGGCCAGCGGTCCTCGTCGTAGAGCCAGGCCAGCATCCGTTCCTGCCGGGCCTTCTCCACACAGGCCCGCACACAGGCCATGTACTCATCGCTCAAATAATCGGTGGCCATGCCGGTACGGACGTGCATGTGGAACCCGCCGTAACCCAGTTTTTTGAGCTGCTCGATCTGCCAAACCAGATCATCCTTGTCCAGCCTGGTGTTCCACGCCCAGAAAGGCGTGGCCCGGTATTCGCTACCGGGATTTTTGAAATCCTCAACACTCAGCGGCTTTTCCCGTTTTGGGTACAGCATACAATCCTCCCTCACCTGATATGAAATTAAGGGGCCGTCCAGTTTTAGACCGTCCCAACAAAGCCACAGGGCCTGTCCTGCCAACGCGCCGCGCGGCGCTAAAGCAGCCCATCACAGGCTGCTAAAGGTCCGCGTCCAGCGGCCGCCGTTTTCCCCAGACAGGAAGCAGGGCCGCCGGCTCCCCCGTCAAAACGGCGGTAAAGGCGTCCGCGGTAATGGCAAAGACCCGGTCCAGAACCGCCACCTCGGCGGCGCTGAAATCCGAAAGCACCCACTCCACAATACCCTTGCCGCTCCCCGGCGGCCCCCCCTCACCGGGCGCGCGCCCATCGGGACGGCCAATGCCGAAACGGAAACGCCAAAAATCCGCCGTGCCCAGCGAGAGTTTCATGGAGCGCAGCCCGTTGTGCCCCCCAAGGCCCCCGCCGCGCTTAAGGGAAACCGTCCCCAGCGGAAGTTCCAGCTCATCGTGGACCACCAGGATCGACGCGGCGTCAATCCTGAAAAAGGCCGCCGCCGCCGCCGCCGCTTCCCCGGATACGTTCATAAAAGTTTCTGGTTTTAGAAAGTGCAGTGTCCGGGGCTCAGGTACCCGGGAAGGGCCTTGCGGGGCGGAGGAAACGCCGCCCGCACGGTCCGCGTCCAGACAGGCGTAGAGCCCCTTGAATTTTTTCCGCCACCGCAGGGAAGCGTAGAAGGGAAGATGTTCCGCGAAAAGCCAGGCCGCGTTATGCCGGTTTCGCGCGTATTCCCGGCCAGGATTCCCCAGAAACACCGTCAGATCAACCATGCCACACACCCGGCAGGCTTACAACAGATCGGCGCGGTTCGTAACAACCCTGGAGATAAGACCATAGCTTACCGCCTCGGCCGCGTTCATCCAGTAATCCCGGTCTGTATCCCGCTCAACCTGGTCAAAAGGGGCGCCCGTTTCATCGGCGATAAGGTGGTTGATTCTGGCCCGCAATTTGTCCAGTTCCCGCGCGTGAATCTCGATATCCGTGGCTACTCCCCGAATACCCGAAAGAGGCTGGTGGATAAGGTAGTGACTGTTGGGAAGCCCAACCCGCCGCTCCCTGGGACTGGCAAGCTGGATAATCGCCGCGGCGCTGGCCACCAGCCCCATGCCGATAGTCCAGACCGGCGGCTTTACAAAACGGATCATGTCAAAAATCGCGTAACCCGCGTCCGCGTCCCCCCCGGGGGAGTCGATAAAAACACGGATAGGCTCGTCCCCCATGTCTTCAAGCAACAGAAGCTGCCGGATAGTCCGCTCGGCAAGGTCTTTCCTGATTTCGCCGGAAAGCAAAATAGTCCGGGTCTTGAGCATCCTGGACACCAGGGGGTCCACCCCGGATTTCCCGGCCTCCTCCTCGTCGTCATCTTCCTCTTCAGCCGCGCGGACACCCTTGGACCACTCGGACAGATGTAAACGTTTCATGGGGGAAGTATACCACATCCGTAATCCGGTGTCAGGCACAGAGCAGAGGTAGAGTACTTTCGGCCGCCTTAGCCCAGAACCACCTCGTGTCCCGTGCGGGCCGACTCGTAGACCGCGTCCAGGATACGCATAATGACCACTCCGTCCCCGGCAGGCGCGCGGCAGGGAGTTCCCGTCGCGAACGCAGTCAACTTGATGTTCAGGGAAAAGGATGCCTCTATTTGCAGTACCGCCCCATTATCAAAGCCGATCATCAGGAGTTTACCGTTTTTTTCCGCCGTCTCCAGCATCTCCCGCGCGGCGGCCTCGCCGGTGGCCATGGGTTTTTCGCACAGCACGTGCTTGCCGGCGTTCAGCGCGGCGATGGTCATGGGGGCGTGTTCGGAATTCCAGGTACAAACGCTTACCGCGTCCAGTTCCGGTACCTGGGCCAGCATGTCCTGGGCCCTGGTAAAGCGTTTTTTCACACCGTACTTTTCCCCCATCAGGTCCAGCCGTTCCCTGTTGATGTCGCAAAAGGCGGCAAGCTCCACTTCGGGATGCTTCCGGTACGATTCAATGTGGCAGGCGGAGATTCCCCCCACGCCGATAATGCCAACCCTGGTTTTTGCCATTGGTACA
>JAIRND010000119.1 GCA_031258225.1 Treponema sp. | reverse complement strand
AACCTGGGTGTTGTCAAGGCGGACGGACCGCGCGGCAAAGGGGATCTACCTTTTCCTTATCCTGGGCCTCTTCCTTCCGATGAATTTTGTAACCCTTATCAAGGTCATGAGCGCCGTGGGCCTCTACGGGACCCGTGCCGGCATGATCCTCTACTATCTGGGGGCCAACGCTGCCTTTTCGGTTTTCGTAAGCTACGGCTACTTTGGCAATGTGCCCCGGGAACTGGATGAGGCGGCGGTAATCGACGGGGTAGGGCCCTTCAGAACCTTCATATGCGTGATCTTCCCCCTGCTCAAGCCCATCTGCGTTACCATTTTTGTCCTCACCTTCATCGGTATCTGGAGCGATTTTACCACACCCCTCTATCTGATCAACAAAACCAGCCAGTGGCCCATGAATCTGGCGATTTACAATTTCTTTGGCCGTTATTCCCAGCAGTGGAATCTGGTCTTTGCGGACATCATGGTCACGGTGCTGCCCGTGTTTATTATCTACCTGATCTGTCAGAAGCAAATTATTTCAGGCCTCACCACGGGGTCTGTAAAGGGGTAGTATGCGTTACAAGGAAAACTGGGACACCGTCAAGGAACGGTGGCGGCACTACTGGAAGGGGACCAACACCGGGCTTCCCCTTATATATCTAACGGCGGAGAAACCGGATAAAAAACCGCTTCCCCCCGAACTGGAGATCCGCGATACGTTTGACCGTTACCGGGACGCTTCCCGCATGGCTGCCCGGTTCAGACACTACTGCGAAAACCATCTCTTTCTGGCGGACAGCTTCCCCAATATCAGCGCGGACTTTGGCCCGGGCTCCGTGGCGGGCTACCTGGGGAGCGAGATCGTCTTCCAGCATGACACGGTGTGGTTTGAACCTTGTGTGGAGGACTGGGCTTCCTGCCCCGAACTCCGCTTCGATCCGGAAAACAAATGGTGGAAAGAACATTACCGGCTGGTCAGGGACATCCGGGCCCTGGCGGGGGACGATTTCTATGTTGGCATTCCGGATCTCATGGAAAACATCGACGTGCTGGCCTCCCTGCGGGGAACCCAGGATATGGTCTTTGCCATGATAGACGAACCGGAGGAACTGCGGCGCCGCATTGCCCAGGTGGACAGCGCCTACTTTGCGTACTACGACCGCTTCTACAATGTGGTGAAAAGTGACGCCGACGGTGGTTCCTGTTATACGGTGTTTCAGATTTGGGGGGAAGGCCGCACGGTCAAACTCCAATGCGATTTTTCCGCCCTCATGTCGCCGGGGAATTTCCGGGATTTTATCCAGCAGCCCCTGCGGGAACAGGCGTCCCGGATGGACAACGTACTCTACCACCTGGACGGCCCCGATGCCATCAAGCACGTGGACGCCATCATGGAGATTGAGGAGATCGACGCCCTCCAGTGGACATCGGGGGATCACGGCCCGGACGGGACATTGCCGGATTGGGATGTAATCTACGACAAGGTACGCCGGGCGGGAAAATCCCTCTGGGTCAAGGTCTATTCCGGCGGCTTTGACCAATGGATCCGGGGCGCGGAACGGATCATACAAAAATACGGCTCCCGGGGGCTTTTTCTCATGTTTCCCGCCATGTCCCTTGACGAAGCTGAACGGCTTCTGGAGTATGGTGAAAAAAACTGGAAAGACATTGAGGGGTCCTTTCGATGAACGTTACGGTACGGCAGGGTTCGTTTCTTGTTGAGAGTCCCGCCTGCGGTATCCTCCGTATCCGCCTTGGGGTGGAAGGTCCGGGAAGGGCTTCTCCCATCGGCATCGTTCCCCCCGCCTCACCCTACCCGGTGGGGGTGGAGGAAAGTTCCGGGGAGTACCGTTTTGACGCGGGTTCCCTCAAGCTTAGGATCGGCAAAACCGGAGGGGGCCTTGTCTGGGAAACAGAGGAGGGCGGGCTCCTTCTCTCCCAGCCCTTCCCGGAGATGACGGCAAAAACGGTGTATCGTTACCGGTCCGCCGGGGGCCCCGTACACACCCGTAAGACCGTAGACGGGGAGCGGAATTTTTCCACCTCCCTTGTTCCCCTGGAGGACCGCTCCGCGTGGCGGGCAAAGGTCTTTTTTGATTTTGCGGACGATGAAGGCATCCACGGCCTTGGTCAGGCCGAGGAGGGGATCTACGACTACCGGAGGAAGACACAGTACCTCTACCAGCACAACATGCGTATCCCCGTGCCCTTCTTTCTTTCAACCAGGGGCTACGGCGTGCTTTTTGACTGCGGCTGCCTTATGACCTTTAACGGCGGCGAGGAAAAACCCTACTTTTTTTTTGATACCCTGGACGTCCTGGATTTTTACGTTATCCGGGGGGAAAGTCCCGACCACATCATCCGCGGGCTAAGGGCCCTTACGGGCAGGGCCCCCCTGCTCCCAAAATGGGCCTTCGGGTACATCCAGTCCAAAGAGGCGTACCACACCCAGGATGAACTGGTGGAGACCGCGCGGGAATACCGCCGGCGTCATATTCCCCTGGACTGCGTTGTTCAGGACTGGAATACCTGGAAACCGGGTGAATGGGGAAACAAACGGCTGGATAAAAGCCGCTACCCCGACATTGCCGCGGCCAACCGGGAACTCCACGCCATGAACGTCCATTCCATGATTTCCCTGTGGCCAAACGCCCGCTCCGGCGAGGATCATGACGAATTTGAAGCGGCGGGCTGTCTGCTTGAAGATAAAGCCACCTACAACGCCTTTGACCGGGAAGCCCGGAAGCTCTACTGGAAGCAGGTAAAACGGGAACTTTACTCCGGCGGCTTTGACAGTTGGTGGTGCGATTCCACTGAACCCTTCTCCGGCCCCGACTGGTCCGGCCCGGTCCTGCGGGAACCCTGGGAGCGGTATACCCTGGTGGGGGAGGAGCACAAAAAGTACCTGGACCCGGCCCTGGCAAACTGCTACGCCCTGGAGCACGCCCGTGGCATCTACGAAAACCAGCGGGCTGAAACCGGGGAAAAACGGATCGTTAACCTGACCCGTTCCGGCTGGGCAGGTTCCCAGCGTTACGGGGCGGTACTCTGGTCCGGGGATACCAGCGCCCGCTGGGATGTCCTGAAAAAACAACTATGCGAAGGACTCAACCTCTGCATGAGCGGCCTCCCCTGGTGGACCCTCGACATAGGCGGCTTTTTTACCCTCCGGGACAAATGGAAAAACCGGGGCTGCGGTTCGAACAAAAACCCCGAACCCTTCTGGTTCTGGCAGGGGGATTTTGAGGACGGGGTACAGGACCCAGGCTACCGGGAACTCTACCTCCGCTGGCTTCAACTCGGCTGCTTCCTCCCCCTTTTCCGCTCCCACGGAACTGACACCCCCCGGGAACTCTGGAACTTCGGCGCACCGGGAGAACCCTTCTACGACGCCATTGAACGTTTCATCCGCCTGCGTTACCGCCTTATGCCCTACATCTACTCCCTGGCCGCCATGGTGTCCCTGGACGACTATACCATGCTGCGGAGTCTGCACTTCGATTTTGGCGGCGACAAAAGGGCCCGGACCATAGCGGATGAATTCATGTTCGGCCCCGCCTTCCTGGTCTGTCCGGTTATCAAACCCTTCCGCTTCGGCCCCGGCGGTGTTCCCCTCAATAAAAAAGAGGAATGGCCCTGCTACCTGCCGGAGGGCGCCCTCTGGCACGATTTCTGGACCGGGGACATTCATAGGGGCGGTAAGGAAATTACCGTCCCCATCCCGCCCGGCAGGATGCCCCTCTTTGTCCGGGCCGGTTCCATCGTCCCCGCGGAAACGGCGCCCATTGAGTATGCGGACCAAATTACCGGTGAACCCCTGGAGATCCGCGTTTATCCCGGCGCGGACGGTTCGTTCAGCCTCTACGAAGATTCCGGGGACGGCTACGATTACGAAACCGGCTGCTGCAACCGGGTAAAACTGGAATGGAACGACCAGGACCGCATCCTTACCATAGGTCCCGCCGGCTACAGCTTCTCCCGGTCAATACTGAACCGCCCCTGGACTATCCGCGCGGGAAACACCCAGCGGGAAGTACCATACACCGGCAAGCCCCTGCGGCTAAAACTGGAAACGTAGACCACGGTACCGGTCAGCGTGTTGCGGCAATTTCATCGATGATAGCTTTTCGGATGGCTTTTCCGGCAGGGAACCTTCTTCCCCGCACCATACCAGGTAATCATCGATGGAGTCCCTAAAAGCCCTTTCGATCTCACCCACCGTGGTTCCCCCAAAGGTGATAACATCCCTGGTGTTGATAACATCGCCATGGAACAGCTTTGCGTCGGCATCATAGCCTGTTTCACACCCGCCCGTTTTGTGGTATACTGGCTTTATTCAGACAAAAGTCCGAAAAGACGTGCAAAGCAGGAGAAACGTAGCGGAATGGCCGGTCATAACACCGCTGAAATCGGTTTTGAAAAGGAAATCTGGGACGCCGCCTGCGTCCTGCGGGGCAACATTGACGCCGCCGAATACAAACACGTTGTCCTGGGCCTTATTTTCCTCAAGTACCTCTCGGACAAATTCGGGGAACGGTATCAGGCCCTCAAAGACGAAGGAGAAGGCTTTGAGGAGGATCGGGACGCCTACGCCGAGAAACAGGTCTTTTACGTCCCCGTCTCCGCCCGCTGGAAAA
>JAIRND010000063.1 GCA_031258225.1 Treponema sp. | reverse complement strand
GAACGGGCGGAGGCGGCTTCCGCCTGGGCGTTTTTGCCGGCCTTACGGTACACCTCCGCCATGGCCCGCCAGTCCATGGCAAGGCCCCAGGAATTTTCCGCCCGGCGGTCCAGGACAATGGCCTCCTCCAGGGCCTCAGCGGCCTCAGCGAAGCGCCCCGCCATTGAACGGATAGAGGCGATAAGGTACCAGTCATAAGCGGCCTGTTCCAGGTAGTTTTCCTTTTCGTGTATCCCCAGGGCTTTTTTTACCGCCGCCTCCGCCTCATTAAAACGGCGGCTTTCTTTTTCCGCTAAACCGGTTACCGTCCAGCCCAGGGCAATGGAAAGTCTGTCCTTTTTGATCCGGTCCATGGCCTGGTTCACATCGTTCTTTACCTGGACGGCGGCCTCCGCCCCCTTTCCCTCCGCCGCGGCGCCGAGAAGCCGGCCCCGGGCGCTGTAGATCCGAACCACCGCCACAAGCTCCGCGTTTCCGGTGGAATTTGCCTCCGTTTCCGCCGCCGCCCACTCAGAGGCCGCCTCCTCCCCCTTGCCCTGGTAAAAAAGGATGTTTCCCCGGGAAAGGGCAACACGAATCCGCAGATCCGGATCATCGGCCGTCACCGCAAGCTGGCGGGCCAGCTCCAGTAAGGCCAGGGCCCCCTCAAAATCCCCCCGCTCGGCCTGCTGATTGGCCAGTTCAAGCTGCCGTTCCGCGCTGTTTCGCTGTGCCCGGACCTCCGCGGGCTTTTTGGGAGCCGAAGAACAGGATACAGCCAGCAAGACACCACAGAGAAGAAAGGCCGAAAACCGGGAAGGGTCAAAGGGTGGATCGTTTTTTTGTCTCATACTACCCCCTCTGTTCGGATAGAACAGAACACCGCGAAGCTTTGGTTCACAAAATACACCAACAATACCACAAGCTTCTAAAACGCTATGTCCCGCATGCTGGTTCCGGTGGGCTGGTTCTG
Organism: Treponema sp.; assembly: GCA_031258225.1. Taxonomy (GTDB): domain Bacteria; phylum Spirochaetota; class Spirochaetia; order Treponematales; family Breznakiellaceae; genus JAISFT01. The sequence continues at coordinate 1,942 of JAIRND010000063.1, read as the reverse complement.
CACCCGGTTCCCTACCCCATACTTGAGGAGGGGGTTGTTCAGGACAGCGGTGAGTACATCCTCCACCGAGTTGAGGACATTCTGGACTTCCGTAAGCATGACGGTGATCTGGGGTAACTGGGCAGGTATATAGGCGGCGGTTTTTTCCAAGCTCCTCATGGCGCCGGACACGGATTCCAGGGTGGAGGCCAGGTTGGTGTAAACCGGCCCTTCGGCGTCGAGGATCTGGGCCACGGTCCCGTCGGGATCGCTAAGATCCTCGGAAACAAGTTGTAGATTGGCCAGGATAGGCTGGGTATTCTCCATGATCCGGTCTATGTCCGCCAGAAGTTCCGCCACAGTTCCCCGCAGTATGGCGGGGATCTCCGCAAGGCCCCCGGAGGCGGTTTCAATATTGTTCATGGTCCGCCCAAGGCTTGTCTCATCGTTCCCCTCAAAGGCGTCGTTTAGTTCCTGCGTCAGCTTGTCAACATTTCCCAGGACTGAATTTACCTGGCTAAGGATAACACTAATACTGTCGTCCTGTTTGGGCAGGAAGGCGATACCCCGCCTTAGGGCGTCCTTCCCCTCCAGGGAGGATACTGCGGGGATCAGTTCTCCCTCCGCAATCAATTCGGAACCCAGGCCGGCATAAAAGAGGAACTGGTTCCCCAGGCCCACGGGGCTGATGCTGATGTCTACCAGGGAACCCTGGCGGACCCTGGAAATATAGGTATCAAAAATATGGAGAGACACCTCTACCCGGTCATCGGGGGTAAGGTCAAAGGATTTGATCCGGCCAATGGTAAAACCCTTGTACTGGACCGCCATGTTCTTGCTTAAGCCCGCGGCGGAATCGAAGTAGGTTATAAACTGGTAATTCTTGGCAAACCACCGCTGGCTGGAACCTAAAAGGACAATGACCGCCGCCAGGGCTGCCAGAGCGGTGATGATAAGGGCGCCCACCAGCCGGTCCGCGTATCTGATGGTAAATTTCATAGGACAGTCTGATTCCGGCGCAGCATTAATACCGTATTCATGACGCTATTTCCTTTTCCAAATAACGGCCCAGATCCTTATCGTTTTCAATTTGGGTCCCCGTGAATTTCATAGACAACTGTCCGCCGGCGATAAGCAGGGCAATATCCGCCAAGTCCCTGATAATGTGGAGATCGTGACTCACAAAGATCACGGTATGGCCCTGAATCTTATGGGCCCGTACCAGATTTATCAGCCGCTGGGCGGAACGGTCGTCCAGGGATTCGGTCCATTCGTCAAGGAAGAGAAGCCGGGGCCGGCACATCAGGGCCCGGGCAAAGGCAATAAGCTTTTGCTCCCCCATGGAAAGCATGGCGGGCCGGATATCGGTTTCCTTCCGGTAACCTACCATTTCCAGGACCTCCCGCACCCGACCGGAACGATCCCGAAGGCTCATATCGGGATAGTGGACCTGCAGGGGAAGCTCCAAAATCTGCTGAATGTCCTGGTTGGCCCACAGGGCGGAATCCTGGAACACCACCGCTCCCTCTTTCCGGAATTCCAAATTTTCCCGGCGGCCCATGGCCGCGATATTTTTTCCCCTAAAACTTACCTCCCCCCTGGAGGGGACCAGGAGGCCGGCGGAAAGTTTAAGTACCGTACTTTTCCCTCCCCCGGAAGGCCCCATGAGGGCAAAACTCTTGCCTTCGGCATAGGCCCAGGAAAAATTATTGACAATCGCCCGGCCTTGGGCAAGAAAAGCCACTTCTTTAAGCTCCAGTATATCCGCCATACCCTTATTGTACCATGTAATACAGGACGGTAATAAAAACATCCGCCACTATACAGCCGCCAAAGGTGATGCCCACCGCATGAAGCCCCGCGACAGGTATCTCCGTACTGGCCCGTTCCACTGAGAAACCCTTGATTATAGCCACCATGGAGATCAACATCCCAAAGACAAGGCTTTTGATAATTGAAATCA
>JAIRND010000052.1 GCA_031258225.1 Treponema sp. | reverse complement strand
AAAAATAGACTATGGCAGCAATTATCGAACCCCGGACCCTCAAGGGATTCCGGGATTTTCTTCCCCCCCAGGAAATAGAGCGGCGTTCCCTTATCGAAAAAATTGAGCGTTCGTTCCGTTCCTTCGGTTTCGTGCCCATTGATACGCCGGCCCTGGAATACGCCGGCATCCTTCTGGGAAAGGGCGGGGGCGAGACGGACAAGCAGATCTACCGCTTCAAGGACAACGGGGACCGGGACGTGGCCCTGCGTTTTGACTTGACCGTTCCCTTTGCCCGCTTTGTGGCCCAGTACAAACAGGAACTGGTCCTTCCGTTCAAGCGTTACCACATCGCCAAGGTCTGGCGGGGGGAAAACACCCAGCGGGGCCGCTACCGGGAGTTTACCCAGTGCGATATCGACATTGTTGGCAGCGACAGCGCGGCGGCGGATTTTGAGATACTCCTGGTAATACGGAACACCTTTAGGACCCTGGGGCTTGACGCGGGTATCCGCCTTAACCACCGGGGGCTTTTCAACAGATTCCTTACCAACATCAAGGCGGACGGGCGATCCGTAGAAATCCTGCGGATCGTGGACAAGCTGACGAAGGTTGGGGAGGACGAAACCCGCAAAGCCCTGGAGGAAATTACCGGGGAAGGGGCGGGGAAGATAGTGGAATACATAAACCGCCGGGGGGCTTACGGGGAAACCCTGGAGGCCCTGACGGCGCTCGCCGGGGGGGCCTGTCCCGAATCCGAACGGCTGGCGACGCTTCATTCCTACATGAAAGATACCGGAACGGAGGATTCCTTTACCCTTGACCCCTCAATTACCCGCGGCCTGGATTACTATACCGGTATTGTGTACGAAACTTTTTTGAATGAAGACCCCTCCATCGGCTCGGTTTGTTCCGGGGGCCGCTACGACAACCTGGCCGGACTCTACGCCCGGGAGCGGATAAGCGGGGTGGGTACGTCTATCGGTCTGGACCGCCTGATCGCGGCCCTGGAGAGCCTGGGAAAGCTTGAAAAACGTTCCGGCTATACCGTACTGGCCATCACCTGGGGCGGGGAGCGGGAGGCGGGCCGCCGGCAGGCCCTGGCGGAGCGGTTTCGCGCCGAGGGGATCCCCTGCGAAACGCTGCTGGAAAGCGCCGATGAGGCCCCCGCCGCGGGCAAAGCCCTGACCCGCCAGTTTATTCAGGCGGAAAAAAAGGGAATCCCCTGGGTTCTCATTCCGCCGGAAGAGGGGTCCGGGGAATTTGTCCTGCGGGACACGAGGGAGCGGCGCAGCCTGGAAGCCCTAAGTTTCCAGGAGGTGATAAGGACCATAGCCCCCCGCGGACCCAGTCGGGCCGCTTGTCCGGCTTGATGTATGTTCGCTATACTTTTTTCATGAATCGCATAACCAAAAACATCATCACGAACTACATCCGGGGCAGGCTTAAAACCGTTGAGTTTGCTATAACCAATGCCTGTATTGCCAAATGTTCGTTTTGCGATATCTGGAAACAGCAGCCCAAGGTTTTTGTGGACAGGGAGAAAGCCCTTACCGTTATCGACCGCCTGGCCGATTTTGGCGTTGTTCACATCACGATTACCGGCGGCGAACCGCTCCTGCACCCCAGCATCGTTGATTTTGTGGACAGGGCCGCGTCCAGGAACATGCACAACGCCGTTCTCGACGCCGCCCCCCAGCTTCTTATGCGGAACAATATCGTTAAGCGCCTTGAAGACGCAGGCTGCGACATGATAAGCATCTCCTTTGATTCCGGCGATCCGGTGGTTATGGCGGAATCCCGCAAGATACCAAACATCATGGACGATATGGCAAAGGCCCTGGAGCTTATCGGAAAAACCAACATCACTACGATGGCGTCGGTACTTATCTGGAATGACAATTACGATAAACTTGAGGAGGTCTGCGCCCGTGCCAAAAACATGGGATTTGACCTTGTTTCCCTCAACTACCCCACCTTTTCAAAATCCAAGGTCTACCCCCTGGGCGGTGAAGGCATCTCCCTTTCCCGCGAAAAGGTGATCCACGGCCTTGAATCGGCCATAGCCCTCCGCAAAACCGGAAAGTACGGCATCATCAACTCGCCGGTGTCCATGCGGAATATCGTGAATTTCCTGCGGGACCCCACAGGCGCGGCGTACCCCTGTTTTGGGGGCAGGCGTGTGTTCTTTGTGGACTGGTTTTTTGATGTCCGCCCCTGCATGCAGCTTCCCACCGTCCTTGGAAACATGCTCACCATGAAGGTGGAGGACCTGAACCGGCCCCCCTGTAACGACTGCAACATGAGCTGGTACCGCGACTTTTCGGCCATGCTCCACGGCTTCAAATCCCTTCCGGTATGGCTGGATTCGGTTTCGCAAACCAGGGCGATACAAAAGAGGGGGAAACGTCAGTGGTACCGGCCTACCCCAGATACTCCTCAAGCAGCCGGCCCATTTCATCGTAGTCAAATGCCTCCGCCCGCGCCTTAAGCCGCCGGACAAGGTCTTCCCCCGTCTCATAGTGGTACCGTTCCAATTCCTCCAGCGCCTGGTCAATTTTAGCGGAATCCAGGGTCCTGGCGGCGGCGGCCAACCGGAGCAGCGGTTCCCGCTCCGGCTCCGGCCTCCTCTCCTTTTCCCCCTCCGCCCGTCCGGCGTCCCACTCGGCAAGAAAACCTGTAAGGTCATCCAGCAGGGAACGGATATTCTTCATCAAGTCCCCGTGGCGGGCCCTGATCAGATCAAGGTTCCCTTCCCCGGCGGCGCGTTCCAGTTCCCGGGCCAGCGCCGCGTCGTTATTCGCGCCGATGGAAAGGCAGACCCCCTTAAGGCCGTGGACTTCGACGGCATAATCCGCCGGCGACGTTCGCGCGTGCAGGTCCATCTTTTCCAACAGGGGGGGCGTGTTGACGGCGAAGGATCTAAGTACGGGCAGATACGCGGCGCCGTAAAGATTCCACAGCGCGCCGGAGTCAACGCCGTTGAGTGGATGCTCCTCAAGCCACCGCGGCATATCCGCGTCCTGTCCCGGCATCTCCCGGTTTTCAGGCCGCCCCGCTTCCGCCTCTTTCAGGGTTTCCGCGCTCTGCCTGTCCCGTATCCACCGGCCAAGTACAAGGTCCAGTTGTTTGATGTCGATGGGCTTGGAGATAAAATCACTGAAACCGCTTTCAAAAAACATCTCCCGGTTTCCCGCGATAACGTTGGCGGTAAGGACGACAATGGGTACGGTCCGGGCATAGTCGGTAGCGATCTCGTTCTTGATAATCCGCGCCGCCTCCAGCCCGTCCATTTCCGGCATCATGTGGTCCATGAAGATCAGATCGTAGCGGGGTTCCCCTTTTCGGACAAGTTCCACCGCCGCGGCCCCGCTTAACACCGTGTCCACCTTGAGGCCGTAGGGCATAAGGAGCCCGATCATCACATCCAGGTTCATTTCCAGATCGTCTACCACAAGGACTTTTCCGTAGGGCATATACGAACGGACAAAAGTTCCCCGGTTCAGGTTTCCGTCAAGGCGGAACGCGCGAAGTTTTTCTACCCGGCCGGCGCCGATGGGGGTTTCATCTGCGATGCCCTGGAACAGGGAAACCCGGAACACGCTGCCCCGGCCATACTCGCTCTCCACCGTAATGCTGCCCCCCATTGCCTCCACAAGCCCGCGGGTTATCGACAGCCCCAGCCCCGTCCCCTCGACGCGCCGGTTTGCCGTGGTGTCAAGCTGGGTGTAATCGGAAAAGAGTTTTTCCACGTCCTCCTTCTTGATCCCCCGCCCGGTATCTTCCACGGCGCATATCAACAGGGCGGCGCTGTCCCGCCGTTCCCAGTTGATCCGCAGCCGGACCTCCCCCTCTTCCGTGTACTTAAAGGCGTTGGACAAGAGGTTACTGAATATCTGTTTTATCCGCAGTTCGTCGCCGTACAGTTTTACCGGTATGCCCTCGTCCAGTTCCAGCTTGAACACAAGCGGCTTTATGCCTATCCGCGGAATATTAAGCTGGACCACTTCGCTGACCATAACCGCGAACTCGTACTCCGCCGGAATAATCTCAAAGTTCCCCGACTCGATCTTTGAGATGTCCAGAATATCGTTGACAATCTCCAAAAGATGGGCGCCTGAACGGTGAACCTTTTCAAGGTTTCCCACAGTCCCTTCAGGAAGGGTCTTCTGTAATTCTACCTCCGAAAGTCCAAGAATAACATTAAGGGGGGTGCGGATCTCGTGACTCATGCGGGCAAGAAAATCGCTCTTGGCGCGGGACGCGGACTGCGCCACTTCGGTCTGCCGTTCCAGTTCCCAGGTCCGCCTGCGCACCGTGTCTTCCAGACTCTGGTTTGATTTTTCCAGCAGCGCGTTCATCTCGTCAATCCGCCTGAACAGGAGGCCGAAACGCCGGGCAAGAATAATGGTTGTGGTCATGGTAAAGATAAAAATACCGTAACGGCTGATATCGACTATGCCGTAACCCATCGAAACGCTGCTGACAATATCGACGGCCGCGGTAACGCACATAAAAAAAGCGCCGACAATGATGTTGCCCACGGGGGTCATGATAAGGGATGTCATGACGATTTTAAGAAGGTCCCTTTTCCCGGCGTTCTTCCACCGGGCGCGGGCGTCACGAAAAAAGACGTACAGCATATCGTAAGCAAGGATATAGATAATGTGAATAAAGACAAAAAACCACCAAACCCTGAGCAGATCATCCCCAAAGGAATTGGGACACAGCATCTGGACAAGGGCGAACCCAATGCCGATACCCCCGCACACCCTGCCAAAGATCACGGTTTTCCCGAAACTAAGGTGTTCCAGAAAGGACGACACGGCGGGGGCCAGCAGATAGAGGCACAGGTACTCAAGCCGGAACGTAATATAACTGTTGGGAAGAACATCATAAATCGAGTTGCTCCTCAGGAGAAAATAGGAGCCCAGGAGGATTGAAAAAAAACAGTAGTAGAGATTGTACCGGTCTTTGGACCGGCTCAGGAAAAGCAAAAAATGGTAGATGCCCACAAAAATATACATCCCGACAATGGCCATTTCCGGAAATTCAAGGTGGGCCTTTCTGATGGCGTCATAATCGCTGATGTAATACGGCTGCCGGTACCACAGGCCCGTTACATCGGAATTCGGCTCTCCGGCGATGTGGAAACTCAGCACATTGAGGCCCGGAACGAACAGGGACTTATCCAGGGGCAGCGAGATATAGCGCCAGGCCCTGCCCTGGCTGATGTAGCCATCCCCGCCGGGGCGCATCTCCGATCTGACAAGGCGGCCGTTGAAAAATATTTCCCAGTTATCCCCCAGGGCGGCCAGAAAAAGCCCCGGCTGGAAGGGCCGCCCGTTCAGCAGTTCAACCTGTTCCCGGCTCAGGGTAAAGGGGATCGCCATCGTGTATTCCCGGTATTTTTCCCTGAGGGGGGAAAGGAAAGAACGATGGGGCGTATCCGGCAGGTCCAGGGATTTGATTGTCGCCGCTTCGTTCCGTTCCCCGCCCCCGGCTATCCGCCAGGGACCGCTGGAAAGGTCCGGCGGGGCCGAATCAAAGCCGCTTTTCACATACAGGGGATACGTATTCAGATCGATGTAAAAATAACCCCCGTTCCGCAAGCCCCGCGATTCAGGATGCCCAAGGACGCAGCCGCAGAGAATCAAAAGCAGTACGGGAACGAAGCAAACACACAAACGTACCCGTATCCGAATACCGTCAACCAGTTCCGGCATGTTGTCTACCAGGATTCCATGATCTTCTTAAACGCGGTTCCGGCGGCTTTGATGATCTTCTCGTCCACGCAGTAGGCAAAACGGATCCAGCCGGGTTTACCGAAACCCGAACCGGGAACACCCAGGACAAGACGCTGTTTGAGGAGTTCCACAAAGTCCCGCTCATCGTCCCCCCCGGAGGAAACCTTGCGGGGCGGGACCCGGCAGAACAGGTAAAAGGCCCCTTCGGGCCTGGCGTAGCTTATGCCCGCCTCGTCCAGTATCCGTGTAAAGGCCGCGCGGCGGCGGGCGTAAACATCCACGTCAACCCTGGCAAAGGTAAGTTCCGCCACGATCCGCTGCATCAGGGCCGGGGCGTTGACAAAACCGAGGATCCGGGTGGCGTAGATCAGCGCGTTCACCAGTTCCTCCCTGTCCCGCGCCTTAGGCCCCACCGCCACATAGCCAATCCGTTCACCCGGAAGCGAAAGGCTTTTGGAATAGGAGCTAACCACAATGGAATTGTCGTAGGAGGCAAAAATCGGGGGAACCACGATCCCGTCGTAGCTGATCTCCCGGTAGGGTTCGTCGGAGATAAGGTAGGGAGCCCCGTGCGCGGCCAGGATTGTTCCCAGGGCCTCGATGTCGCCGGCAGGGTAGACCCTGCCCGTGGGGTTGTTGGGGGAGTTGATAAGAACGGCCCTGGTTTTAGGGGAAAGGGCGGCTTTAATGGCGTCCAGGTCCAGGCTGAAATCCGCGCGGGTGTCCACCTCCACAAGCACGCCGCCGTGGTTATCCACATAGGAACGGTACTCCATAAAGTAGGGCCTGGGGACGATTACCTCATCGCCGCCGTCCAGAATCGACTTAAAAACCACGTTGAGGCCCCCCGCGGCGCCAACGGCCATAACGACGTGGGAACCGTCTATCGGCACCCCATGCTCCCGCGATGCCTTGGCCGCCAGCGCCTCCCGCACCTCCGGATACCCCGCGTTGGGCATGTAAGCGTGGGAACCTTTGCGATCCTCCCTGGCAAGGCGGAGAAACACCCGGTGAAAGGCCGGGGGCGGTTCGATGTCGGGATTGCCCAGGGAAAAATCAAAGACATTGTCGGCGCCGTGTTCTTTTTTAAGGCGGTTCCCCTCCTCAAACATCTTACGGATCATGGATTGGGACCCAAGGGCATTGCTAATTTTCCGCGCAATCGGCATACGTAACTCCTGCACTTTAATATAGCAGACAAAATATGGTACGGTAAACCACATTTTTCACATGGAGACAGTATGGACAACTACGACAAAGCCTCTATCCCCTCCCTGGCGGACTGCCTTAAGGCCGCGGACGAAACCAGGGAACTCCTGATCCACCGGGGCTGCTATACGGAAATTCCGGCGCTTCTTGAACGGTTTTACCAGGCCGGCGGGGTGTACCTTGTTTCCGATGAACATACCAGGGAGGCGGCGGGCAGGCGGGTAAGGGAAATTCTTGAGGAGGCGGGAATCCCCATAGCGGGGGAGCTTTGTTTCCCCGCCAGTCCCCGTCTCCACGCGGACTATTCCCACATCGCCGCCATTACCGGGGGAATTTCCGTGCTTCCCAATCCCGGCGGGGTGGTTCCCGTCGCCATCGGGGCAGGAACGGTGAACGATCTGGTAAAGCGGGCCGCCTCGGAACTCAAACGGTCCTACCTCTGCGTGCCCACCGCGTCCAGCGTGGACGGCTATACCGCCTACGGCGCGGCGGTCCTCTACGAGGGCTATAAACAGACCATGTCCTGCCCCGCCCCCCTGGCCCTGGCGGCGGAACCGGAAGTGCTGGCCAAGGCCCCCTCCTACCTGTCGTCCTCGGGCTTTGGGGACCTGGCAAGCAAGATCATCGCCGGCTGCGAATGGATCATCAGCGATGCGGTCGAACCCCTGGGGGTTCCGGGGGCGGACCGCATTGACGGCGCTATATGGAATATGACCCAGCCGGGGCTTATGGGTTATTTGGAACGGTCAATCGACGCCGCGCGGGGCGACGCCGGCGCCGTCATCGCCCTGTTCGAGGCCCTGGCCATAACCGGTTTTTCCATGCAGGCCTTTAAGGGTTCCCGCCCGGTCTCCGGCAGCGAGCACCTGTTCAGCCACGTCTGGGAAATGGACGACCTTTCGCTGGACGGCGTTCCCGTAACCCACGGGCATAAGGTAACTATCGGAACCCTGGCCGCCACCGCCTGCTGCGAACTGTTCTTCGCCGATCCGGCCGCCCCTCCCTCCCCACCCGCCGGTTACGTCCGGCCCGGTCTCTCCCAGCGAACGAACAGCGTTTCATCGGCCTTTAAGGGGAGCCGGTGCCACGACCTGGTGGTACAGACCGCCCGGGAAAAGTACATGGACTCCCGGACCGCGGCGCGGATTGGGGAGGCCGTAAGGGACAACTACCGGGAACTGCGGGACCGGGTCCTGGCAAGACTCCTGCCCTACGAAAAACTCAAGGAGATACTGGCCCAGGCCCTCTGCCCCCTCAAACCGGAAACCATCGGCCTTTCCCGGAGCGAGGCTATCGCCACCGCCCGGCGGGCCCAGATGATGCGGAACAAGTACGGCATTCTGGACCTTGCCTGGGACCTGGGGGTACTGGAGCCCATTCTCTCCCGGCTTGAGGATTCGGAAACGTATCTGCGCTAACGCGAGCGGGGAAACCGGGAAGCCCGCTTCCCTTAGTCCGCCTCGGGGATTATACTGACAACATATCAAACCACGAGGGGGAACTATGCTTCCAGTCATGTTACAGCTTTACAATGTCCGGGATGAACTCAAAACCGATTTTGACGGTACCCTTAACCAGGTGGCGGACATAGGCTACCGGTACGTTGAACTTGCCCTGGCCATGGCCTACGGCAAAAGCGCGGCGCAAACCAGGGCTTCCCTGGACCGGGCGGGGCTCACCGCGATTTCCGCCCACGTCCCCTACCAGGACATGATCGCCGATACGGACAGGGTCGTCGGCTACCACCTGGAAGCGGGCTGCGCGTACATCGTCATCCCCTACCTGTCCGCGGAGGAATGGTACCCCAGCCCCGCCTACGGGGATGTAAAGAAGGGCATTGCCCGCCTGGGGGAATACTGCAATAAGAAGGGGGCGACCCTCCTCTACCACAACCACGAATTTGAATTCGCCGACTGCGGCGGCAAGTACGCCCTGGACGACCTGTACGACAGCGTCCCCGCCTCCCTCCTGCAAACCGAAATCGACGTATGCTGGGCCAAGGTGGGGGGCGTAGTCCCCGCGGACTACATCCTCAAGTACTCAGGCCGCGCCCCGGTGGTTCACCTGAAGGACTTCGATTCCCCGGGCCAGGTAAAAGCCGACTACGATCTGATCGGAGAAGCCAGAAAGGCCCGCTCCGCCGGCGCTTTTCCGTTCCGGGCCGTTGGCCACGGGGTCCAGGACATCCCCGCCATCGTCAAAGCCGCCGAAAAGGCCGGCGCCAAGTGGCTTGTCGTGGAGCAGGACCTTCCCTCCCCCGGGATGACCCCCATCGAGTGCGCCAAACAGAGCCTGGATTACCTCAATTCGCTGGCATAACAACCCTCTGGGCGGCTGGGCAGCACATCTGGGCAGCACATTTGGGCAGCACACTTCTGGGCGCGCAGGGATTCGAACCCCGGACATCCACGGTGTAAACGTGGCGCTCTAACCAAACTGAGCTACGCGCCCGGCCTTCCTTGTCCAGCCACCTTATTGGGAACGGCCGTCCATGTCAAGCCCGAAGACAAAAGGGGGGAAGCCTCCCCCCTCGCTCCAGCCGTGCTCCGGGCCGCGGGCCCTCCGCACGTCTTACGCTCCCCCCCTCTGCGGGGGTTCCGCCCCCGCAACACCCCCGCAAACGGCCCCGGGCGCTCCCCTTGACTTTTTTTATCAAAAGCCGGTATACTATGCGGAAAGTGAGGCTGGACAACAACCCGGCCTCATAACGACCATTGGCGGAGAAGGAAGTAT
>JAIRND010000032.1 GCA_031258225.1 Treponema sp. | reverse complement strand
TACCCCATCTCGTTGAACTTCTCCCACAGCTTTGCCGACACCAGTTCTTCCGTCCACTTCCCAAGGGCGTTGTGGAGCCCCCCTATGTTTTTCGATAGTTCCTTGACGATCCGGTCCGTTTCTTGCATCTTCCGGTCTGTCTCCCGCATCTGGAGGGCGGTCTCCGCCTGCCGCTCGGCTATCTCCCGGAACATTGCCCATACTTTCTCGTAACCTAATCCTTCCGCCGTCTCTACGGCTTTTCCTGCCCGTGCCATTCTTATTAACCTCCTATTTCCACTATACATAACGGTCTGTTGATCTTAAAGATCTTTCGATCTCAGGGCCAGCGCCTCCGCCTGGGCCCGGCGGGAGAGGGGCGCTTCCACGGTTTTGAGCCGGGATTTTTCCCCCGCTATCAGTTTTACCTCGCCTTTGGCGCAGTTTAGGGCCGCCGCGATAAAACGGCGGAGTTCGGCGTTGGCCTTGCCGTCTTCGGGGGCCGCGGCGATACGGACCTTGAGCCGCCCGTCTTTGAGGCCGCCGCTCTCCGTCTTTGACGCGCCGCCCTGGGCCTTGATGTCCATAAGGATCGAGTCCCCCCGGACCCGGAGCCAGGCGGCCATTAGCGGCGTACCTTGGGCAGCCAGTGGAGTTCCCCGATACGCCAGGCGTAGGAGTAGCCGCCGGCGGCGATGGGGCGGTAGGACAGGTTCGCCACCGCGGCGGCCCGGAAATCGCGGGCCGGCGGGTTCCGGGCCGCCGGAATTTCGCGGGGGTCCTCCGGGCCCAACACGGCGCAGGCCACGAGGGGCGCGGGGAACAATTCTTTAAGATGGGCCGCGGCGCCGGTGAAGACTTCCGGCCGCGGTTGCGGGTCAAGTTGGGGGCCGTAGAGGGCCGCGCCTTCCGGCAGGCCGGCCAGGGGGAGGATCGCCTCGGCCCCGGGATGCAGGGTCCCGTCCCGGCCCCCCGCCAGGGTGAGCGCGCGCAGGTTCCGGGCCAGTTCCCCAAGTTCGGCCGCCGGGAGGGGGGAGTGAAGCAGGGCCAGCGGCGCTACCTGGGGGAAGGACCAGGCTCCCCAAAAACCGGCGGCGAACAGTTCCGCGCTTCGTTCCCGCAGAACCTTCCGGCTGTCCCGGTGGGGGACCAGGACCGCGAGGTACAGGGTCAATCCGATAGAGACACCCGGTACCGGGTATGGCCCGGGGCGAGGGGAATCTCGTCCGAGGTCCCCGCCGGAACTTCCGCCCCCGCGAACTTCGCCCCCCCGGGCAGGCTGATACCGGCCCGGATCCCGGCCGGGAGCCGTACCGAAAGATCGATGGTCCGGTCCCCGGTCCTCTCCCATTTCACCTCCACCGGTCCCCGGATGGTGTCAAGGGATGCGTGGGCGTTGTTGATGCCGGAAGGGAAGCGGGGGGAGACGCGGATACGTTTCCAGCCCGGCTCAAGGGGGATAATCCCGCAGAGGTAGCGGTAGAACCAGGAATCCACTGAACCATACATGATATGGTTGTGGCTGTTCATGCCCTTGCCGGCCAGGTATTCCCAGCGTTCCCACAGGGTGGTGGCCCCCTGTTCGACCATGTAGCCAAAGGACGGGTAGGTCTTCCGGCTCAGTATTTTGAAAACCGTTTCGGTGTGGCCGTATTTTTCCAGCACCGGGAACAGGTAGCGTATCCCCACGATGCCGCAGTCCGCGTGGTAGTTAAAACGCCGTTCCACGGCCTCTACCAGCAGTTCCACCGCCCGCTTTTCATCTTCCGGGGGGACAATACCCAGGGCCAGGGGCAGGATCTGGCTGGTTACCCCCGGATGGTTGTCGATGGGGCTCATGCGGGTGGTGGCGTAGAGCCCGTGATCGTTAAAGGCCCGGTTAAAGGATTCGGTGAGGTACGCCGCCCGCGCGGACAGTTCCTCCGCTTCGCGCCGGTTGCCGATGATCCCCGCGATCTCCGCCGCGATTTTGGTATCCTTTAGCATGAACCAGGAGGAGCTTAAATCCATAGGGGTCTGCTTGGGGAAGGTTGAGGCCGGGGGGCACCAGTCGCCGTATTTACCAACATCCCTAAGTACCCCGTCTTTGTTTTGATTAAAGAGGAAATCTATATACCGGCGGACGTGGGGGTAATGTTTTATCAGGGAAGGCGTATCATCGTAGTAAAAATACAACTTCCACAGCAGGGTCGCGTAGGCGGAACCCCAGGCGGGGTCCGCGGGGTAGAGGGGCCAGTACGCGGGGGTAACATCCGACAGGGCGCCGTCTTCCCGCTGGGAGAGCCGGATATCATCCAGAAATTTCCGGTAGAAGGCGGCCATGTTAAAATTGTAAACCGCCTGTTCCGATACCAACTGCACGTCCCCCAGCCAGCCCATCCGTTCATTCCGCTGGGGACAATCGGTGGGGATGCTCATGACATTGGCCCGCTGGGACCATACGATATTCTCGTGGATACGGTTGAGAAGTTCATGGGAACAATGAAACCGGCCGGCGCGTTCCAGATCGGTATGGAACACCAGGGCGCGCAGGTCCTCTTTCTGGAGTACCCCCGGGTAATCAATAACTTCGGCGTAGCGGAACCCGTGGTAGGTAAAGGAGGGGGTAAAGGTTTCAGGACCTCCCCCCCGGCAGATGTACCGGTCCTCGCATTCGGAACTGGTCTCCCTCAGCAGGTTCCCCTCCTCGTCCAGCAGTTCGGAAAAACGCAGCGTTACGGTGTGCCCCCGCTCCGCGCCGCGGATAGTCAGGGACACGTAGCCGGACATATTCTGCCCAAAATCGACGATCCAGGTTCCCCCCGGCTTTTTTCGCAGACGGCGGGGCCGGAACCGTTCCGTGTACCGTATGGGGGGCATAACCTGGGCCTCCAGGGGGTAGCCGGATACCGCGGCCGCGGACTCCCAGGCCGTGGTGTCGTAGGTTTTCTGTTCCCAGCCGCTCAGTTCGTCCCGCGCGTCGCAGGTTTCCCCTGCGTAAATACTGTTCTGCTTAACCGGTCCGGATGAACAGCGCCAGGTATCATCGGAAACCAGGGTTTCAACGGTACCGTCCCCGTAGCGGACATGGAGGCGGAAGATCATCCGGGGAAGGGGATCGAAGCCGTAAGCCGCGACCTGCCGGCCGTTGCCCAGGGAAACCAGGCACGCGTTAAAGCCCTCCGCCAGGTACTCCTTTACGTCAAAGACCGCGTAGAGGGCCCGTTTGTGATAATCGGTCTGGGCGGGGTCCAGTATCCGGTCCCCTACGTGCCGTCCGTTAAGGTAGAAGTGGTAGTACCCCAGCCCGCAGACGGCGGCCCAGGCGTCCCGGATTCCGCCCTTGAGTTCAAAGCCCCGCCGGAGGTATACCCCCTGGGCAATGGTCTCTTTCGATTTGGTTTCGGAATTCTCTCCCGCTTCGCCGGCCGCGGTTTTTTTGGGGGGAAACCACTTCGTGCCGTTCCAGGCGATCCACCGGGCCTGTTGATCAAAGGTCCCCGACACAAAGGCCGTGGTAAAGGAAGCGGAGGCCGGTTCGGACGAGGTATCCGCCTTATCCCAGACAACCACCGATACCAGGTACCGGGAAAAATCTTCCAGACCTTTCCCCCCGTAGACCACGGAGGCCGTGTCCCCCTCTACTTTCCCGGTATCCCACACCGTTTCACCGGTATGTTCCAGGACGCAGCATACCCGGTAGGCGCTTTGCCGGTCAGCGGCTTCGGAGGATCCGATGTTCCAGGAAATAAGCGGATGGGGGGTGTCAAGCCCCACGGGACAACCAAGATACTCAATCCGTACTTCTTTTACGTTCATGACCAGCTCCTTACAGATAGAGGGGAAGCCAGACCTTCATGGCGGCAAATCCGCGGTTATCCCAGGCAAAATAGGGTATCAACCGCAGCTTTTCTTTGATCGCCGGACTTCGCCCCGCCCTTTGGTATAATTTTCCATTCCCCCACTCCGGCGGGGAATAACTTGCCCCGTCTTCGGTTTCCAGGGCAACCAGGTCCGTCCCGGCGATATTCATGGGGACTTCCCTGAAAACCGCCTGCCGCCGCGGGCCTAGTGTTGAATAATCCGGGCTCAGGTTATCACATCCCTCCATGCAGTACAACAAGGGCCCCCGCAGCAGCGCGGCATGGTGGTTGGTCTCCTCGATAAGGGGATGGCCCAGGTACAGGGCCGGTTCCATGGGAAGATCGATACGGACCTCGTCCCCGGACCGCCAGACCCGTTTGAGGGGCACAAAGGTACCGGCGCCGGAAGGGCCAAGGGCGCGCCGGTTTCCGTCAGGATCGGTAATGGTCCCGCCTTCCGCCCAGAAGGGGACCCGGACCCACAGGGTACAGCGAAGGGCCGGGGCCTGGTCAAAGCGTATCAGGATCCTTCCGTCCCAGGGGTAGCCGGTTTGTTGAGAGAGCCGGAAAATGTTTCCCCTTCCCAGGTCCAGTTCGGCGGAACTTTCCCCGTACAGCCCGGTATAGATCGAGTCCCGGTTTACCGCGTAGGCAAAGGCGGAACTTTCCGCCAGGATACGCGCCATGTTGGGGGGGCAGCAAAACGATGAGAGCCAGGGTTCCCGGGCCGCGGACCACTTGAGGAAATAGGGCAGATCGTCCCGTTCCCGCCTGAGCGCGTTGGTGTAAAAATATTTTTTCCCGTCCAGACTGACCGAGGCAAGGATCAGGTTGTAAAAGGAATGTTCGATAAGGTCGATATGGCGGGCCGCGGGTTTGATAAGAAACATGCGCCAGTTCCACAGAATATTGCCCACCGCGGCGCAGGTTTCATTGTAGGCGGTAATATTGGGAAGCTCATAGGGCCGTCCAAAGGCCTGGTGGGTACGTTGCAGGGCGGGAAAATCGCCGGCGTAACCGGCGGGGGACACCCCGTCATACAGGGCGCCGATTCCGCCATTGATGTACAGTTTGGAGGAGATTTCGTCCTCCAGGGGGTATTCCAGCGCCGGCAGCAGGGTGGCGTCCCCGGTTTCGGCGTACAGATCCGCCACGCCGGCGTAGAGGTATGTCGCCCGCACCGCGTGGCCAAGGATCCGCCGGTGGTCCCGCAGGGGGATACGGTCCTGGTTGTCGTCGGTTCCGTCCTGTATGCCGTCCCTCAGGGCGATGGCCCGGCGGGCGGTTTCCAGGTGCCGGACCTCGCCGGTGGTACGGTACAGTTCGATAAGGCCCATGTAGTGGGAAGGGCAAATGGCGGTCTTGGCCTTGCCCCGGAGATCCCCGCCGAAGATCCGGCCCAGGTAATCGGCGGCCCGGACGCCTGAGTCCAGCAGGGTCCGTTCCCCGGTGGCGCGGTGATGTACACAACCGGCGGTAATAAGGTGGCCGATATTGTACACCTCAAAATTAAGACTGTCGGTTAAGGCTCCGCCGTCCTCCCCCCGCCGGTCCAGGATGGCCTGGCGGGTAAAAATATAGCCGTCCTCCCGCTGCGCCTTAACAACGTACCCGACGGCGTCATCGATGATCTTTTTTAATTCCGGCCCCCCGCTTATTCCGTAGACCCATGAGGCGCCCTCAATCCACTTGTAAAAATCGCCGTCCGCAAAGGGGGGGCCTTCGTGTCCCCCCGGTTCCTCTCCCGCGGCGGCGCGGAAATTCGCGACGCAGTGGCTGATGGTATCATCCGCGAACAGACGGTAGATATTCGGAATGATGGAGTCTTTGCAGATGTTAAAACGGCCGGCCCAAAAGCCCCCGGTCCACACAACCTTCCCCTGGGGAAGCGGCGCGAGACGGGCATAGGGACTTGTCATATCGTATCCTTTCGTGTCGTTTATCAAACGCGGCGCGGGCCCTTACACGCCGGCCCCCGCCCCTCCCCGAACTCTTTACAAAGTTACACGCGCGCGTACAATATACACGGGCATTTATAGGATGTCAGATGTTTGATGACCGTTTGATGATCTATAGTGAACCATGACACGCGTTAGTTGTCAACCTTGTTTTCCGGGAGCGCACCATGATCAAGCAGGATACGATCTACTACGGCGGAGACTACAATCCCGACCAGTGGGACGAAGAGACCATCCGGGAGGATATGCGGTTATTCAAACTGGCGGGGGTCAACCTTGTTACCCTGCCGGTTTTTTCCTGGGCCAAACTGGAGGTTGATGAGGGGGTCTACGATTTTGGCTGGCTGGACGCGATCCTCGATCTGCTCTGGGAACAGCGGATCCGCGTATGCCTGGCGACCCCCACCACGGCCCAGCCCGCCTGGTTATCCCTCCGGTATCCGGAGGTCCTGCCGGTTGATGCAGGGGGCCGCAAGCGTACCCACGGCATGAGGGTGTTCTTCTGCGTCAACAGCCTTAAATACCGGGAGCGGGCCGCCGCCATTGCCGAGGCCATGGCCAAACGGTACGGCCGGCATCCGGCCCTGGTCCTGTGGCATGTCGCCAACGAGTACGGCACGTACTGTTACTGCGATACCTGTCAGGCCCGCTTCCGGGTCTGGCTGCGTAACCGTTACGGCGGTATCGCGGAGTTGAACGAACGCTGGAATACCTCCTTTTGGGGCCGCACGGTCTATTCCTTTGATGAGATCATGCTGCCCACCGAGTTGAACGACGATTACCGTTTTAATCCCGCGGCGCAACTGGATTATACGCGTTTTGTAAGCGATTCCACCGCGGAGTGTTTTCTGAATGAGTACCGGGTGCTTAAACGCTACAGCCCGGAGATTCCGGTAACCAGTAATATTTCCGGTTACATCAAGAAACTGGATCAGTTTGAGATGGTCCGCCACATGGACAGCGCCGGCTGGGACAATTACCCCCACCCGCGGGATGAAAGCGGTTTTATCGCCTTTAAGCATGACATTATGCGGGGCCTAAAAGGCGGACAGTCCTACCTGTTGATGGAGCAGTCCCCGAATCAGCAAAATTGGCAGCCCTACAACAGGCTGAAACGTCCCGGGGAGGTACGTTTGCTGAGCTATCAGGCCCTGGCCCACGGGGCGGACAGTGTGCTGTTTTTTCAGATGCGCCAGAGCGCCGCCGGGCAGGAAAAATTTCACGGGGCGCTTATTTCCCACGCGGGGCATGAAAACACCCGTGTGTTCCGGGAATGTGCCCGGCTTGGGGGGGAACTCCAAAAACTGGGCGGCCGTTTTGTGGGCAGCCGGATATCCGCGAGGGTGGGGCTGCTGTTTGACTGGAACAACTGGTGGGCCCTGGAAAACTCAAGCGGACCGAGCAGGGACATTGACTACCTGAAAACCGCGGCGGCGTATTACAAGGCGCTGTTCCGCGGGAACATTGCCGTTGATGTGCTGCCCTACACGGCGGATCTTGGGGGCTACGATCTTGTCCTGGCGCCCATGCTCTATATGATCCGCGGCGATATAGTCCGGCGGCTTGAAGCCTTTGTAAAAAACGGCGGTACCCTGGTAAGCACCGTTATGAGCGGATTGGTTGATGAAAACGACCGCTGCGTATTCGGGGAGTACCCCGGACCCTTAAAGGACCTCCTGGGGATCTGGGTTGAGGAGACGGACGCCCTGTTCCCCGATGAGTCCAACACCCTGCTGACACGGGGGTGGAGAAACCTTAAGGCCGAATACCAATGCGGGCAGCTCTGCGACTGTATCCACCTCCGGGGGGCGGAAGCGGCGGCGGTCTACGGTTCCGATTTTTACAGGGGCCAGCCCGCGGTAACCGTTAACCGGTACGGCGGCGGCCTGGGGGTCTACGTGGGGACCCAGCCGGACGAGGCGTTTATCCACGACCTTTTGGGCCTGTTATGCGCCGGCAAGGGTATTAACGCGCCATTTTCCGCGGGGGAGGGGGTAGAGATTACCCTCCGGGGCCCGGAACAGGGGGGAGTGTTTTTTCTGCTTAACCACAATGATAAGGACGCCGAAGTGGACCTTGGCGGCGGCCCCTATACCGATTTGCTTACGGGGCAATCCGTATCCGGCGCCATAACCATTCCGCCCCGGGATGTCCTGATCCTGGAAAAGGATGAAAACCGCGACAAACCGCTAGTACGCAGTCATCATTCAACCTGTGAGTCGTTCAGTTTGATACGCCCTGAACGTAACCCTCTACCGCCTCCCGGCAGGGGCGGTTCACGATAGGGATTAAGGTTAGGCGGCTATCAAACCTAAAACCCAGGTTGAATGGTGTCTGGCTGCTTCGACTTCTTAACTCCGCGACCCCCGTGTTGATCCAAATATTCTCCTGTTATATAGTAAAGCAAACAAAATGGTTTACAAAATGTTAAATTCGTCTCAAAATTCTCGTGTTTTAGTCCCCACCCTCCGGGTATTTGGCACAGTTTTTGCTCTCTCTCTTATAATGCCACCGTTATCTTGATCGCTTTTCGGCGGGGATTTTTGTTTTTAATCATTACCAAAAAAGTCAACTATTCGCCGTCTTCCGCTTTTTGCCGCGGCGGCCTAACGGCAGGGCGTGCGGTCTCTCTAAAGAGGGGGTAACATGAAAACCTTCAAATTCAGTTTGCTTTTTATAGCGGGTATGATGGTAGCGGCGGTATTTTCCGGCTGCGATCTGCTCAACGCGCCGGAAATCGATATTGAGGACCGTATTGACCAGGCGGTGGCCTGGGCCAACGCGGCGCGGCTTACGGTGCGGGTGGAGTATCCGGCTGACTGGGGGAGCAGCAACCCGGCGCAGGGGACCATTACTCCGGCTGTGGATGTCCGCAGGGGGTTTCCCTTTGACCTGGAGTTTAACCCGGGCGGAATATACAGTTTTTTTGAGTGGCGGGCCTACGCGGCTTCTACGGTTCCGGCGGATTGGCAGGACGACCCGGATGCCCGGCTTGGTTCCGTTGCGCGGCTGGATACCGGCGGCGGGGTGGTTATCAGCGGAGAGACGAAGGTTACGGTACGCATTGACACGAAAACGCCGGTGGTACTTATCCCCTGGTGCAGGAATATGCCCCGGATTATCGGGACGGAATCGCCTTCCCTCTACGGAGGGACGGTTCCGCGTTACCTGGCCACCCAGACTATCCGTATTAATTTTGCCGCGGCCCTTAACACGGCAACGGTGAAGTATGGGGAGGGCTTTATTACCATTACGGATGGGAGCGGAAACCTGTTGTGCGGGGACGGGGCGGCGGCGCAATACTTTAAGCCGCCTGAGTATAACGGTTCGTACCGGGCAATCGTTATTAGCCCCGGAGACGGAGGGGACGGGACCAGCCTGCCGCCGGACGACACCCTTGTTATTTTCACCCTTGGGACGGGAATACAGAGCGCGACCAGTACGAACGGCCTTGGGGAAGCGGTGAGTTTTCGTTACCGCACGGGTTCAGGGCAATACAGCTTTAGCGGCCTGGACGCGGGGTATGACGAAGGGGCGAACAAAATCACCGTAACCTGGACGTATGCCGGAAGCGCCGCGCCGGTAACACAGGGCAGGTACAGTGTGAACGGCGGCCCGTTGCAGAGCATGAGGGCGGAGGGCACTGCTATGGTTATTGACAACGTGCCGCGGCTTGACGCCTCCGGCGTGCTTGGGGGGCGGGCGGTGAGCGGGGTGAACAGCTACAGTATGTATCTGGAAGCTGTGTCGGAAGGCTTAAGCGAAGCGACTTCGCCGGCGCTCAAGATTTGGAACGTGCCGGGGATGAGCGTAAGCAGCGCAGACCCGGCGGTGGAGATTAGGGACGCGGCGGGCTTTTCGGGAATAGCGGCAAGCGGCCTGGCGGGTAAAACCTATGTCCTTGCCAACGACATTACCCTTGCCTCGGGCTGGACTCCGGCGGGCACGGGAAGCGGCGCAGACGCCTTTCAGGGGAAATTCTACGGCGCGGGGCGGACCGTCACGGTGAACGAGAGCCCGGCGGCAGGCGCAAATTATACCGGGATCTTCGGCTATACGGAGGGCGCGGAAATTCGGGACCTCTCGGTATACTACGCCGACGTAACGGTAAATTCCGGCACCCATACTGGCGGCGTCGCGGGCTATGCCGGGGGCGCAACGGAGATACGCAACGTCATTACCGGAGGAAGCCTTGGCCTAACCTCAAGCGGCCCTAACGATGTATACGCCGGGGGCATCGCGGGAGAGGCAAGCGGCGGCGTAAACATACGCAATTGTTTAAGCGGCGTGCATGTACGCTTGACAAGGGGAGCGCAAACGGCGCCATGTATGCCGGGGGCGTCGCGGGGAAAAGCGCCGGTACGGGAAACCTGGAAGATGTTGTGTATTCCGGCGTACTAGCCGTAGACAGGAACAATGCGTCGGCCGCGGGCGGCGTCTACACCGGCGGAATTGCGGGCAATGCCTCCACCAGCATACGCAACGCCTCTTTTGCCGGAACAATACGCATACCCGCCGATTTTGCCTCCGGGACAGGG
>JAIRND010000196.1 GCA_031258225.1 Treponema sp. | reverse complement strand
GGCGTATCGCTTTTCCGGAAAGGACCGCGCGGCAAGGGCCTCGGCTTCGGGCACATAGGCAATATTGGTAGCAAAAACGGCTCCGCAAGTTACCGGTATTTGTCCACGCTTATGCCGCTGTTCTCCGTCATCTTTTTGTGCTTTTGCCGCGCGATCCTTCCCGCCGCCCTTCCGGTATTCCTTATCGTGTGTCCCCTCTTCCTTGGTTCCTGGTTTCTTATGGGCTCTCTGGGTACCCGGGGGCGTCTTAACACGGATGCCGCCGCGGTCGTATTCACGGTAGTCGTGGTACTAGTGATGGTGGTGGTTTTTAGTACGATTAGGCATTCGCCCGACATCATGGACGAAAAAAGTAGGGGTATGATGAGTAAAACTGTGGGTTTGGCGCTGTTTTTGGTTATTTTGGCGATTGTGGCGGGACTGGCCGCCTGCGCTATGGTCCGTGACGGACACGCCCCGGCGCGCTGGTACGTGGCCCCCGATGACGCGTCCGCCGGCGACACGAACAGCGGCGGGAAAACCCGGCCCCTGGCGACGTTAAGCGCGGCCTTCGCCAAGGCGGCCCTTGCGGAGGAGTCAGGCGGCCCGGTTGAGATAGTCCTTGTGGGGGTGTCCGAAGAGACCCTTACGGTAGAAAACTGTCGGGCCGTCCTCCTGCGGGGGGAGTCTTCGCGGGAGCCGGGAACGCTTAAGGGGACGATAACGGTAGGCGTTGGGGCGGACCTGACGCTGGGGGAAGGCCTGACGGTTTCGGGTACCGGTAGGGGGGTGGTGGTACTGGGCGGCACGGTTACCCTTGACGGGGGGATCATATCCGGGAATACCAGCGCCGGGGCCGGGGCCGGCGTCTACGTGAGTGGAACCTTTACCATGAAGGCGGGGAGCATCCGGGGGAACCGGGCCGTTAAGTCGGGCGGAGGGGTATTCGTGGAGGAGGGGACCTTCACCATGACCGGCGGGGAGATTGCCGGGAATATCTCCGGGAGCGGCGGGAGATATTCGGGCCGGGCCGGCGGCGGGGTTTACGTCGCGGACGGCGAATTTAGAAAGACGGGGGGTTTTATCGGCGATAACGTAGTGCCGCCCTCCTACAAGGGGAGTCAGGTATTTGTGGCGCGGGGACGGGAGAGCAAAGGGCGCGGGGCGCCGGCGTCCGCGGGCGTTAGCCTGGACAGCGATAGTAATGAGAATTGGGACGAGTAACAGTGAGCAGTGAAGAATGAACAAACGTGAAAGGTGACGGGGAAAAATAAAAGGGGTGAATTGTGGAAGATGGAACCGAGATAAAAAGCCGTATACAGGTATGGATACGCGAAGGCTGGGCCGCCCGTTTTATCAAAAAACTCAAAGGCGGTAGGGGAACGGAAACGGAAGACTGCTGGATGGAAACCTCCAGCGCCGTCGTTACCGAGGACTGGGGGCTTATGATGGGCAGCCTTCTATCGACGGAAGGCTTGCGTATCGAACTTGGGGCGGGGGACAGGGGCTTACCCGTCCGCCCGGTCCCCTGTCTAAACCCGTTCGCGAGCCTGGACCTTGACGAGGGCTACCCCCAGTGGGACCAGGACAAGACTTGGAGCCAGGACAAGGAGTACACGACCTTAACCTATCAGACAACGTTTAAGGTTGGAAGCGCCCGCGGTCTAAAGGTCAAGCGGAAAGTGAGCCGGATTAGCGAAGTATCGTTATCCGCGTCCGACGACCTCTGCCTGGCTTACGGGTGTATTACCCCGGCGCTGCGGGTAGAGCGCGGGTGCGTCTGCCAACTGAGGATCATCGTCAATATTACCCAACCATTACTGGATGAACAGTGAGCAATGAGCAATGAAGAATGAAGGGAAGAATGAGAAATGAATGATAAAGAGGAGACCATTAGATGAAGTTACGGGCACGACTTACCTTAATCACGGCGGCCTTGCTTATCGCGTCCGTGGCGGGGGTATCGGTTATTTTACTTACGCGGACGGTGGCGCTGCAGACCGAAGAGGCGTTTTCGAGTCTGGAAGAACTTACCGGCAGGTACGCCGTCATGATGCAAAACCGGTATGAGAATTATCTTTCCGTGGCCAAGACGCTGGCGAACATAATGGATTCCTACGAGGGGGTCCCCGTTAACGAAAGGCGGGAACGCTACGACAACACGATATTGGCCATCATGGAATCAAACCCCAATTTTATGGGAATGTTTTCCATTTGGAAGCCCGGCGCCATCGACGGCGACGACACGGTTTACATGCCCTGGTACTCTCGACGAACCGGAAAACTGGAAAAACTGTCCCTGTGGGACTATGAGTACTACAACGACGTGGCCGCCAATATTGACAGTCCCGAACCGGTTATAAGCCCGCCGTACAGGGCCACCTATAACGGGAAACCGATTTACGGCACAAGGCTGTGTTATCCCATTGTTACGGACAACGGCATTGTGGGCCGGGTGGGGATCATGGTGGACCTCAGTTCGTCGTCGGACGTTATCGCCCAGATAAAGCCCTATGGGGCGGGCCGGGCGGTGATGTACGCTACCGATGGAACCATCGCGGCCCATTATGACGTGTCCCAGGTAGGCCAAAAGATAAGCGATTCCAGTTCGATAGCCATCCTGGGCCGGCGGGCGGTGGATGACACCCTTGAGACCCTGCGGACCGGGAAGCCCCATTCAGGACAAAACGACGGGCGTATTTTTGAAAGTTACCCGTTTTACGTGGGGGATACGACAACCGCGTGGACCATCCTTGCCTCGGTGCCGGAGGCCGATGTATTCGATGCGGTAAACCGGCTTACCAGAATTGCCATTATTATCATTATTGGCGCCATCATCATTGGCGCGACGGTTACGTTCTTTGTGGCGGGGGCTATCGCCAAACCCATCGTCAATGTGGCCGTTACGCTTAAGGACATTTCCGAAGGGGAAGGGGACCTGACCAAGACCATTGAGGTCCATTCGCGTGACGAGATTGGCGATCTGGCGCGGTACTTTAACATGACCCTTGAGAAGATCAGGGGGCTGGTATGTTCCATCCAGCGGGAAACGGTGGCGCTTTTTAATATCGGCAGCGAGCTAGCCAGTAACATGGCCGAAACGGCCGCGGCGATTAACGAGATTACCAGCAATATCCAGAGCATCAAGGGCCGGGTGATCAACCAAAGCGCGTCGGTAACGGAGACCAACGCCACGATGGAGCAGATCACCGTGAACATCGACAGGCTGAACGGCAATGTTGAGAAGCAGAGTGCCAGCGTGTCCAAATCCTCCAGCGCCATCGAGGAGATGATCGCCAACATCCAGTCGGTTACCGGCGCCCTGAACCGGAACGCCGAAAGCATACGGGGGCTTTTGGAATCGTCGGAGGCGGGCCGCGCGGGGCTTCAGGACGTGGCCGCCGATATCCAGGAGATTGCCCGCGAGTCCGAAGGGCTGCTGGCGATCAACGCGGTGATGCAGAACATCGCCAGCCAGACTAACCTGCTTTCCATGAACGCCGCTATCGAGGCGGCCCACGCGGGGGAGGCGGGCAAGGGCTTTGCCGTTGTGGCCGACGAGATCCGTAAACTGGCGGAGTCAAGCGGGGAACAGTCAAAGACCGTCAGCGCGGTTCTCAAAAAGATCAAAGACTCCATCGACAAGATCACCAAGTCAACGGATAACGTGCTGAACAAATTCGAGGCCATTGACAGCGCCGTTAAGACGGTTTCCGAACAGACCGGGAACATCCGCGACGCGATGGAAGAACAGAACGCGGGGAGTCAGCAGATACTGGAGGCTATCGGACAGCTTAACGAGATTACCCGGATGGTCAAGGGAGGCTCCGATGAGATGCTGGAAGGGAGCCGGGAAATTATCACCGAGGGGAAGAACCTGGAACTGGCGACCCTTGAGATCACCAACGGGATGAACGAGATGGCCAGCGGGGCACAGCAGATCAACGTGGCGGTAACGCGGGTGAACGAGATAAGCGGCAGCAACAAAGACAGCATCGACATACTGGGCAAAGAGGTGGGCCGCTTCAAGGTTGACAAGCAAGAATGAAGACGGGAAGAACGGGTGAGCGGCGCCGTACCCTGATCGCGGTTGACGGGTCTATCGCCTGTCTTGACAGCTACCGCGAGTTTCTGGATGAGGACTATGACCTTATCGTATGTAAACGGGGGATGGACGCGCTCCGTATTATCGAGGCGCGGCCGATAGATTTACTGATTACCGGGATGTACCTTGAGGACATGACCGGGATGAACCTCCTGGTAACAAAGAACCGGGGGGTATTCAAAGATATTCCGGTCCTGATGATCTCCGGCGGTACCGAGTTCGAGACGGAGGAACTGGCCCATATCTACGGGGTGCAGGGTTACCTGCGAAAGCCCGTGCGCCGGGATACGCTGCGCGAGAAAATCCAGGGGCTGTTGCGCGAGAAGGAACAATGAAATTGACCGCCGTCGTACTGGTACTACTGCTTATACTTCTTTATACGCTTTACCCGGCGGCCGCGGGCGCGCAGGAGGAAGCGGGTACGGCGGAAGCGGATGAGCCGTTTGTGCGGGTTGTTGTGATGCCGGAGATAAAAGTCCACGTCTCCCCGCCTGAAAACGGGACAGAGGAAGAAGTAACGTATTTTCTTGATAACTTTAAGATGGAACTGGTGGGGGCGGCGTACGCGGTGG